>NZ_JBIPCR010000013.1:0-187222 GCF_044007335.1 Flavobacterium sp. FlaQc-48 | reverse complement strand
CGTTTTTACGAAGTAAATCTGTTTTATCCGCGTCAAAATTAGACGCTGATTTTACTGTCCCGAGACTTCGGGAGCTAAAGCGAAAACGCTGATAAAAACGGGTTTTCTAATTACTTTCTTGATTAAACTGTTACGTAATTTTATAGAAATGTGCCGTTAGGCACTAAATATTGGTAGTTAATATAGATTAGAAATACGTTGGCGTGCCGTAGGTACGCAACAAAATCATAACTATTGCGTACCTACGGCACGCTGGATCTATTCCGATTCCTATTAACTACCGATATTTAGTGCCTAACGGCACAAGCTATTTCACGCATCTGAAATCAAAAATCATTACTCAAAAATCTTAAATCATTTATCCTTTTTGCTTAACTTAATGACATTGAGCTTCGGGACGTTTCAATCTTTTGCTTTTTAAACAAAAAGTTCTTGTTTTACGGTTTGCGTGAGGGATAGAAGTGGAAAGCCCACAGCCTGACGAAGGAAGTGCGAGGACTTGAAACGGATAGCCCGACCCGGAGGGACACGCCCAAAATAAAAAAACCGACACTCATAAAGCATCGGTTTGTATTTTAATGAAAAATTGGTATTCTATTTTTTCAATAGTTTTTCCAAATATTCGATTTTATCTTTTTCAGCTTGTAACAAACGTTCATAAAGCTTTTCTTTTTCATGGAAAGTTTCAATTAATTTATCCAATGGATTGAAAGTACAATGATTATTTCCAAAATGACCATTATTGATACTATTGTCGTGGAAACTATTAAAATAATTAATCATATTTTCTTCTGAAAAGCTTTTAATTGCTTCAACAGTTACGCCAAGCGCTTTTGCAACTTCTGCAAGTTTTTCATCATCTATCGTTTCACTGTTTTCTAAAATAGAAACCGCCTGCTGATTTGTCCCTAAAGCTTGTGCCAAAGCTTCCTGCTTCATATCCCGAAGTTCGCGAATACGGCTTATTTTTCGCCCTATATGATTTGGTTTTGTTAGTGTGCTCATAATTCAAAGATAATAATTAAGTTTAATAAGAAACAATACGTAAAAAACATAATAGTAATGTATCGTACAACCTGTTTTGCAGATAATTTATTTTAATCAAAACTACAATTTTTCATACAAAAAAACTATCATTTCAAATTAATTTGTATAAATACTGGTACCTCAAAACACTATTTTCAGGCCGTTTTTATGCTTAAATTTTCTATTTAAAGTTATAAAAGCAAAAATTAAAATAAACTTACATCACTCATACAGTTTATGGTTTTCGAAATCTTCCACTTTCATCCCTGATTCATCAAAACTGTAATATTTTAATACCAAAATCATCGATTTGACAATTAAATGACCCCGAAATAACAATCTGATAATTTCGGTATTTCTCGGGAAAACTATACCGTTTTCGGACTGTTTTTATTATATTTGCTCCGCTCATTCTGAGCCGAATATACCTTTTACATCACCACTCTCTGGTGATACGATTATAAAAAAAAAAAAAAAAAATGACACAGAATTCAAAAATCTATTACACCTTAACTGATGAGGCGCCATTGTTAGCGACTTATTCTTTTTTACCAATTGTTCAGGCATTTACTGCTACAGCTGGTATCGCTATTGAAACCAGAGACATCTCTTTAGCAGGCAGAATTTTATCAAATTTTCCTGATGTACTTACAGATGCTCAAAAAACTGGTGATGCATTGGCAGAATTAGGTCAACTGGCTACTCAACCTGAGGCTAACATCATCAAATTACCAAACATTTCGGCATCAGTACCGCAATTAAAAGCAGCTATTGCTGAATTACAATCTCACGGTTACAAAATCCCTGATTTTCCGGAAGATCCTCAAAACGATGCCGAAAAAGAAATTAAAGCAAAATATGCTAAAGTTTTAGGTTCTGCTGTAAATCCGGTTTTACGTGAAGGTAACTCTGACCGTAGAGCGCCAAGAGCTGTTAAGAACTTTGCAAAAGCAAATCCACACTCAATGGGTGCGTGGTCTGCTGACTCAAAAACTAAAGTGGCTTCTATGCCAAATGGTGACTTTTACGGAAGTGAAAAATCACTTACTGTAGCAGAAGCAAATGATGTAAAAATTGAATTCGTTGCAAAAGACGGTACAACAACTGTTCTTAAAGCTAGTACTCCTCTTAAAGCAGGTGAAATAATAGACAGTTCTGTAATGCATTTAAAAGCTTTAAAAAGCTTTGTTGCTGATGCCATTGCTGATGCTAAAAAAGAAGGTGTTTTACTTTCTGTGCATTTAAAAGCTACTATGATGAAAGTTTCAGATCCAATTATCTTTGGCGCTATCGTTGAAGTATATTTTGCTGATCTTTTCAAAAAATATGAAACTTTATTTGCTGAATTAAATATTGATACCAGAAACGGTTTAGGTGATATCTACGCAAAAATTGCCGGAAGACCTGAACAGGCAGAAGTTGAAGCTGATATTACGAAAGCAATCGAAAACGGACCAGCTCTTGCAATGGTAAATTCTGATAAAGGAATTACAAACTTACACGTTCCGTCTGATGTTATTGTTGATGCTTCTATGCCGGCAATGATCCGTACTTCAGGGCAGATGTACAACAAAGAAGGAAAACAACAAGATACAATCGCTGTGATCCCGGACCGTGCTTATTCCGGAATTTATACTGCAACGATCGATTTCTGTAAAAAACACGGTGCTTTTGACCCTAAAACAATGGGAAGTGTTCCTAACGTAGGTTTAATGGCCCAAAAAGCAGAAGAATACGGATCTCATGACAAAACTTTTCAGGTAAAAGCTGACGGAGTTGTACGTGTAGTTGATAATAAAGGAACTGTTGTAATGGAGCAAAACGTTGAAGCTAATGACATTTTCAGAATGTGTCAGGCAAAAGACGCTCCTATTCAGGACTGGGTTAAACTTGCTGTAAACAGAGCGCGCTTATCTGATACTCCTGCTGTTTTCTGGTTAGACGAAAACAGAGCACATGACAGAGAATTGATTGCAAAAGTTCAAAAATACCTTAAAGATCACAATACAACAAATCTTGATATTCGTATCCTTAACCCAATTGCTGCTACTGAATTTACTTTAGACAGAATCATCAAAGGTTTAGACACTATCTCTGTAACCGGAAACGTTTTACGTGATTACTTAACTGACTTATTCCCTATTTTAGAATTAGGAACTTCAGCTAAAATGTTATCTATCGTTCCGTTAATGAATGGTGGCGGATTGTTCGAAACAGGTGCAGGAGGTTCTGCCCCTAAACACGTTGAGCAATTTACAGAAGAAGGATATTTACGTTGGGATTCATTGGGAGAATTTTTAGCTCTTGGTGCTTCTTTAGAGCATTTAGGACAAACTTTAGACAACTCTAAAGCCATTGTTTTATCTGAAACTTTAGACGAAGCTAATGACAAATTCCTGGCAAACGATAAATCTCCCGCTCGTAAAGTAGGTCAGATTGACAACCGTGGTTCTCATTTCTACCTTGCTTTTTATTGGGCACAAGCTTTAGCCGCTCAAAATAAAGATGCCGAATTGAAAGCCATCTTTACTCCAATTGCAGCTGAATTTGAAGCTAACGAATCCAAAATCGATGCTGAATTAATTGGTGCACAGGGAAAACCTCAAACTCTTGGCGGTTACTACCAGCCAACTCCTGAATTAGTGAGCAAAGCCATGAGACCAAGTGCAACATTCAATTCCATTATTGCACAAATTAAATAATAGAAAAACTATTTAGTTTACATATTTTAAAAAAGACAACTTTAAACGGTTGTCTTTTTTATTTTACAGAAAAGGGTTCGAATTGCTGTTACTAAAATCCATTCCAAAAACCGCTAACCTGTAGAAACCTAAAAAAGAAAGGCAAAGCTGTAACAAATTATAAATATTCTTAACTAATGTTTAACAAACGTTCCGCAGTAATATTTAGTAAGAATTATTAACTATGTGATTCAAAACCAAGACAATGATTTTAAAAAAAACTGGCCTTTTCCTTATCTTCCTTTTAACAACTTTACCTGCCTTTTCTCAGGAAAAATTTACTTTAAGCGGTACAATCAGTGACTTTAAAAACAATGAAACCTTAATTGGGGTAAACGTATATATTCCGGCTTTAAAAATTGGAACTACAACCAATGAGTATGGTTTTTATTCCATTACAGTCCCAAAAGGCGAACATCAAATCGAGATTAGCTATGTGGGCTATCAAACCATTGAAAAAACAGTCGTTTTAAATCGAAACACCAAAAGTAATTTTGCCATTAATGAAAGTGGCGAAGAGCTTCGGGAAGTTATAATTACAGATAATAAAGGCAAAATCAATATTAAATCGCCTGAAATGAGTGCCAATAAACTTTCTATAGCCACCATAAAAAAAATGCCAGTGGTGATGGGAGAAGTTGATGTTTTAAAATCAATTTTATTGCTTCCGGGTGTTACCAATGCAGGTGAAGGCGCTTCAGGATTTAATGTTCGGGGTGGTGGAGCTGACCAGAATTTGATTTTATTAGACGAGGCAACCATATTTAATTCGTCACACGTCTTTGGGTTTTTCTCAGTTTTTAATCCGGATGCTATTAAAGATTTAAAATTATATAAAGGAGGCATTCCTGCCCGTTACGGCGGAAGGGCTTCTTCTGTTCTGGATATTTATCAAAAAGACGGAAACAGTAAAGAATTTCATGTAAATGGAGGAATCGGGTTAATTTCGAGTCGAATTCTTGCAGAAGGGCCTTTGGTAAAAGATAAAGGTTCATTCTTAATTGGCGGACGTGCTTCTTATGCACACTTATTTTTAAAATTATCAGCAGATCAAAAAGACAATACCGCCTATTTTTATGATTTAAACACAAAATTAAGTTATAAACTAAACGACAACAACAGTTTGTATTTGTCCGGTTATTTTGGTCGTGATGTTTTTAGCCTGAATAAAAGTTTTACTAATATTTATGGCAACTCTACTTTAAACCTGCGTTGGAACCATTTATATTCTGATAAATTATTTGCCAATTTATCTTTGATTTACAGTGACTATTATTATGGTTTAGATTTAGATTTCGTAGGTTTCAAATGGGATTCGGGAATCAAAAATTACAATATCAAATACGATTTCAAAAATTATATCTCAGATAAATTCAAACTAAATTACGGTTTAAACGGAATTTACTACGAATTCAATCCCGGAACTATTAAGCCAAGTAATGAAACATCGGGGATTAATCCGGATCAGCTGGATAAAAAATATGCGTTTGAACCCTCTGTTTATATTGAAGCCGAAAATCAGCTTTCTAAAAAATTTACCGTTTCTTACGGATTGCGTTATAGTTTATTTTATCGTTTAGGGTCTTCGACCATTAATTATTACGAGAATAACAATCCGGTAATTTTTAATACAGATATGCAGATTTATGAAAAAGCGACGCCAACCTCAACAAAGTATTTTGGCAAGAACAAAGAAATTCAGAGTTACAATAATTTAGAGCCACGTTTTTCAGCTTCTTATCAACTAAACGATGATCAGGCAATTAAAGCCAGTTATAACAGAATGGCACAATACCTGCAATTGATTTCGAATACCTCATCACCTACTCCGCTGGATGTCTGGATGCCAAGTGATAATTATATCAAACCACAAATTGCCGATCAGGTAGCGCTGGGTTATTTTAGAAATATAAATAATGGTGCCTATTCTGTAGAAGTGGAGACGTATTACAAAAAAATCAAAAACAGGCTGGATTATATCGATGGCGCAGATTTAATTGCCAATGATGCCATTGAACAAGTCATCCTAAACGGACGCATGCGCTCCTATGGTGTAGAATTTATGCTGAAAAAAAACGAAGGTAAATTCAACGGATGGATTTCCTACACCTTATCAAAATCGCAACAACAAACCCCGGGAAGAACTCCTGAAGAAACAGGAATTAACAACGGAGAATGGTACAGTTCAGCATACGACAAAACACATAATTTAGCCGTTACATCAGCCTATACTTTAAACGAAAAATGGTCTTTTGGTGCTAACTTTGCCTTACAGTCAGGTCAGCCCGTAACCTATCCAAACGGTCAGTATGAATATTTAGGGATCACGGTTCCCAATTACGGATTAAGAAACGAAAACCGTTTGCCTGCTTACCATCATTTAGATGTTTCGGCAACTTTGACCCCCCGAAAAAATAAAGACAGAAACTGGAAAGGCGAATGGGTTTTTAGTATTTATAATTTATACAATCGCCATAATGCAGCGTCGATCAATTTCCGTCAGAATGTTGATACCGGTGCAAATGAAGCCGTTCAAACATCCATTTTTGGAATTGTTCCTGCTGTTAGTTATAATTTTAAATTCTAAAACCAATTTCTGAAAACAGAAAAAAAATATACCATGAAAAAAACAACTCTATTAATCGTACTTTTTATATTAGCTTTCTTTAGCAGTTGTGAAGAAGTTGTTGATGTTGATCTCGATACCGCTGCTCCAAAATTAGTAATAGAAGCAGCTATTAACTGGCAAAAAGGAACAACAGGAAAACAGCAAACCATAAAACTGACTACTACAACAGGCTATTTTCAAAATGTAATTCCAACCGTTTCAGGTGCAACCGTTTTTATAAAAAACAGCCAAAACGAGCAATTTAATTTTACAGAAGTTCCAAAAACAGGACGTTATGTTTGTAACAACTTCAAACCGGTAATAGATGAAATTTATACTTTGACCGTAATTAACAAAGGAACAACCTATAATGCCACTGAAACCCTGAAATCAGTTGCTCCCATAAGCCGAATTGAACAAAACAATGAAGGCGGAATTACAGGAAAAGATATTGAAATCAGGGCCTTTTATAACGATCCTGCAGATGCTGATAATTTTTATTTGTATAAATATGTATATTCAGGTAAAATTACCTCAACATATTATGTGAGTGAAGATAAGTTTTTTCAGGGCAACGAATATTTCAGTAAATCAGATGATGACGAATTAAAAATTGGAGATGAAGTCGAAGTAACCCATTACGGAATTTCAAAGCAATATTATAATTATATGAGCATTTTGGTTAGTATTGCCGGAAGTAATGTTGGCGGCCCTTTTCAATCGCCACCGGCAACAGTAAAAGGAAATATCATCAATACGAATGATAAAGCCAACTATCCGTTAGGCTATTTTTCACTTAGCGAAACAGACCTTAAAAAATATAAAATTCAATAATCAGTGTATATGGAAGCAAGAATTGAAACTTTAACCGAAAAAAAACTTATTGGTAAGTACATTGAGATGTCGTTTATAGAAAATAAAACATTTCAGTTATGGAGTGGCTTTATGCCAAAACGCAAAGAGATCAGGAATGCGATAGACAAGAATTTATATTCACTTGAAGTTTTTCCGTTAAACCATTTTGACAATTTTGATCCTAATCATAACTTCCAAAAATGGGCCGCAGTCGAAGTATCTGATTTTGACGAAGTTCCTTCAGAAATGGAAACCTTAACAATTCCAACCGGATTGTATGCCGTTTTTGTTCATAAAGGCCCGCAAAGCGAAGGGCATAAAACGTATCATTCGATATTTGTAGAATGGTTACCGAATTCAGCATATACCATAGACGAAAGGCCGCATTTTGCCGTAATGGGAGATCAGTACAAAAAAGAAGATCCGGATTCTGAAGAAGAAATCTGGATCCCGATAACCACTAAAGTTCAAAATCATGCTAATTGAAACACTAAAATCACTTTTCAACCGGGATCTTAACAAATTAAAGATTGAAATAGAATCGTATCAAAATGAAAGTCAGATTTGGGTAACGGATAAAAATATCTCAAATTCTGCAGGGAATCTTTGTCTCCATTTAATAGGAAACATAAACACCTACATAGGAGCCGAAATAGGAAAAACGGGTTATATCCGGGATCGCCCTATAGAATTTTCATTAAAAGATATTCCTAAAACTGAACTCATAACAAAAATTGAGCAAACGATTCTGGTTGTAAATAATGCGCTTGACAGTTTAACAGAAGCTGACTTACAGGCCATATACCCACAAATTGTTTTTGAAAAAGAAATGACAACAGAATTTTTTCTCGTTCATCTTGCAACACATTTAGCCTATCATTTAGGACAAATTAATTATCATCGAAGATTAATGATATAAATTAATAGTGAATACGTTTTCATTGAAGTTCCTTTATTTATTATTTTATAAAAAATAAATTAGCAAATAATAAAAGTTAATACAAACATTAACAATACATTTGCCACAAACAAAACTTATGAAAAAACACTACTTTTTACTACTATTTTCTTTTATTTCATTACTTGCTAACGCCCAGATATCCTCAGATATTGACCCAGACTTTGACTGCAAAGACAAACTTCCTATTCTAAATTTATTAAGCCCGGATTTTGCATTGCAAAGTGATGGAAAATTGATTTTAATTGGAGGCCAATATTCTTATAAATTATATAATAATAAACAAGAAACTATTGGAAACAATATTTTAAGATTAAACAAAGATTTAACCATTGACAATTCTTTTCAAACTGGTTTAGGATTTGATTCTACTGTCAATAATATTGTAATCCAACCTGATGGTAAAATAGTGGCGTGTGGCCTTTTTAAATCTTACAATGGTACAGCTGTAAATAAAATTGTTAGATTAAATCAGGATGGTTCAATTGACAATACGTTTAACTTTACCAATCCAGGGTTTAGCATATTTAGCATTACTCAGATCGATTTTGTAAAACTACAACCAAATGGAAAAATATTAATTGCAGGTAAATTTGAAGCAACCATTTATGGAAACTTTTATGGTCGAAACGCACTGCGTTTAAATTCTGACGGTTCTATTGACAGAACTTTTCAGTCTGACTATCCTTACGAAATCTTTAAAATTGAATTACAACCTGATGGCAAGATCTTAAGAGTATATAAAAATACTTATAATAAAGAAAGCAGTTATAAAATTGATCGCATAAATACTAATGGAACAGCAGATCAAAGTTTTACTGCCATAGAAGGTTTTGGAAGAATCTGTTCTTCTAATACTGTTGGTTATAATAGCATGAGTGATTGCAAATTAGCATTACAACCTGATGGAAAAATATTATTTGGAGCTTGTTTTACTTCGTTTAAATCTTTAGACACAAGAGGTTTTATGAGATTTAATAGTGATGGGACAAAAGATTCGTCATTTGAATATGTCGTACCCGGATTTCCAATGGCAACGGTAAAAGATTTTATTCTGCTTCCTAATAATAAAATTTTGACAAATAATTTAACGCTTATTAATTCAGATGGTTCGATTGATAATACAGCTCCGATAAAACTAGATGTAAATTCAACTTCAAATAAAATTTTGCTCTACCCTAATAATGAATTATTAGTTTGTTCACTAAATACCATAAATTTTCCGGGCGGACTTTCAACTTTTAATAAATTTATTAAATTAAATTTAACTACTTCTGAAGTTAACACACAACAGCTAAACACTTTCTATGCAGGAAATGATATTTTAGAAAAGCCAAATGGTGATATTGTAATTTTGGGATATAGCAAGAATACATACAATACAAAATACCATGATGGAATAAAATTATTAAATAAAAACGGAAATTTGATTTTTAACAATAATCTGAAAAGTAATTTATTTTCAACCACACAAAATGAACAAAATTACTTTAAACAAGGAATTGTTCAGCCTGATGGTAAAATTATCGTTTTTAAAATTACAGCAGGCAAAGACTCAGGTTTAGTAAGATATAATGATGACTTCACGATCGATAATTCTTTTGTTAAAACTGTTGTTGGCGATGTAAATACACTATTGCTACAGCCTAATGGCAAAATCTTAGTTATTTCTAATTCCCAGCAAAAAATTATAAGATTAAACTCTGACGGTTCTAAAGACAATACCTTTGCTGACACATCAGGATTTGACAACGTATGCTACACGGCAGCCCTTCAGCCTGATGGTAAAATAATTTTAGGAGGAAATTTTAGTTTCTACAATGAAATAAAAACCAATCGCCTTGCCAGATTCAACGCTGATGGAACATTTGACAATACATTTAATGCTGATCAGGCTTTACTAAGAGGATTTGTCTATTCTTTAGGCATACAATCTGATGGAAAAATTATAGTTGGAGGTAGTTTTGAGTTAAATCAGGAAGGAAAAAATTCTGTATTAAAGCGTTTAAATACTGATGGTTCTATTGATAATACATTTACTGAATATTTTGCTTCCAGTATCCCCATGTACACTAAAAGATTAGTGATTCAGCCAGACAATAAAATTATACTATCTACTACTCTGAATCGAGATCCTAATGAATATGCCAAAAATGACTTTCAAAGATTAGAAAGTAATGGAAAAATAGACAATACATTTGATTCAGGAGATGCTTTTGATGCAAATATCAATGCGATAAAATTTCAAAAAGACGGAAGTCTTTTAGTTACAGGAAATTTTACTAAATATAAAAATACCTGGTCTAATGGTTCAGTTCGCTTACTAGCATATAAAGGTACATTAAGTAAGCCAGATTTTTTATTTGGCAATAATGAAGATAATTTTATTTTGTTTCCTAATCCTGTGAAAAATGTTTTAAACATCACATCAAATGAAGATGTAGCTATAACATCAATACAGATTTACAACATTCTGGGACAATCAGTATTAGAATTAAAAAATAAAAAAACATTTTCAAATGTCGATGTTTCAAGTTTAAATAACGGTGTTTACTTTATCCGAATAAACTCAAATAAAGGAACAGCAACACACAAATTTTTAAAAAATTAAAAAACAACATCTTTGAACTACCCTCAAAAAGTGAGACACTATTTGAGGGTATTTTTTTTTGTTATTATCAAGTTTAAAAAACAGATTCTTTAAATTACAATATATCCGCTACAAAATATCTTTCGTACATTTACCCATTAAAAAAAACAATTCAGCATGTCTTCACACCATATTGTACGCGACGATCAGGAACCAGCCTTAATTATTGCAAATGGAGCAGCTTGCAATCCCGAATTGTTAGGACAATTGCTCGAATGGTCGCCACTGGTTATCGTGCTGGATTCTGCCATTGAAAGAGTTGTTGAACTAGGTATAAAAGTCGATGTACTTTTAGGTGATTTTGATCATGGTTTTGATCCTGAAATCTACAAAACAGCACAATATCCTATCGAAATTGTACATACTCCGGATCAGGACAAAACCGATTTAGAAAAAGCTTTTGATTATTTAATCGCCAGAAAAATTCCTGCCGTAAACGTTGTTTGGGCAACCGGAAAGCGTGCCGATCATACCATTACAAACCTTACCAACATCGTTCGTTACCGCAATTTGCTTAAAATTGTAATTCTCGACGATCATTCTAAAATATTTTTATTACCAAACAAATTCGAGAAATGGTACACCGCAAAAACACCAATTTCTTTGATTCCAATTGGTGTTGTAAAAGGTATTAATTCCAGTAATTTACAATATCCCTTAAAAGATGACACCTTAACCATTGGTTATCGAACTGGCAGCAGCAATTCTGTTCTCCAGGACGGTTTGGTCAGTATCACCCATACCGATGGTGATTTGTTGCTCATGGAATGCATGGATTAATAAGATCTGACGTTTTTTTGAAACACATAGAGACATAGTGCAAAGATCTATAAAAAAGTCGTTTCACTCTTGCATTAATTCACATTAGAGAACTATATGAGAAAGCTGGCTTTTTTTATATTCTCAGAAATCAGCTAAAAATCTATGTTTCTATGTGTTTAAATCCGCATTTGGAGTTTGGATTTTTTTTATTGGAATTTAGAATTTTAACATGGGATTTTAAACTTTAGTATTAGAATTTCCAGAAGCTCTTCCTGCTGTCCGCTATATCTTTTGTGCCGAACGCCGGCACAAAAGGATGCCGCTTCCATCAGGGCTAAGGCAATCGTTTTCATAATTAGCATTTCCCGCAAAAAGAATGACTATCTTTGCACGGAAATTTAGAAAATGAAAGCAACAGACAATTCCGAAAAAAACAATTTACATCCCCGAAATCTTCACCGTTCCCGCTATGATTTCGAACTTCTTATCGCGAATTGTCCTGAACTAAAAGCATACGTTGCAATCAACATTCACGGAATCGAAACGATTGATTTCAGTAATCCATTAGCTGTAAAAGCGCTTAACAAAGCCTTATTACAAACTTATTACGACATACAAAACTGGGATATTCCTAAAAATTATCTTTGTCCTCCCATTCCCGGAAGAACAGATTATATTCATTATTTAGCTGATTTATTAGCCGAAACCAACAACGGAATCATTCCGCAAGGATCATCTGTTTTAGGCTTAGACATAGGAACTGGGGCTAATTGCATCTACCCCATTTTAGGAAATGCCATTTACGACTGGAGTTTCGTAGGGACAGACATCGACGAAAAAGCCATAGAAAACTGCAGCAAAATCATCGAGGCAAATCCAAAATTAATCGACGCTATAAGCTTACAGCAGCAAACCGAAGCCCGGTTTATTTTCAAAAACATCATCACACCCGAAGATCGTTTTACTTTTACGATGTGTAATCCGCCTTTTCATTCTTCTGCCGAAGATGCCAATCAAAGTACCGTTCGTAAAGTTTCGAATTTAAATCCAAAGGAAAAGAAAAAAACAAATCCGGTCCTTAATTTCGGAGGTCACAACGCCGAATTATGGTGCGATGGCGGCGAAATTGGCTTTGTTACGCAAATGATTTACGAAAGTGCAAAATTTGCCATGCAATGTTTGTGGTTCACTACTTTAGTTTCAAAAAGAGAAAATCTTTCCAGTATTTACAAAACATTAAATAAAGTAAATGCTTCTACGATAAAAACCATTGATATGGCTCAAGGCCAAAAAAACAGCAGAATCGTGGCCTGGACATTTTTGAGTGAAAGTCAGCAAAAAGCGTGGAAGTTTCAAGAATCTTAAATGTGTTTCTTTTAATTTTGTTTTGTAACTCTGAGTAAATTTATAGTGTCATGAACACTCTTGAACTCCAAAATCTTTTAATATCTGAAATTACTAAAATTGAAGATGATCCTTTTTTATCTGCCCTAAAAACTATTTTAGATAGTAGAAAAACTATTCCTAAAAACTATTCTGAGCAATATAATAATGAACTAAAAGTAGCAGAAGAAGATATTAGTAATGGAAATTTTTATTCTCATAATGAGATTAAAGATAAGATCGAGCAATGGAAAAAGAAATAATTTGGTCAAAAACTTCTCGAAATCAACTTGAAAAAATTTACTTTCATTTATTAAAACAGTCCAAAAATAGTGGCATTTCAAATAAAGTAATTGATGCTATTTACAATTCAGTTACGATACTAAAAAACTAACTGGGAAATATATGAATTAGATGAAATTAAAGAATTTAATAACGGTAATTATCGTGCGTACGAACTTTACAGTTATAGGATATCATATAAAATCACTTCAACAGAAATTCAAATTTTAAGAATCAGACATACAAGTCGAAATCCCAAAGTATTATAATTTTGATACTTTAAAATAAAATTCTGATACTTTATCGGCGCGCAATTTCCGTACCTTTAATACCAATTGAATTTTATTACTATGCCAAAAATATACTTTAGACTATTATTATTAATCCTAATTACAGGTTGTTCTTCGACTAAAAAAGCAAAATTTGACGATTACATTTTCAAAACCAAGAGCGAAAAACAAGTTTATATAAATTCTTACGACAAAGCTTTAAAACTTTGGGATATTCCTTATTCTGAAGAAAACATTAAAACCTCCTACGGAACGGCACATGTTATTATTGCAGGGCCTAAAAACGGAAAAAATTTAGTTTTACTTCACGGAATGGACGCCAGTTCTACTATGTGGTATCCTAATATTAAGCCTCTGGCCAAAAATCATCGTATTTATGCTATTGATTTCATGATGGAACCGGGAAAATCTATATTGACTTCAAAATCACTTTCATCAGAAGATATTGTAATTTTATACAACGAAATATTTGACCACTATAAATTAAATAAATTTGATATTGTAGCCGCTTCAAGAGGAGGCTGGATTGCTACTTTACTGGCAACACAAAAAAACAATTCAATTGATAAAATCGTGTTGTTAAGTCCGGCTCAAACCTTCAAATTTATTGATAAAGTAGGCAAAACGACATCTGCATTAATGCTTAAATTATTCCCAAGTGAAAAGAAATTCGGCAAAACATTAAATACATTTTCTACTCATCCCGAAAAAATTAGCCCTGTTTATAAACGACAATTTTATCTGGCCAATAAATATGCAAAGTCAAATTCAAGTATGCTCAAAATGCATCCTTTTTCAGATGACGAATTAAAGTCGATCACCAATCCGGTTTTGGTTTTAATTGGTGACCATGATGTCATTAATTCTGAAGAAAGTCTGGAAAGAGCAAATAAATATTTAATCAAAAGCAAAACGCAAACTATAAAAGACGCAGGACATTTTTTATCCATAGATCAATCAAAACTGGTAAACGATGCTATGATTAACTTTTTAGAATAGTCTTAAAAAGGTGTAGTCTCTACGGGACATATATTAGTTAACTAAATTATTTTTCACCAACATTTAATCTCTACGAGATATTCTTTTAAGGATTTCAATATTTAGAAAAAACTCCGTTAGGAATTTAATTTTGGTATAAAAGAACCATAACACGTCCAGAATGTCCCTTAGGGACTACACAAGTTCAATCAATAATAATATAAAAAAAAATTCGCAAAAATTCGTGTAATTGCTTCGCCTGTTCGCTGGCGCTCGGGTCGTGGCAACATTTTTTAGCTTTTATATAGAATTCAAACTTTGTATCTTTACAAAACTAATCTTTCATCGTCCAAAAATGAATTTCCAAGTATCCTCAGAGTATAGTCCAAAAGGTGATCAGCCGCAAGCAATCGAAAAACTTTCGCAAGGTGTAATCGATGGCGAAAAGTACCAGACATTATTAGGTGTTACCGGATCCGGAAAGACATTTACGGTGGCCAATGTTATTCAGGAAGTTCAAAGACCTACTTTGGTTTTGGCGCACAATAAAACATTGGCAGCCCAATTATATTCAGAGTTCAAACAATTTTTCCCGAATAATGCGGTTGAATATTTCGTTTCCTACTACGATTACTACCAGCCCGAAGCTTTTATGCCTGTAACAGGGGTTTTTATCGAAAAGGATTTATCTATCAACGAAGAGCTCGAAAAGATGCGTCTGAGCACCACTTCTTCCCTCCTTTCAGGACGTCGGGACGTTTTGGTTGTCGCTTCTGTTTCGTGTTTGTACGGTATTGGAAATCCAGTTGAATTTAAAAAGAATGTAATTGAAATAACCAGAGATCAGGTTATTTCGAGAACTAAATTACTTCATAGTCTGGTTCAGAGTTTATATGCCAGAACCGAGGCTGATTTTAATCCGGGAACTTTCAGAATCAAAGGTGATACAGTCGAAGTATATCCAAGTTATGCCGATGATGCCTTTAGAATTCACTTTTTTGGTGACGAAATAGAAGAAATAGAATCATTTGATGTGAAGACCTCACAAGTGATAGAAAAATTCAAACGATTGACCATTTATCCTGCTAATATGTTTGTGACTTCTCCGGATGTATTGCAAGGTGCAATTTGGGAAATTCAGCAGGATTTAGTGAAACAAGTCGATTATTTTAAAGAAATAGGAAAACACTTAGAAGCAAAACGTCTGGAAGAACGTACCAATTTCGACTTAGAAATGATACGGGAATTAGGGTATTGCTCCGGAATCGAAAATTATTCGAGATACCTTGACGGAAGACAAGCCGGAACGAGACCGTTCTGTTTATTAGATTATTTCCCGAGTGATTATTTGATGATTGTAGATGAAAGTCACGTAACCGTTTCTCAGGTGCACGCCATGTATGGAGGCGACAGAAGCCGTAAAGAAAATCTGGTAGAATATGGTTTCCGCTTACCCGCTGCAATGGACAACAGACCTTTGAAATTTGAAGAGTTTGAAGCCATACAAAATCAGGTCATTTATGTATCTGCAACACCCGCAGATTACGAATTACAAAAAACAGATGGTGTTTATGTAGAACAAATTATTCGTCCAACGGGATTATTAGATCCCGTTATCGAAGTAAGACCTAGTCTGAATCAAATTGATGATCTGATCGAAGAAATTCAGGTACGCTGCGAATTAGACGAAAGAGTCCTGGTTACAACTTTGACCAAAAGAATGGCAGAAGAACTAGCCAAATACTTAACTAAGGTTAACATTCGTTGCCGTTATATTCACTCTGAAGTGGATACTTTAGAGCGTATCGAAATCATGCAGGATTTACGAAAAGGTATTTTTGATGTCTTGATTGGTGTAAACTTACTTCGTGAAGGTCTTGATTTACCGGAGGTTTCTCTTGTTGCAATTTTAGATGCAGACAAAGAAGGTTTCCTTCGTAACCACAGATCGCTAACGCAAACTATTGGTCGTGCGGCAAGAAATTTAAACGGAAAAGCCATTTTGTATGCCGACAAAATTACTGCGAGCATGCAAAGAACAATTGACGAAACAGACTATCGCCGAACCAAACAGATCAACTATAACACTGAACATGGAATCACGCCACAGGCTTTAAATAAAAAAATCGAAAGTGCTTTTACTAAAAATCCATTGGTCGAATATGAACTAGGCCATACTTTATCAGTAGCAGCCGAACCGGAAACGGCATATTTATCTAAAGCAGAATTAGAAAAAATGATTCGTGAGAAACGAAAATCAATGGAGAAAGCCGCAAAAGAATTAGACTTTTTGCAAGCAGCAAAATTACGTGATGATATTAAAAAATTGCAGGAACAATTGGCTTAAAAAATCATTAATTATCAATTAACTAAAATGGTTTTATATATATTTACGTTTGTAAAAACCACCTGTTATTTTAATCGTACTGTCAAACTAAATTAATTTATGAATACAAGATTCATCTTAATTACTGCTTCTTTTTTAGGTTCCATAATTTCTATTTCAGCACAAAATAAGCCACAGCCAGCACCCGAAGTAATTGTTACCGACAATTATTTTGGAGAAACCATATCAGACCCTTATCGTTATCTCGAAAATCTAAACGATACTAAAGTGATTGACTGGATGAAAAGCAATGCTGATTATGCTCGCGAAAAGTTAAACGAAATTCCGGAACGTGAAAACTTAATAGCTAAATTAAAGGAGTTTGATTCCAGAAGAGAAAGTGTAATTTCTGATTTGAAGATCACCAAAAATAATACGTACTTCTATCTAAAACGAAATGCTAACGAGGCAAATCCTAAATTATATTACAGACAAGGATTTAAGGGAGTCGAGAAATTGCTTTTTGATCCCCTAACTTACAAAAAAACTAACGCTGTTACTTATAATATAAGTACAATTCGCCCCAATATTCAAGGAGATAAAGTTGCCGTTGAAGTTTCTCCAAACGGATCCGAAAGCAGTGATCTCTTTATCATTGATATTACAGGTAAAATATATCCGGAAGTATTTGATAAATGTGGATATAGCTATGCTTCCTGGATGCCTGACGGGAATTCCTTTACTTTTACAAGACTCAATTCATCTGATGTTACAGATCTCAACAGATCCTTAAACACAAAAGTTTATTATCATAAATTAGGTCAAAGCGAAAAAGAAGATATTGAATTTCTTTCTAACGCCACCAATCCCGAACTTAATATTGCTCCCGAAGAAAGCCCCTATAATTTTTATCATGAAAATTCAAATAGAAACTACGCCCTGATTCGTACTGTAGACAATAGGATTATACTGTATACCAGCAAATTCAAGAATAATTTCTCTCCTGTAAGCTGGACAAGTTTGGTCAGTAAAAAAGATGAAGTTGTTAATTATCTCCACGATAAAGAATTTATGTATTATCTAACTTTTAAGAATGCCTCTAACTTCAAAATCATCAAGGTTCCTCTTTCACATCCTGAAATAGAAAATGCCGTAACAATAGTAAAAGAGCCCAAAAATGGGAGTATTACAGATTTTAGCCTCACAAAAGATGGTTTGTATTATTCAATTACAGAGAATGGTGTCGAAGCAAAAGTTTACTTTCTGGCAAAAAATAAAACGAATCCAGTTGAATTAAAATTACCTTTTCAGGCAGGCTCAGTATCCTTTTCGACTCCAGATGAAAACAAAAGCGATATCTGGATGACATTCGCGGGCTGGACTTCTCAGTCTAAAAGATATTTATATAATCCATCAAACAATACATTTACTTTCCAGCCTTTAACAAAACCAATCGAATATCCAGAATTTAAAGATATAATCTCTAAAGAGGTTATGATACCTTCATACGATGGTGTTATGGTTCCTGTTTCACTTATTTATGACAAAAACACCAAACTCAATGGAAATAATCCTGTGCTTATAGTAGGATATGGATGTTACGGAACCTCCCTTGAGCCTTATTTTAGTCCTAATCGGGTTCTACAATATTGTACTTATGGCGGTATCTATGTTGTAGCTCACGTTAGAGGTGGCGGAGAGTTAGGAGAAAAATGGCATAAAGAAGGTTTTAAAGAAACAAAGCCGAATACCTGGAAGGATCTGATCGCAACAACAGAATACCTGATTGATCAAAAATATACCAGGCCAGAAAAAATCACAATTCGCAGCTACAGTGCAGGTGGAATACTAATAGGAAGGGCAATTACCGAACGTCCGGATTTATTTGCCGCATCGATAATTGATGCAGGTTCATTGAACGCTATTCGGTCAGAAGTTCAAGCTAACGGACCGGCCAATATTCCTGAATTTGGCACAGTAAAAGATCCAAAAGATTTTAAAGCTTTATTAGAGATGGATGCCTATCATCACATTAAGAAAGGAACTTCTTATCCGGCAACCTTAATCACGGCAGGAATTAATGATCCGCGTGTTACCGCGTGGGAACCGGCAAAATTTGCTGCATTACTTCAAAACGCTAACACATCAGACAAATCAATACTCTTTTTTACAGATTTTGAAGCCGGTCACGGAATAGGTAATAGCAGCACAAAAAATATAGAAATTTCGGCCAACATAATTAGTTTCGCTTATTCTAATACAGGACATCCAAAATTTCAGCCTTCAAAAAAATTAAAACCTTAATAATTAAAAAAGGACTGTAGCATTACAGTCCTTTTTTAATTATGTTGTTCCTGAAAAACTTTCAATAAAACTTTAGGATCAATGATCGCATTTGGCGCTTTTTTCATCAGATCTAAAACGCGTTTGGTCGCATTTGGATTCAAACCCATTTCTATGGCAATTTGCTGTATGGCTTTAGCTTCTTTTTCATGCAAAATACCATCGCAATACATGATTAAAGCTAATCTGTAAAACTGCTGAATACGCTGAAATTCTGATTTGATAATTGAACCAGTCATTTCCTGATGAAATAAATCATGAAAAACATCCAGTCCAATATTTAATTCCTGCGCTACAAGCCACAAAAAATCATACTCTCTTTTGTGCAGGTGCCCATCAACAGTAGAAAAAGCAATCATTTCTAAAAGTAAACTTCTCTTTTCTGCTTCGGTATTCATCAATTTATTATTTTTAGCTAAAATATTGTTTTTAAATCTAAAACGCAACAGCACTCATGATTAGAGCATTCTTCTTTTTTATATTACTCTGCATAACAGCTGTTGGAATTGCACAAGAAAGTACTGCTGCAAAAAATGTATCTGTTTTTACAATTGAAGCACCTCAATTAAAAACTACCAAAAAAATCTGGATTTACCTTCCTAAAGATTATTCGGCTTCAGCCAAAAAATACAGCGTGATTTACATGCACGATGCACAGAATTTATTCGATGCTAAAACCGCTTATTCCGGAGAATGGAATGTCGATGAAAAACTGGATAGTTTGAAAGCGCCAGTAATTGTAGTTGGAATAGAACACGGAAATGAGAAACGTACAGAGGAACTAACGCCTTATAAAAATGAAAAATACGGCGGAGGAAATGCCGATAATTATTTGAATTTTATAGTAAAAACAGTAAAACCTTATATCGATGCAACCTACAGAACCAAGCCAAAAGCAAAAAATACCCTAATCATGGGAAGTTCGCTTGGCGGATTAGTTTCGTATTATGCCATTCTGAAATATCCGGAAACATTTGGAAAAGCGGGCGTTTTCTCGCCATCTTTCTGGTTTTCGAATGATATTTATACTTTAACAGAACAAGCTCCGAAGATCAAAACCAAAATTTACTTTTTATGCGGAGACAAAGAAAGTGATGACATGGTAAAAGATATGACCAAAATGGAACGCTTACTCGATACTAAACGGTGTTATTGCCTGCATCTTACTAAATCTAAAGTAGTAAAAGACGGAGAACACAATGAAAAATTATGGAGGGATGGCTTTGTAAAGGCTGTTCTTTGGCTTGGGTATTAATAAAAAATCTAGCAAAAAATAATACAAATAATGAAACTGATCTTAAGAGAATATAATCTAAAATTAAAGCACACCTTTACCATTTCGAGAGAATCAATCGATTTTCAGCCCTCTTTGATTGTAGAATTACAAGGTGATGGATTTTCCGGTTTTGGAGAAGCAACTTCAAATCCGTATTATAAAACTACAGTACCAATGATGATGCAGGATTTAGAAAAAATCAGAAACATCATTGAAACAACAGAAAATGAAACTCCTGACATTTTTTGGGCAAAAATTCATCCTTTTTTAAAAGACGATATGTTTGCCTTATGCGCTTTAGACTTGGCTTATAATGATTTATATGCACGCAAAAAAGGCAAAAAACTATACGAATTATGGAATTATACTATAGAGAATAATCCGCTTACAGATTATACTATAGGAATTGCTTCTATAGAAAAAATGGTTTCAAAAATGCAGGAACTTCCCTGGCCTATTTATAAAATTAAATTAGGAACCAAAGAAGATATTGCTATCGTAAAAGAGCTTAGAAAACATACTGACACTGTATTCAGGATCGATGCCAATTGCGGCTGGGGTGTTGACGAAACCATAAATAATGCCGTCGAACTAAAAAAATTAGGCGTAGAATTTCTGGAACAGCCTATGAAAGCTGATAATTGGGAGGCACATAAAGAAGTTTTCAAACATTCGGTTTTACCAATTATTGCTGATGAAAGCTGTATTATCGAAGAAGATGTCGCTAAATGTTTCAGTCATTTTCACGGTGTAAATGTAAAACTGGTAAAATGCGGCGGATTGACTCCCGGAAAGCGCATGATCGAAGAAGCCAAAAAACTCGGTTTAAAAACAATGGTAGGCTGTATGACCGAATCTACTGTTGGTATTTCGGCAATTGCGCATTTATTGCCTCAACTCGATTATGTTGATATGGACGGAGCATTACTTTTAGCCGAAGATATAGCAACCGGAGTAACTATAGAAAACGGGGTTATTCATTATTCTGAACGTAACGGAACCGGAGTTACCTTAATCTAAATGTTATGAATGTCAATCAATTTCCGGATCGAATTATCGAAATCGACCACGAAGAATATTTATATTTTGGCGGAACGGCTTATCTGGGATTACCAACCAATAAGGAGTTTCAGGAATTGGTGATCAAAAATATTCGAAAATGGGGAACATCTTACGGAAGTTCCAGAAGTGCCAATATCAAACTAACGGCGTATGAAAACGGCGAGACTTTTTTAGCCAGCCTTATCAAAGCAGAAAGTGCCGTAACGGTTTCTTCCGGCATGCTTGCGGGAAAACTCGTCATTGATGAACTGAAAAAACAAACAGATTCTTTTTTTCATTTTCCTGATATACATCCTGCAATTCAGGTTAAGGATAGTTTTCCCGTCTTTTTAAACAGAGAAATCAACCCACGCTTGTTCGATGCTCAATCAGAAAAAATTACGTTTTTAACCGATGGAGTTTCGGGATTTAAGACTAAAGCAATTGATTTGTCGATTTTGAAAGCAATCCCCAATCATAAAGAAATTACTTTATTGATTGATGAATCGCATTCGTTTGGAATTTTAGGCCAAAATGGCTGTGGAATGTATTCTGAAATCGATCTTCCTATTAAAAGAAAAATCATGATTTCTTCTTTAGGAAAAGCATTTGGTTTAAATGGCGGCGTTATTGCAAGCGACGCTGCTTTCATCCATCAAATAAAAAATCTGAATATTTTTATTTCTGCTGCGGGAATGAACCCTGCTTTTGTTCAGACTTTGGCTGATGCCGCAGCTCTTTATAAAATTCAGCATCAAAAACTCCTGGAGAATTTGAATTATATGGATCAGAAGTTAATCAAAAATCAAAACATCAAATTTGATAAAACCTATCCGTTAATTTATTTAGAAGACAACAATCTGATCGATATATTAAAAGCCAACAAAATCATTATTGCCAATTTTAAATATCAGGAAAATGCTAATAATCTGAACCGAATCGTGATTACGGCGAATCATCTTCAGAAGGATTTAGATAAACTTATAGAGATTTTAAATCAACATAATTCTAAACCTTAGTAAAAGTAGTTAAAGAAATATTGGATTAATCTCGCGCAAAGTCACAAAGACGTTAAGTGTGAATTTGTTTACTTTGAGACTTTGCGGCTTTGCGCGAAAATAACTGCATCAGTTATACTTCATTACAAGTATCCTTTTCAATAAAATCTTTGCATTAATTCTAAATCTAAAATTGTCCTCAAATTAGTTTTAAAACGTACCTTTGTAGCAAATAAGTGCATAGTTTGCCATTCACACGAAAGAGGAATCTTCGTTGTTTGCTCACATTGCGGAAATTCCTCCTTTGTCTGAATGATAAAGATTGCAGGAATTTGAAACTTAAAACAAACTTGAAACTAAAAAACAAAAAATGACGAACAACGATATCCTAAAAAAACTTCGCGTGGCTTTGATGCTCCGTGACGACCAAATAGTTGAGATTTTAGAATTAGTAGATTTTAGAATTACAAAATCAGAATTGGGTGCTTTTTTTAGAGCAGAAGATCATGAAAACTACATGGAATGTGGGGATCAGGTTTTACGTAATTTCTTAAACGGATTGGTAATTCACTTAAGAGGAACAAAAGAAAACCCGAAAAACCCAAATGATGTTTTAGCCAAACATAAAGCTGAAATTCCTAAAAAAGACAGCACAAAAGAACGACCTGAATTTAAAGCCAGTGCCAAAGATGCTGAAAAAGGAAGAGGCGACAAAGCTCCTTCTAAATCAGGACCTGCAGCTAAAAAGCCTTTCAAGAAAAATACGAAAACTGCTCCTAAAGTACAGGTGGTAGAAAAAGTGATCTACAAAAACGGTAAGAATAAAAAATAAAGTTTTTTAACCGCTAAGAACGCAAAGGTTTACGCAAAGTTCGCAAAGTTTTTATTAATAAAGCTTTGCGAACTTTGCGTTTATCAGCGTAATGTTAATCAAAAATCTTTGCGTGCTTTGCGGTTAAACCACTCATCAAAACACAATACATGATTATATCTTATTCTGATCAATCCGATCAAAAAATGCATCTTTATAGGTTGCCCCTATTGGCAGTTCTTTACCATGAATAAAAACAGAAAAACTATCTGTAGATTCTATTTGTTTTAAAGCAACTACATACGATTTATGAATCTGGATAAAGTTCTTTTCAGGCAATGACTCAATGACATTTTTTAAAGAAGAATGGGTAATAATTTGTTGTTTCAAAGTATGAATACAAACATAATTCTGCAGACTTTCGACATATAGGATCTCCTCTAAAAACAGCTTCTGAAATTTATTCTTCCCGTCTGTTTTAATAAAAATAAAATCAGATGAGTTATTGGTTGCCACCTCCGTTTTTGGATCAGTATTCAGTTTAGAAACAGCCTGATAAAAACGTTCAAAAGCAATGGGCTTTAATAAATAATCAATAGCATTGAGTTCAAAACCTTCTAATGCAAAATCAGGATAAGCAGTTGTAAATATGACTTTTATATCTTTAGAAATAATTCTGGAAAGCTGCAGCCCCGTTAATTGCGGCATCTGAATATCCAAAAAAATAACATCAACAGATTGTGTATTTAAAAATTCCAAGGCTTTCAATGCATCATTAAAAACGCCCACTTTTTCCAGAAAAGATACTTTCGAGATGTAATTCTCCAGAATGCGGGTTGCTGGCGGTTCGTCATCAACAATGATACATTTAAAGGCCATAATTATTGTTTTAGTGGTATTTTTAAATAGGTTTTAAAGGTATTGTTTTCTGCTGTTTTTTCAAGTGTAAACTGATCTTTATAGGTATATTCTAATCGCTTGATGAGGTTTTCAAAACCAATTCCGGTCGATGAATAATTCTCTCCTCCTACATTATAATTAAAGGTAGACAATTCTAAAAACCCTTCTTTTATTTGTATCGAAATAATCGCTTTTTCATCCGGATTATTGAGTTTAGCATGCTTAAAAACATTTTCGATAAAATGAATCAACGCCGATGAAAGGATTTTTTGGGCCAAATAAACTCCTTCCACTTCAAAATCCAAATAGAGCTGATCTTCAAATCGTTTTTGCTGTAGATGAATATAATTTTGAAGAAACTGAATTTCCTTTGAAAGCAATACTTCCTCTTTTTCTGTTTCAGTAATCACATAGCGTAACAAATCCGACAATACTAAAATATCCGAAGCCATTTTATCATCTTTCAAAATCAACTGGCTATAGAAAGAATTAAGCGTATTAAATAAAAAATGGGGGCTCACCTGCGATTTTAGCATTTGGAGCTGTGCTTTTTTATTCTCTAACAACAATTCCTGATTTTGTTTATACGCATTCTGAAATTGCCAAAACAAATAACTCAAAGCACTTAAAACTATAGCCGGCAATCCGAAGAAAAAATTATCCCGAATATAATAGCCAACTTCACGTGTTTCCTCTCCATAATTATGAATTCCGGTAAGTTCAAACACCACAACTTCCTGCAAAAAATAACGCGTTCCCGCAAAGATGAATAATGAAACAGGAATACTTAGCAAATACAGTAAAATTCTTTTTTTATTTAAAAACCAATCGCAAAATGTATAGAAATTTAAAAGATAAACGATAAAAATAGACAGAACAAAGCCAATATTAAAAAAGAAATACAAACGGCTAAAAACAAAATCTATTTTTTGATTGCTCACTGCAATATCCCAAAGATAAAAGGTTAGAAATAATCCTAAGAAAAGAAGAATATGGTAATAAAAGGGGATTTTTAGCTTCATAATGATGTCGTTATTAATTCAAAAATACAATTATGGCTTTACATGAATACTATATTTATATAAAATGGCTCTTTTCTGTGATGAACACTCAAAAACAATACACGAAATTTTTTGACAGTAAATTATCAATGTTTGTAATCCGGAATTTGGAGTTCATCAAAAACTAAAAATTCAGTTCAAAAGCCACTCTACATTTGTCCTGAATTTAAAACAAATCATCATGAAAAAAATCGCTTTATTACTAGTTTTTACAATCGCATTGAATACTGTTGCTGCTCAAACAAAAAAGAAACAAATTTTATTACTCGGAACTTTCCATTTTGAAAATCCAGGACTTGATGTTGCTAAAGTAAATACGTTTAATGTAATGTCAGACAAGAGTCAGAAAGAACTGGAGAACATTACCAATAAAATTAAAAAGTTTGGACCGGATAAAATTTTCGTAGAATGGAATTACCAAAAACAAGACAAATTAGATAAATTCTACAACAGAAACGCAGATAGTTTACTGCACATAAAAGCAGATGAAATCGTGCAAATTGCAGTACGTTCAGCGAAAAAACTAGGTCACAAAAAGTTATACGGAATTGATTACAACAACACCGACTTTCCTTATGACAGTTTGGTAAAAGGAATGACTGCAGCCAATCAGTTTGATTTGATTAAAAAGAATGAAGACGAAATGAAGCAGTATGAAATTGATCAAAATAAAAAAATTGCTAAATATAATTTAACTGAACTTCTTTTAGACCTTAACACAAAAGCATCTAATGAAGAAAATATTGGCTGGTATCTTGAAACAGCAACCAAAGGTGGAAAAACAGATAATTTCGTAGGAGCCTATTTAGTTTCGGAATGGTACAGACGAAACCTTTATATGTATGCTTTAATACAGAAACTAACAGAAAGCAAAGACGATAAAATTATGGTTTTACTGGGAGCAGGCCACACTGCCATGATCAGAGAATTTGTGGAGCACAACCCTGAATTTGAAATTGTAGAATTAGCGACGGTTTTGAAGTAGCGGATAATTTAACCGCGAAGATCACAAGGGTTTACGCAAAGGTCGCAAAGTTTTTTTTATGCGCAAGGTTCGCAAGGCTACACTTAATAAAGCTTTGCGAACCTTGCGTATATATCGATTCCTATATTTAAAAATCCTTGCGTGCCTTGCGGTTAAATCTCCCTACGCTCAAAACAACTCAAAAAAAAAATCCCTCCGATGACCGGAAGGATTTTCTATATAATTGATTTCTTATTTGATTAAGAAAGTGCAGCTTTAACCTGATCAGCAGCTTCCTGAAACTGAACAGCTGATAAAATTGGCATACCAGAGTTGTCAATTAATTCTTTTGCAATTTCAGCATTTGTTCCTTGCAAACGAACGATAATTGGCACATTGATAGCATCACCCATATTTTTGTAAGCGTCAACAACTCCTTGCGCCACACGGTCACAACGAACGATTCCACCAAAAATATTGATTAAAATAGCTTTTACGTTAGGATCTTTTAAGATAATACGGAAAGCAGTTTCAACACGTTTTGCATCAGCAGTTCCACCAACGTCTAAGAAGTTAGCAGGCTCAAAACCAGCGTATTTAATTAAATCCATAGTTGCCATTGCAAGACCTGCTCCGTTTACCATACATCCTACAGTACCGTCAAGATCTACATAGTTCAATCCTACTTCTTTAGCTTCTACCTCGATTGGATTCTCCTCACGGATATCTCTCATCTCAGCATATTTTGGTTGTCTGTATAAAGCATTATCATCGATATTTACTTTAGCATCAACAGCCATAATTTTATTGTCTGAAGTTTTCAAAACCGGGTTGATTTCAAACATAGAAGCATCAGAACCAATGTAAGCATTGTATAATGAATCGATGAATTTTACCATTTCTTTGAAAGCATTTCCGGAAAGACCTAAGTTAAAGGCAATTCTTCTTGCCTGAAAACCTTGTAATCCAACAGAAGGATCAACTTCTTCAGTAAAAATTAAATGAGGAGTGTGCTCAGCAACTTCTTCAATATCCATTCCACCTTCAGTAGAATACATAATCATGTTACGACCAGTAGCTCTATTTAATAAAACAGAAACATAAAATTCAGAAGTTTCACTTTCACCAGGATAGTAAACATCTTCTGCAACTAATACTTTGTTTACTTTTTTACCTTCAGCAGAAGTTTGAGGTGTAATCAATTGCATTCCGATGATTTGTCCAGCAATTTCTTCCACTTGTTGCAAGTTTTTTGCTAACTTAACTCCACCACCTTTTCCACGACCACCTGCGTGAATTTGTGCTTTTATTACGTGCCATCCTGTACCAGTCTCGGCAGTTAATTGTTTTGCAGCAGCCACAGCTTCAACTGCATTGTTAGCCACAATTCCGCGTTGAATGCGTACTCCGTAACTCGCTAAAATTTCTTTTCCTTGATATTCGTGTATGTTCATAATATAGAATTTGTCTGGTTCTGAATTTATTTCAGAATAAAAGTGCGACAAAAGTAGCAAAATTCAACTTAAAAGTAAAATCTTTTTCAATTAAAAAATGAGTGCGATATCTCTAAGGCGTTTATTCTTTTTCAATACCAAGAAATAGTTAACAAAACGATTTGTTAATATTAACTGAAAACCACTAAAACGTTTGATATTTAACAAAAATATCACTGTATTCATTAGCCTTACGGCGATTTTTCTTAATATATTTTAACACGTGTTGTCATTTTATCAATTCGCAATGGTTAATATAATATTATTATCAATTAAGAAGCGTTTTTCTAGTATTACAATAAAAATGTAAGTCAAATTATAATTTCAATACATTATGTTTAACGAAATCTTTATTTTTGTAGAAAAAATATCAAGAATGAAAGTTAAAGAACAAGGGCTTTATTTGCCTGAATTTGAACACGACAATTGTGGTGCAGGATTTATTTGTAATTTGAATGGTATTAAATCAAATGATATTATTCACAAAGCATTGGATATCTTAATAAAATTGGAACATCGTGGTGCCGTTAGTTCTGATGGAAGAACTGGAGACGGGGCTGGAATTTTATTCGATATCCCACATGATTTTTTTAAAAAAGTATGTGACTTTGAAATCCCTGAAACACGTGAGTATGCAGTAGGAATGGTTTTTTTACCAAAAAGCAAAAACCAGGTTTCTTTTTGTATCAACGCTTTCGAATCGACTATTAAGGATCAGAACTTAAAGATCCTTGGTTGGAGAGATGTACCGGTTGAAGTGGAGAATTTAGGGCAGATTGCCGCAGAAAAAGAACCAACAGTTAAACAGGTTTTTGTTAGCAAAAACGGTCAGGATTTAACTGAAAACGAATTTAATGCAAAACTTTTTGCAGCTAGAAAAATTGCTGAACATGCCGTAAGAGGATCTAAAACCTCTGAAAGCCATATGTTTTATTTCTCTAGTTTATCGACAACTACCATAATATATAAAGGTTTATTGATGCCGGAAGACATCAGCCGTTATTATGTTGACTTAAAAGATCCCGATTTAGTGACTCGTCTGGCGTTAGTGCACCAGCGTTTCTCTACCAATACTTTTCCTTCATGGGAATTAGCGCAGCCATTTAGATACATGTGTCATAATGGTGAGATAAATACACTTCGCGGAAACGTGAGTCGTATGCGTGCTCGTGAAGAATTGATGGAAAGTAAAGTTTTCGGAAATGATATCAAAAAATTATTCCCAATTATCTTAGAAGGAAAATCAGATTCTGCTTCTATGGATATGGTGGTTGAACTTTTATTAATGACAGGTCGTTCGTTGCCGGAAGCAATGATGATGGTGGTTCCTGAAGCCTGGGAAAAACACCAGACGATGTCTCCTGAAAAAAGAGCATTCTACGAATTCAACTCTTGTATTATGGAGCCTTGGGATGGTCCTGCTTCTATTCCGTTTACAGATGGTAACGTAATTGGTGCGTTATTAGACCGTAACGGATTACGTCCTTCCCGTTATACTTTAACAAAAAGCGGTTTCGTAATCATGTCATCAGAAATTGGTGTATTGGATGTAGAACCGGAAGATGTAGTACAACACGGTCGTTTAGAGCCAGGGAAAATGTTCCTTGTAGACATGAACGAAGGCCGTATTATTGAAGACGATGAAATTAAAAAAGCGATTGTAACAAAACGTCCTTACCAGGAATGGATCGACGCTAACTTGTTGCCATTATCTAAAATACCATATACCAATAATCCTACTCCTGTTGAGAAACTTGATTTCCAGACAAGACAACGTTTATTTGGTTATACTATCGAAGATTTAAAAACAATCATTAACCCAATGGGAGCTCAGGGCGCCGAAGCCATTAGTTCTATGGGTAACGATACACCATTGGCTGTATTATCAGATCAGCCGCAATTGTTGTACAACTATTTCAAGCAATTATTCGCTCAGGTTACCAACCCGCCTTTGGATGGTATTCGTGAAGAAATCATTACTGATATTAGTTTAGCAATTGGTGGAGATTTTAATATTTTTGAAATTGAATCAAAACAATGTAAAAAATTAAAAATCCAGAATCCGGTTATCTCGAATGAGGATTTGGATAAAATCAGAAACATTGATCACGCAGATTTCAAATCGGCTACCATTTCTACTTTATACAAAATAGAAAAAGGAGTTAACGGTTTAGAAAGAGCCCTTGAAAAATGTGTTCAGGCCACTTTTAAAGCTGTTTCTGAAGGATGTAACATCATCATTTTATCAGACAGGGGTGTTAGCGAAGAATTTGCTCCAATACCAATGTTACTGGCTTGTTCTTACATTCACCACTCTTTGAATATCTTACAGGTACGCTCTAAATTCGGAATCATAATCGAATCTGCTGAGCCTCGTGAGCCGCATCATTTTGCTTTATTGTTTGGGTACGGTGCAAGTGCCATCAATCCTTACATGGTAAACGAAATCATTCACGATCAGGTAAACCAGGGATTCATTACCGGAGTAAAAGCGGATTATGCTATTGTAAATTACAATAAAGCAATTGCAAAAGGTATCCTTAAAATCATGAACAAAATTGGTATCTCGACTTTACATTCGTACAGAGCTGCACAGATTTTTGAGATTTTAGGTTTAAATAAAACTTTCACTAATAAGTATTTCCCATTCACACCTTCAAGAATCGAAGGAATTGGTTTGATCGAAGTAGAGAAAGAAGTGAAGAAACGTTTCCAAAAAGCATTTCCAAATTCAAAAATAGCCAACTTATTACCTTTAGAAATTGGAGGCATTTACAGATGGAGAAGATCAGGAGAAAAACACATGTTCAACCCAACAACTATTGCTAAATTACAGCAAGCAGTTCGTTTGAACAGTCCTGAAAGTTATAAAGAATATTCTAACATGGTCAATGAGCAAAGCTCAAACTTAATGACTATTAGAGGTTTATTCGAATTCAATAATTTAGATCCAATTTCTATTGATGAAGTAGAGCCATGGACAGAAATTGTAAAAAAATTCAAAACGGGTGCGATGTCTTACGGATCTATCAGTAGAGAAGCACACGAGAATTTAGCCATTGCAATGAACAGAATTGGCGGAAAAAGTAACTCTGGAGAAGGTGGAGAAGATCCTAAACGTTTCCAGAAAGAAATTAACGGAGATTCAAGAAACAGTGCGATCAAACAAGTGGCTTCGGGACGTTTTGGTGTTTCGATCAACTATTTGACAAATGCTAAAGAAATCCAGATTAAAATGGCTCAGGGTGCAAAACCTGGAGAAGGTGGACAATTACCTGGAGAAAAAGTAGTGCCGTGGATTGCTGAAACCAGAAACTCTACACCTTATGTAGGTTTGATTTCGCCTCCGCCTCACCACGATATTTACTCTATTGAGGATTTATCACAGTTAATTTTCGACTTAAAAAATGCCAATCGTGAAGCGCGTGTAAACGTAAAATTAGTTTCTGAAGTTGGAGTTGGAACCATAGCTGCCGGTGTTGCCAAAGCAAAAGCCGACGTGATCCTGATTTCAGGTTATGACGGAGGAACTGGTGCTGCACCATTAACTTCTTTACAACACACAGGTATTCCTTGGGAACTTGGATTAGCAGAAGCACAACAAACTTTGATTCTTAATGATTTAAGAAGCCGTGTGGTTCTTGAATGTGACGGACAATTGAAAACAGGTCGTGACGTAGCTATCGCTGCATTGTTAGGAGCTGAGGAATTTGGTTTCGCTACTGCCCCACTTGTAGCTTCTGGCTGTATCATGATGAGAGCTTGTCACTTAAATACCTGCCCTGTTGGTATCGCAACTCAGGATCCTGAATTGAGAAAAAATTTCAAAGGAACTCCGGAGCACGTGATTAACTTCATGTATTTTATTGCTGAAGAGTTAAGAGAAATCATGGCACAATTAGGTTTCAGAACGTTGAAAGAAATGGTGGGTCAGTCACAAAAATTAAATGTGAACAAAGCGATCAAACATTATAAAGCCAATGGTTTAGATTTATCATCGATTCTATACAAACCAGAAAAAGCGAAGACAGTTCCAAATCACAATACAACTGAGCAAGATCACGCTTTAGAGAACGTATTGGATTTCGAAATTATCAAAGAAGCTATTCCTTCTATTTATAGAAAAGAAAAAACAAGAGTTACATTTAAAATTAAAAATACAGACCGTTCCGTAGGGGCTATTTTGAGTAATGAAATCTCAAAAATATATGGCGCACAAGGTTTACCTGAAGACACTATTTTAGTTGATTTTGAAGGTTCTGCCGGACAAAGTTTTGGTGCTTTTGCAACAAACGGATTGTCGTTTAAAATTCACGGAAACTGTAATGATTATTTAGGAAAAGGATTGTCCGGAGGAAAATTGATTATCAAAGTCCCTCCTACTGCAACTTTCAAACCTGAAGAGAACATCATTATTGGTAACGTTGCCCTTTACGGAGCTATTACCGGAGAGGCTTATATTAATGGAATGGCCGGTGAGCGTTTTTGTGTGAGAAACTCCGGAGCAACTGCGGTTGTTGAAGGAATTGGAGATCACGGATGCGAGTACATGACAGGTGGTACAGTGGTTGTTTTAGGAAAAACAGGAAGAAACTTCGCAGCAGGTATGAGCGGTGGTGTAGCTTATGTTTACGACCCTAAACAACAATTCGATGCAACATTATGCAACATGGAAATGGTTGCTTTTGACCCTATCGAAGAAGAAGATGTGACTAAATTGAGAAAATTAATCAAAAATCACTCTTTGTACACTAACAGTCCATTAGCAAAAAGAATTTTAGCAGACTGGGAAAACGAACAAAACCATTTCGTAAAAGTAATGCCAACTGATTACAAAAAAGCATTACAACGAATTGCAGAAGAGAAAAAAATAGAAGAATTAATAGCTTAATTAAAAGGTTCTGAGGACAAAGGTGCAGAGGTGCTAAGTTTTTCAACTCACCTCTCACATTTTACAACTCACAACTAAATTTATTAAAAATGTCATGGGTAAAATAGGCGGATTTAAAGAATATAACAGAGCCGACGAAAGTAATTTAGCAGTTGCAGAACGTGTTTCGAACTACAGCGAATTTACCATTCCGTTAGCAAAAGATAAAATAAAAGAACAAGGTTCAAGATGTATGGATTGTGGTATTCCTTTTTGCCACAGTGCTTGTCCGTTAGGGAATTTAATCCCTGATTTCAACGACATGGTACATCAGGAAGAATGGCAAAGTGCCTTAGAGATTTTACAATCTACTAACAACTTTCCTGAATTTACAGGTCGCTTATGCCCTGCTCCATGTGAGAAATCATGTGTATTAGGTATTATCAAAGAACCTGTTGCCATCGAAAACATCGAGAAAAACATCATCGAAAGAGGTTTTGCCGAAGGCTGGATCAAACCACAAACACCATTAACCAGAACAGGAAAAACTGTAGCCGTTATTGGTTCAGGTCCTGCAGGTTTGGCAGCAGCTCAACAATTAAACAGAGCCGGTCACACGGTAACTGTTTTTGAAAGAGATAATGCTATTGGAGGTTTATTGCGTTACGGAATTCCGAATTTCAAATTAGAAAAAGGAATCATCGACAGACGTGTAGCGATCCTTGAAGCTGAAGGAATCACTTTTAAAACCAATGTAAATGTTGGAGTTAACTTTAGTGTAGCAGAACTTAATGCATTTGATTCTATCGTATTGTGCGGAGGAGCAACAGAAAGAAGAAGTTTGCCAACTAAAGGAATCGAAAGCAAAGGCGTTGTGCAGGCAATGGATTTCTTAACACAGCAAACCAAAGTTTTATACGGAGAATCAATTCCGGATCAGGTTAAAGCGACCGGAAAAGACGTAATTGTAATTGGTGGTGGAGATACAGGTTCTGACTGCGTTGGAACTTCAAACCGTCACGGAGCAAAATCAGTAACTAACTTTGAGATTTTACCAAAACCTCCGGTTGGAAGAAGCGAGTCTACGCCTTGGCCTTTCTGGCCGTTGCAGTTGAAAACTTCATCTTCTCACGAAGAAGGTTGCGACAGAAACTGGTTAATCAATACTAAAGAATTCATATCTAACGAAAAAGGTGAATTAGTTGGATTAAAAACCGTTGAAGTACAATGGAAAATGACTCCTGGTCAACGTCCTGAATTAATCGAAAAAGAAGGCTCTGAGAAAATCTGGCCTTGCGATTTAGCCTTATTGGCTTTAGGATTTACAGGTCCCGAGAAAACTTTAAGCGAGCAATTAGGTCTTGAAGTTGACATGAGAAGCAACTATAAAGCAAAAAATTATCAAACGAATGTACCTCATATCTTCACTGCCGGAGATATGCGTCGCGGACAATCATTAATCGTATGGGCTATTTCAGAAGGTCGCGAAGCAGCAAGAGAAGTAGATTTGTTCTTAATGGGCTCTACTAACTTGCCAACCAAAGGAAACGGAGACTTACCAAGTCTTTAATTTCCTTATAACAACACACAGTAAAAAGCCCTTGACTAACGTCAGGGCTTTTTAGGTTCAAAGGTGCAGAGAAACAAAGGAACAAAGGTTAAAAACCTAAGAAAAAACCTTTGCTCCTCTGAACCTTTGTATCTTTGCACCTAAAAGATTTACAAAAATCCAAAATAAGCAACTTTTTGTTTAAAATTAAACAATTTGTTATAATTTGTTATTTTTCTACAATTAATTTGCTGTTACTTAAAAGTGTAATAACTTTGCTCAAAATAGTTTAAAAATGCAAGCAAAAGATTTACTGCAGTTAGCAGACCAATTTGGAAGTCCATTATATGTTTATGATGCCGAAAAAATTCAATCTCAGTACAATAGATTAACTAAAGCTTTCTCTAAGGTAGAAAACTTAAGAGTTAATTACGCCATGAAGGCATTGTCAAACGTTGCGATTCTTCAGTTATTAAAGAACATGGGGTCTGGTTTAGATACTGTATCGATTCAAGAGGTTTTATTAGGACTTCATGCTGGCTATGATCCTGACAAAATTTTCTTTACACCAAACGGAGTTTCTCTTGAAGAAATCGAAGAAGTTGCCGCAATGGGTGTTCAAATCAATATTGATAACTTATCTATTCTGGAGCAATTCGGAACAAAATACCCACAAATTCCGGTATGTATTCGTATCAATCCGCACGTAATGGCTGGAGGAAATGCCAATATTTCGGTAGGACATATCGATAGTAAATTCGGAATTTCTGTTCACCAGATACCACATATCTTACGAATTGTAGAGAACACAAAAATGAGCATCGTGGGAATTCACATGCACACAGGATCTGATATCCTTGATATCGAAGTATTCTTGTATGCTGCCGAAATCTTGTTCGATACTGCAAAACACTTCAAAGATCTTGAATTCTTAGATTTCGGAAGCGGATTTAAAGTTCCTTACAAAAAAGACGATATCGAAACAGACATCGAAGAATTAGGTAAAAAATTATCAAAAAGATTCAATGCATTCTGTGCTGAATATGGCAGAGATTTAACGTTAATTTTCGAACCAGGAAAATTTTTGGTGAGTGAAGCAGGTTTCTTCTTAGCAAAAGTAAACGTAGTAAAACAAACAACTTCGACAGTTTTTGCCGGAATCGATAGTGGTTTCAACCACTTAATTCGTCCTATGTTTTACGGTTCACAACATTATATCGAAAACATCTCGAACCCTAAAGGAAAAGAGCGTTTTTACTCTGTAGTAGGATACATTTGCGAAACAGATACTTTTGCCAACAACCGTAGAATTTCAGAAATTACCGAAGGTGACATCTTAGCGTTCAGAAACGCCGGAGCCTATTGCTTCTCCATGGCATCGAACTACAATTCAAGATACAAACCAGCCGAAGTTTTATGGAAAGACGGAAAAGGAATCTTAATCCGCCAACACGAAACATTCGAAGATTTGCTTAAAAATCAAATTCCGTTGCCTCAGGAAGCTGCTGCAACAGTTTAAAATAAAAAAAAAGAGAATATCACTTTAATCCCGTTTCTTAATTGAGGCGGGATTTTTTATTGCAAATTTCTGATTTTAGATTGGTAAACGATTGTCATGCTGAGCGATCTAGGGGCGTCGGGAGAAGCTCAGGCAAAGTAACCACAACGTTTGTCATTTCGAGGAACGAGACCCGAGCGATAGCGAACCGACGAAGTAAACCACACTAGAAATTCCATAAAGCAAGTCGCCAACATAGAACGCGGATGACACGGATTCGCTTCGCGAAAACACAGATTAAAACGGATTTTTACAATGATCTTGCAACTGAATCTTCTTGATGTAACAAACCCGACAGGTTTTAAAAACCTGTCGGGTTTACTAAACTCCACAATTAGAATTTAATATTTTGGGCGTCTCCCTCCGGGCCGGGCTTTCGGCTATATCTTTTGCTCCGTTTCTCTTCACAAAAGGATACCGCCTTTATCCCTGACGCAAAATAGTTTTATAAAGTAGAATAGTTTAATTTTAACAGCATCCTATATTAATCCAAATACAGAAAAACTTATATTAGCTAAATAATCATAACTTTCGATTAGAAAATGAAATATTAATTTTTTTCACAAGCTAAAAAAGAAATATAAAACTAAATATGGCAAAACAAATTACTAAGTATTCGATTTTTTTAGCATCACCTTCAGATTTAGATGATGAAAGATTCGCAGTAGAAGAAGTTGTTTCAGAACTTAACTTAACATATTCTCCTGCAAATAATATAGTTATTGAATTATTAAAATGGGAAACTCACTCAGCACCAGGTATATCAAATTTGCATCCGCAAAAAATAATTAATCAAGACATCGGAATGGATTATGACCTTTTTTTAGGCATGATTTGGAATAGATTTGGAACAAAAACTGATGAAGCAGAATCAGGAACTCAAGAAGAATTTAATAATGCAATTAAAAAATTTAATTCGGATAATAACTCGGTTCAAATACTTTTTTATTTCAAAAATGCAGTGCCTAAAACTATGAAAGAAATTAATCCCGAGGAATTAATAAAAATTAGAGATTTTAAAAAATCATTAAATGAAAAAAAATTGCTTTACTCAGAATTTAATTCTGTTGATGATTTTAAAAGTTCCCTAAGAATACACCTTCCTAAAAGATTAACTTCTCTGATTGAAAATCAAAAGAATGGAATTGTCGAGATATTGCCAATTGCTAATAACATTGTAGAGGAGAAAGAATTAGGAATCTTGGATTATAGCGACATGTATGAGAGTTTACTTGGTGATTCCACTGCTTCATTGAATAAAATTACTGAGTATACTGGCGCAATTGCAAAAGAATTGGAAGAGAAAGCAAAAGAAATTACTCGAATAAGTTTAGCTCCTAACGCAAATAAATTTTCGATTAATGAAATTATGAAAAGAACTGCCAAATTAATGAACGATTACTCAAATAGATTGGAAACTGAAAATCCTATTTTCTATAATAGTTTTGAAGAAGCAATTAAGGCTGGAACAAGCATTATTAATCTGACTGATGAGTTTTACACAGATAACACAATAAATGATCTAGAAGAGGCAAAAAATGCTATTATCATTTTAAGAAGGAATACACCTAACGCAATTAAAGAAATGACTGGTTTTTATACAAGCGTAAAAGAACTACCAAGAATTCAGGTTGATATAAATCAAGCAAAAAAAATGTTAATGATTCAACTTGAAGATCTAATATTAAAACTTGAAAAATCATTAGAGCTTATGATTGATTTCTCAGACGCAATCTCTTCTAAAATCGACAAATTCAAACTTTTAAATGAAAAAAATAATTTATAAAAGTTTTGAATTAAATTAGAATAATACACTATTTATTACCGTCATTAGCGCGAGCTTCCCGCTTTTGAACACAAGCCATGCAAATCCACAAACATAAAAACTTTGCTAGCACGAGCGGGACGCTCGCGCTAGCGATGGAGACAAAAATCTGAAAAGAACAGATTAATTCATATAAGAAAAATCATATATTTGTTTTCTACAAAAGCACGCAAAATAGTATCTTATCAAAAAAAACATGTTTTTTACCAACCACTATTTTGTAAAAGAATTTTAAATATCTTTGAATTATGAGCACAGCAACAAAACCAAAACACATTGGCAGAAATATTAGCCGAATCAGAGAACTTCGTGGTATGAAACAAGAAGCACTTGCGCAAGCAATTGGTACAAACCAACAAGCTATTTCTGGAATTGAAGGAAGCGAGGAAGTTGATAATAAAAAGCTTGTGGAAATTGCAAAAGCGCTTGGAGTTACAGTAGAAGCTATTGAAAACTTTTCGGAAGAATCTGTTTTTAATTTTTTTAATAATTTTTACGATAATAGCTCCAGCCAAGGAAATAGTTTTAATCAAGGAAGTCATTGTACATTCAATCCTCTTGATAAAGTAGTTGAACTTTACGAACGTTTGGTTCAGGCTGAAAAAGAAAAAGTAGAATATTTAGAAAAACTATATAAAGGAAAATAATTCCTTCGAAATATAAATTTTACAGAAGCACAAGTTTTCGACTTTGTGCTTTTTTTATGAACGAAAACTCCGCTCGTGTATATAAGCCTGTCAAATAATGAAATTAAAGAACCTGCAGGCATGAGCGAAACACCATAGTGTGCGAAACTTTTAAAAATGGGCTGAAAGCCCTAAAAAGCAATAGCGTAGTGCAACGCACTACGAATTAAATAAAAAGTGGGAATTGCCCTGAAAGGGCAAAAGAAAGCTGAGAATAAAGATTTAAAGAGGTTTTCTAAGAGAATATCATGTAAAATAGGATAAACACGCTTTTTGAAATTATGCTTCCGCCCTTACAGGGCTTAAAATTATAATTGTTTTTCATTCATAGTGCTTCGCACCCTGCTATTGCTAAGGCTCTTTCAGAGCAACAAGGTTCGAACACCTATACTGAGACGTTCGCGCTGGCATGCTACTATTTTTTCTCAACAAAAAAACAAACTCAAAAACCTCAAATAAAAAAACTATTTTAGCAAGCCAAATCAAACCCAAAAACCATGAAAATTACGATTCCCCTATCGCTATTATTCCTGTTACTTACTACCAACATATTCAGTCAGACGCTTGCTGATTTAAAACTAAAACCAAAAGAAATTCCCAAAGGCTACACTTCAAACGACGGTAATATTTGTGTTACTCCCGCGGCTTGTAATTTTTATACAGATATCGAAACCTACAGCACCATTGTTGGAACCATAAAAAGTAAAGCAATTCAAAGTTTTAAAAGTAAAACCGATCGCGGATCTATCCTGTATTTTGAATTTGAACACACCTTCAAAGGCGATAGATTTCTACAGGGATTGCTATGGGGAAAAAACGGTCAGCCAACTGACGAACATCCCGAAGAATATCTTGCAAAAGGGAAATTTCTCGTAATCTGGAGTTTTCGTCCGGACAGTGTCATTAAAGAAAAATCAGAAACTAAAATTGAGGCGATTTTGCAATAACCTACTTAAGTGAAAGACATTAGATAATCAATAAAAATTAGAGATCATTCAATTCCCAGTTTATAAGAGTTCTTAAAAAATTTCTATATGAAAAAAATAATTCCAGTTTTATTTATTTTATTAATTCCTTTTCTTTCAAAAGGTAACACCTTAGATACAATTGCCACTTGGAAAGTTTACTACAATAATTCGCTAATTAAAAATTTGAGTGTTGTTTCAGACAAGTCCATTATTATAGACAGAAAAAAATATAAAAGCGGAGATTATCTGACAATTCAGTATTTTGATGATATGCCTTGCGAAAGCTGCAATTATGTTTGTGTAGTAAGAGGCGAAGGAAAGATGGAAATTTCCAAAATCAAATTTACAGGAAAGAACAAATTCATTAAAATAGATTTAAAAGAACTTCAAGATTATCTTTCCAAAACTGATCCATCATATTTTTCGTTTTTTTTATATGGTCCCAATGATAAAAGAGGAATACGATTAATAACTTTAAAAATAGATTAATAAACTATATAAGCAGATAATACTAATTTGCTCAAGTTCGTAGTGTAATAAAAACCGTTTTTTTAATCTACCTTAATTACAGCTTCATTTTTAATTCGTAATTTCGCCAAAGCAAAATAAATTTCAAATGAAACCACAAGTCCGAATCTTAATTTACTCCATCCTATTTTTTCTATACCTTTCTACAACGTCACTTTTACTGTCGTTAGGAGAAATATTAAAAACGGATCCTTATATCACTTTAGGCTGTGGTTTTGCTGTTTTAAATCTTATCTATACTTTCTTCGCCCTAAAATGGACGCCTTTACTCAATGTAATTTGTTCTGTTGTTATTGCTGCTTTAAGTTTATTTTTAGCAGTGCAATTTGCAAACTTACATCTGTTTGCCAATTATGATCCTTATCTGGTAAAAACAGCAATCTTTACAAATGCCATTTTATCAATATTATTTTGGGAAATTGTGTATCAGGTAAAAAGCAGAAAACAAATAAAATAATACGCAACCAGATGTTAGACGCATTGCTATGTATCTCTACAATAAAGAGGTGTGCCTTCATTTGTATGATTTTCAATTTAAAATTCATAAATTTATTATACGATTAATTTTATGGTCGGAACAAAATTCTAATTTTTTAAAACGAATCATATGAAAACTACAAAAATATGGGCCAATTTTGGAGTAGAAGATTTGGCACGAACCACAAAATTTTACAGCGAATTAGGTTTTAAACCCAATGGCACTAATGATGAACTGACAAGTTTTACGTTTGGAGAAGACAATTTTATAATTCATTTTTTTACAAAAGAAAGATTTAAATGGGCTGTTAATGATGAAATGGCCGACTTAAAACTTGGTAACGAAATCATATTTTCGCTCTCGGCCGAAAGCGTAGATGAAGTACATCAATGGTTACTCGCGGTTAAAAATGCTGGAGGAACTATTTTTGCTGAACCGCAAAGCATTGAAAAAGGATATTTCTTTGGTTTTTCTGATCCTGATGGTCACAAATTTAATGTTTTGTACTGGCCGAAATAAAATTATACTGCTGAATGTCTGACGCACTGCTGTGCGTCTCTACGCCTCAAATTCTTAATTTTTAATTTAAGAGATTAATTTATTCATCAACATTTAATTTGAGATACGAAAACCATTTATCTTCCATAGACTTCTCTAAATCAATATCGTGATAATTTGCAAATAATAAAATTTGCCCCAGAATGTCAGCCACTTCATTTGAAATATTTTTCTTTAATTCTTCTTGTGTTAGGTTTCTTTTCCTGCCTCTAAGTGTATAGGAAAGATAATTCTGTGTTAATTCTCCAACTTCTTCATGTAGTTTTAAAATATACCAATCTGCATCTCTTTTGATATCACAGTTTTTTTCATACTGATCAGATACCATTACCACTTTTTTTGTTAACTCATTTAAATCCATTCGTTTTTTATATAAAATTATCGTACTGATTGTCATTTTATTTCCTTTTTATCTTCTTGAATAAAAAGAAAAACAGCTCTGTAAAGATACTAATATCACCTGCTTTTCTGTAAAAAAAACTTTACGTTTTAAACTTTTATATTTATGCGCGGTAAGATGATTCTATTTTTGTTTTCATGGCGTATTAGTTTTTATAAGAAATAAAAAATCTTTTAGAGCTGTAAGAATTATTTTCAATATTTTTACAAGGATAAATCGAATACGATAAACGATACTATAGAAAATGAAGCTACTCTCTAATTTATTTTTTAATCTGCTTATACTTCTTGTTTTAGTCTCTTGCCAGGCAAAATTAGATCCTAAAAACAGTGTGCAAATTGATGACAAAACTATTTTACCCAAGAAGCCCTATTCAATTGACAAATCAAAATTCCTAAAAAAAGAAGTTTTACTCGACTATATAACGAAAGCCAATACCATAACACCAAATGCTAAGAATGGTGTACCGTTTGATAAACTTGATTACGATAAAATTATCGCCTACGACTTTGATGGAAGCGAGGAATCCTACCCGAGCGTAATTAATAAATTCAAAAATTTTGTTCCTGTAGTATTGGCTCAAAAAGCGCTCTCGCAAATTCAAGCCGACAAAATACTTTGGGCTTTAACGCAAAAATCAACCTATGGCGAAGGCACAGCTGCTTGCTTTGATCCTCATTTTGCACTTGTTTTCTATAAAGACAACAAGGCAATCAACCAGATTAACATTTGCCTGGGCTGTAATTATTTAATTGCAGACCTTAACATTCCGGCCCAAACACATTTGAAAGTAAACAAAGGAACCGCAAACGAATATTCGCTAACAGGATTTACAAAATCAGGAACAACAGCAATAGTAAGTTTGTGCAAAGAATTAGGCTTTTTTTATCAAAGCAATCCAAATTAAATCCTTTCAAAAAACACTAATAACCAAATTCCTAAAATGAACTTTGAAGTACTTGATATACGTAGAATAGACACCACAACAAAATATTTCAAATTACATGAAGATTATATTCTTTCACTTTTTAAACGGTTACCATAAACAAAACCACATGAAAAAACTACTTTTTTTAGTGCCTTTTTTATTATTTTTTCAAGCTTCCTATTGCGACGTTGTTCCTTTAAATTCCCATTATTATGAGAAATGCGTTAAAATAATCAATATCGATGATTTTCCGGATTATGCTTTTATTGGCTTTGTAAAACAGGTAACAGGAAATGTTTCTTTTATATGTACTATCGTATCGTTTTTAATCGGGCTGCTTATCAATTGGAGCTATATCTATACAATTTTAAAAAACGTTTAAACAACAAAGAATATCCAGATTCCAAAGACCATTAAAAACAGAGCACTAACATGAATTTTTTCAAAAAGATAATCAAAACAATACAACCCGATCAGCCTGTTGCTTTAACAGCCGTTACAAGGACTGAACAAATAGAAGGTTTTTCGATTCCGGGAATCATCTTAAACATGCAGTATCATTTTACTGATCTTCAGGTTTATAGCGATGGACTTATTTCCTGTTGGGGAATGGTTGATTTACCGATGTTCAAAAACAAATTATCCAAAAGCTGGGTCGTTACTTCAATTCCGGACGGACAGACCATTTCTATCTTTAGCCTGGGAAGCTGGGTTATTGAAAATGGAGCGTGGGATTATGACGAAGAATCATTTTATGCCTATGTAAAGAAATTAATAAAAACCCTGAACCCTACTCTTGAAAACCTTTATAATTATAATGGCGAAAATTATAAAATGATTGGTAAATCGAGTGTGGCCAAACACTCTTCGCTGAATTCAAAACCATATTATTATGACAATCCGGATTCATTTTTATCTAAAAGAAACGAAGGCGAAAAGTTTCATATTTTTTACAGAAACGACGATACTAAAACCTATCTGGCAGAGCTGTCCCTATACAAAACGGGAAAAATTGAAATCACAAACCTTCCTGTAAAAAAGACTTTCAAATTTGAAGAAATAAAGGATTTAATTCAAAATGAAAAACTAATAACCGAATTAAATACGGGAGAGAAAATTACGATTCTGGGGCTGGGTTCTTTTACTGTTAAATCAGGAAGCGGAGTTGATATAACAGCCAAGTACAATGAATTTGAAGACAAATACAGTGAGTTAAACGGTACTGAAAATAGTATTTCCAAATGTGCCAGAATTTTTGATGCCTACAAACTAGATCCATCCTTCAAATTAAAGCAGGAACTTAAAGAAGCTTATGAAAAAGTCCCTGAACACCAAAGAATGTTTGTTGGTGATATGGACACTAAAGATTATGAAGTACGCCAGATTATTTATGGTGATAGTATAAAAAAAGAATGGGAAGACCATTATGGTTTTGAATATCCGTATGATGATATGCCTGAACCTGAAAAATAAAAAAGTAAACTTTTAATTTCACCAAAAATCAAAGCATATAATGACTGTTGATAAAATATTCAAATACAGTTTTTCAGTTTACAGAATAGTTTTAATTGCCATTGCTGTATTATCGCTTTTTGCAAAATTCATCGTTGGTGCAGCAGGACATAATACACCTTTGAAAGCTACAGATTATTGTTTTTTTGCATTCACAATTGCAACTCCGCTCTTATTGTTTTTATTTACTAATATCCAACCGGATAAAATCGCGGCTAGGAATATAATACGCATGGTTGCTCTCTTTTTAATCGCCATTAGTGTGCTGTTTCTATTTCATGAATGGTATGATATGGCATTATTTTCTCAAAGCCAAAAAGTCGGAAATGACGAGAATATCCTGGTCGGTATTCTGCTTTTATTTATTGCATTAAGTTCAATTGTCTTTACTGGTTTAATCAGAAACAGAATTTAACCGGAATTAAAATCGGAAGATACTCCTTAAGAACTCCAAATTATTCAAAGAATATATGAAAAAAATTGCAATCTTATTACTATTTATCGTTTTCTTTTCAAGCTGTAAAGAAGATAAAAAAGAAGATGTACAAAAATCTGAAACCACTGAATTAGACACCACCACAAACAAGGACTTTACCCTGACAGTCAACAAAATCGATTCGACACAATTGCCGGCTTCTGTTAAATATGAAGGGTTTATTAAAAATGCTGTCCGCTGGAAAGATCAACTGGGCGATAATATTGTCATTACCACCGAAACCGGTTATCACATCAATAAAAAATTCAAACACGAATTTGAAGACAGTTCTGATGCCGAATTGTTTGCTTACCATTACATCATTTCAGGTAATGACGCCAGACAAACCTGGAAAGTTTACGATTATATTAGTGATTGTCCTGTTGATCTGGTAGCTTCGTTTGTCAAAAATACTTTTCAAATCACCGACTTAAATAAAAACGGAATTGCCGAAACCTGGCTCATGTACCTAACGGTTTGTCACGGCGATGTGAGCCCGTCTGACATGAAAATCATCATGTACGAAGGAAACCAAAAATACGCCATGCGCGGAGAAAACAAAGTTGAGGTTGGAGTGGATGACAACGGTAAAAAACAGTTTTTGGGCGGCGAATATAAATTTGATGAAAATTTTAAAAAAGCGCCCCAGGTTTTTAAAGAGTTTGCTCAAAAATTATGGAAAGATCATTTAATTGCAACCTGGGAATAATTAAACCCTTCGTTTTAAAAACATTGACTTCGTACAACCCAAACAAATTATTAAAAATGAAACAGTTAATCCTCTCGCTTTTAGTACTGACTTTATTTTCCTGTAAAAAAAATGAAGAAAAATCAGGTTCTGAAATTTCAAACAGAAAAGTACAAGACACGCTGCAAACTGAAAGAGAAAACGATGAAATTGAAAAGCAGGACACTTTAAAGATCAACTATACTGAACATAAAAACTTATTAGATATTCTTACGGTTTTGCCGGACAGCTCGATGGGAAGCTGGGAATGGAATAAAATAGACAGGGTTCAATATGTGAAGAAAATACAAAAAAACAACTATGCACTTCCGCCGCGGGACCGCTTTTCTAAAATTTCGCTTACACAACCCAACACTCTCGAAATTCAAGTGGTCGACGGAAATTGGATTTTATCTATCTATAAAGTAAAACCCAATAATTATATTGTAATTACCGATGATATCGTGGGTGACGGAAATCAGCTTATGGCATTCGAATACCTAAATGGAACATTAACATACCTCCCTTTCAAAAATATATTCGACCACTATTTGACGACATTGATAATTGACCAAAAGAACGAAAAATGCACGGATTTTTTTGAAGATAACAAAATTGGATTTGAATACAATTTCATTGGAACCAAAAAAATAAAGATGAGCAATTCTTTATTCAAAGACTCCGAAGGTTGTTTTAAAGGCACTATTTTAAATTACGAGTTTAATCCTGCCATTAAAAAATTCAACTTAATTAATATAGAATAAGTACAATAATGAATAAATCCCTCTTTGCTTTGATGCTGTGTTTTCAAATTTCGTTTTCACAAAATACAGATCATTTAAATACAGTTTTAAAACAACTTAAGATTAAAAAAAGCGAAATAAACCTCGAACTTTTTACGCAAAAAGTATTGCCGTATGATAAAAGTAAAAGTGTATTGGTTTTTCCTAAATATGCCTCTGAAGTATCTGACGATTATTTTGTAGCCGATGCTTATGTACTGGTGATCGATAATGCGACCGGAAAAATACAGGCTAAATTTATTGGACACAATGCATGGACATCAGATGCTGTAAGGTTAACCGCCATTTCAATCGATACGGGATTGTATCTTTTAAACAAAACCACAAGAGGCTTTGGAGTAAGAGTTAGTTTTGCCAACAACAGCCAGCCTAATCCATACAGAGAAAATAGCTTGTCTCTTTATATTACAGACCAAAATACGTTGAAACAAGTGCTCAGCAATTATACCGTTTCACTATATAATGGAGAGTGGGATACCAATTGCGCAGGCGAATTTGAAGAAAGTATTTCAACTTTTAATATGGACAAATTGCAAAACCATAATCTTAATAATATCATTGTTACAACTAAAATTGTTAAGACGAAAAGTAAACCAGTAAAGGATGATTGCATTTCTAAAGAAACCATTAAAAAAGAAACCTCAAAATTAATTTTTAATGGAAAAGAATACAAATAGATATGAGGCCCTGGAAAAATTCTATTATTTCGGGAATGACTATTGTGATCCTAAATTAACCGATCTCGATAAATCGGAAATAAAGGTGCTATCAGATGATTATTGTGCTGAGCTTTGGAATGAATATGTTTCGGAAACTAAAAATCACCTGATGCTTGTAAATGATCCCAAAGACTGGAAAATAAAAAATGAGATTAAAAAGGAATATAATTGGCAAGCCGACTGGAATAACACAAATATAGAAGCCTTAACAGCAAATGTAAGGCCATTCACAGACTGGAAAGATGATGATACTATTTTGTTTTTTTGGAATCAATCTTCCGGGGTAGAAACTACATGGGGTTTAATTTGCAAATACTGGATTTCGTTTTTATACGAAGATGAAGCCAATATTATGGTAAACCCTAAAAGCAAAAATGTAATCATTTTAAGTGTAAATGGAAATTTGGCGATTGCAGAAAGGGAGTAATATCATTACATCATAAAGTCTGAAAAATTGCTAATGAAATTATTACTTACTATTTTTAAACTTTCTTATCTAAAAACCATGAAAATTAAAATTCTGCTATTCTCCGCCTTAATTCTTATTTCCTGCAAAAAAGAACAACCAACAGAAAACGAAAAAATACAAGTTGCGGCAAAAGATACGACACAGAGACCTGAACAAAAAGAAAATTCAAAAACCACTTCAGATACGATTGTAATTTCTGTCAAGCATAAAAAGAACAAAATCGAATGCGATTTAGATGGCGACGGAAAAAATGAAACGGTCGAAATTGTCCGAAGCACCCATAATAACAAAAGTGGTTTAAGAATCGTATTTGGAAACGGAAAAAGAACAGATTATCTCGGAATGGGAAATAATGTTTTAAAACAAGGTTTTGACGAAATTGACTGGGCCGGAATATTCGAAAAAGCACCAAAAAACGAAATCTACTGGAATAATGTAAGTGAAGATGGCGAAATACTGGGCGATGAAGAAATAAAGGAAGAAGATAAAATCAAACTGCCTAATGATGGGATATTCATTCACGCTGAAGAAAGCTGCGGAGGCGGAATCATTTACCTGAAAAATGGCCAATACGAATGGATTCAACAGGAATAATGCGGCAACAAAATTTTGCTGACACTAATGAAAAAAGTAAAAGTGTACTTATTTTAAATACAAACGAATTTTTGGCGATTGCTGGAAGAACGTAGACAATACAGTATTTATAGCGTAAAGCGAAACCTATAATTTGTTACAAAAAAATATGAATAAAATACACAGACAAGGCGCTATTGGAGCTTTACTTGACGAATATGAAAGAGCCATTTTTGATTTAAATGAAATAATTTCGGACCTAAATGACAACGAACTGATTACAATAGTGGATACTCTGACACAAGATTCCAGTTGCGAATCGGTGCAATCAATACTTGCGCATGTTGTTTGCTCCGGATACGCTTATGCTTTATATATTAAGCAATTAACAGGTGATCAAAGTGATTTCAGAGATGAAGTCTTCAGAAATACCATAGCCGATTATCAAAAAGATATAACTGACTTTTTTATTTACACAGAAAATACTTTTAAAAATATCACAGACGATCAACTGGAAGAATCGGACAACCAGAAAAAAATCATGACTTCATGGGGGCAACTCTATGATATTGAACAAATAACGGAACATGCCATTGTACATGTTTTACGACATAGAAGACAAATTGAAAAATTTAAAATACAATTGCGCAAACCGTAATTATAAAGAAAGGTTAAGATTTGTTTTTCAGTTCGTTCTCTTACCAGATTTCTAATGAATCAAATCGTCCTGTCTGGCCCCGATAGAAGCGATATCATTTTTTTTGCTTCTTTAGCAAGAAAAATATTTAGCGTATAGCGGGACAAGCCGCCCTTATAGAAGCTGAAATTACTGCTCCTTAAATTTCAGATATTTCTGATCTGAATTCATTCAAAACCAATATATTTACAGCTTCAAAATCAATGCATGTTCAGAATGAAAAAAATTACCTTACTGTTTTCAATATTATTTTTAGCACTTTCTTCATGTGGTGTAAAAACGACGCAATCCCTATTAAGCGACGGGAATTATGATGGAGCCATCGACCGTGCGGTCGAAGGATTGAGAACCAAAAAAGATTCAAAAGGAAAACAAGATTATGTGTATTTGCTCGAAGAGGCTTTTGCAAAAGCGAAAGACAGGGATTTACGCAATCTGGACCTGATGATAAAAGAAGCAAATCCGAACAATGCAGAACGTGTTTATAATACGTATTTGCAACTCAATAACCGTCAGGAAAAAATAAGGCCTTTATTGCCGTTGCCTTTATTAAAGCAGGGCAAAAATGCTACTTTTCAGTTTGACAATTATGCTGATCGGATTGTAAGCAGCAAAATTGCACTTTCGAAATATTTATATGAAAATGCTTCGGCACTTTTGAAATCTAATAATAAGATGGATTTCAGAAAAGCCTATGATGATTTTTTCTATTTAGAAAGTATCAATCCGGGATATAAGAACACGAAAAAACTAATGGATGACGCCCAGTTTAAAGGAACTGATTTTGTAGATGTTTATGCCACAAACGAAACCAATATGGTGATCCCAAAAATGCTTCAGGATGATTTACTGGATTTTAAAACCTATGGCTTAAACGACAAATGGACGGTTTATCACAGTTTGAGACAAAAAAATGTCACGTACGATTATAGTCTGATTATTAATTTCAGACAAATTAATATTTCGCCGGAACAAATTAAAGAGAAAGAATTTATTAAGGAAAGACAGGTGAAAGACGGCCTTAAAACCCTTCTGGACAGCCGCGGAAGACCCGTGAAAGACAGCCTGGGCAAAGAAATAAAAGTAGACAATTATAGAATACTTCGTGCCAATATTTACGAATTCAGGCAATTTAAATCCTGTCAGGTAACAGCAAAAGTAGATTATGTAGATGTAAGAACTAACCAGCTGTTACAATCGTTTCCAGTAACAAGCGAGTTTATTTTTGAGAATATTTACTCGACTTACAAAGGCGATAGAAATGCCTGTGAAGATAGTTATGCAGCGTATTTTAACAAGCGCTCCGTACCTTTCCCGAACAACGAACAAATGGTCTACGATACCGGCGAAGATCTAAAAGCCCGCATTAAGGACATTATTGTCAGGAATAAATTTAGAGGATAAAAACCAGCAATACCAACATCAGGATGAAAACCAAAATTATAATTGCATTCCTTGCATTCTGCCTTATAAGCTGTAAAAATTCAGATAAAGTAGAAAGAGAAAACCAGCCTGACATTTACAATGTTAAAGGCAGTGACAAAGAAATGAACGAGGCAATAGAAAAAGCCAACCAGACTCTGGCGGATTTTAATACTGCTTTATTGGATCCGAAAATTGAAGTTAAATCACTGAAAGTTAAATTTCAAAATGAAACTGATATTGAGCATATCTGGCTAAGCAATGTAGAATTTAAAGATGGTCAATATTCCGGAATTTTAGATAATGAACCTGAATATATCACAGATTACAAAATGGGAGACACCGTAAATATCGACAATAAAAATATTAGCGATTGGATGTACATTGAAAACGGAAAACTATTTGGAGGCTACACTATAAAAGTATTACGAAACAGAATGTCTGAAACTGAACGAAAACAATTTGATACCGAAAGCGGAATGCAAATAGACTAAACACTACCGTTATGAACATTTATATATTTGGAAACGGAAATATCAGTTTTAATAATTTTAAGAAATATTACGAAAGTGTAATTACTAAATACGCAGCACTTGAAAACACCAGCTTTTTACTCTGCGATTTCAAAGGTGTAGATGTATTAGCAATGGAAGTACTAAAATGTACCTCCCCTAATGTTTCTGTTTATCATATTGGAGAAAGGCCCCGATATTTATCCGATAAATTTAAAACAAAAGTTAGCAGCTGGAAACTAATTGGTGGTTTTGAAAACGACGAACAAAGAGACGCTAAAGCCATACAAAACTGCACACACTACATAGCCATCGATTTTAATGCTGATGCTAACAGAATAAGTGGCACACAGAAAAATATAGATCACTGCGAAAAAATGAATAAGATTAAATTAACGGCCGAATAGCATCGTATTCAGCAATATAACAACCTAAAGAATTAAAAAATATAATTCTATCCTTCATATCTTGTAGAGCCCTACAACACTATTTCTACACTCCTATTGGCTGTATTCATCTAAAAAAAAACAAAAATTATTTTGCGCAACCAAAAAGTTGCGTATATTTGCAACTAATTAGTTGCGTATTTAAATTATTCAGGATGACACGAGATATTTTTCAAGCCATTGCCGACCCTACCCGCAGAGCAATCTTAGTATTGGTAGCTACTAATGCCCTGACACCAAATACTATTGCGGAGCAATTTAATACAACACGACAAGCTGTTTCAAAACACATTAAAATTCTCAACGAATGCGAATTACTGGAAGAGAAAAAAGTGGGAAGAGAAATTTATTATCAGCTCAAAATCGACAAGATGAAAGAAATAGACCAATGGTTAGCCCAGTTTAAAGAAATTTGGGAAAACCGTTTTAGTCAGCTGGATCAAGTATTAATGAATTTAAAATCTAAAGAAAATGAAATCTAATCTTTTAATGAATTTTACTGTAGACAAAGAAACGAGCACAGTAAAGGTAAAACGTGAGTTTAATGCATCCCTTGACCATGTTTGGTCAGCGTGGACTGAAGCTGAAATACTGGATCAATGGTGGGCTCCTGCCCCATGGAAATCGAAAACAAAAAGTATGGACTTTAAAGAAGGCGGTCAAAGACTTTATGCTATGGTTGGACCGCAAGGCGAAGAACATTGGGCTTTAGCCGATTTTACTTCGATAACCCCTAAGTCTAACTTTAAATACCTGGATGCCTTCTCTGATAACGAAGGAAATTTAAATACCGGTTTCCCAAGATCTGACTGGAATGTGAGTTTCTCAGAACATGGAGATCTTACCATTGTTGACATCGCTATTAAGCATGAAAACCTGTCCGATTTAGAAAAAATGATCGAAATGGGCTTCAAAGAAGGATTTACTATTGCGCTGGAAGGCTTAGACAAGGTTTTTGCTTCGAGAACCTAACAAATTTCTCCTGGCTTTTAAACAATCCCACTTGGCACGAAGTGGGATTTTCAGTTTTATAAAAGTACTATTCTGACTGAATTCACAAGTATAATTTGTATTTTCGTCTAATAAAGCAAGTTCGTCTATTTCCAAAAATAAGCATTTTACAATCCTTTAAATGATCAAGAAATTACTCCCATTTGAAAATTTAGTCTATCATTCTGCCTTAACAAAAGAAGAACTGGCAGTGCATCTGCAAAATGAAATTGAAGCCGAAAAATCTTTCGGTTTTGGCAGGAACCGCTTTTCATATTCTAAACCGTATATTGGTAAAGTTTACCCTGATAAATTCGAAATCAAACGCGCTATAAACTACAAAAACTCATTTCTACCACTAATAAAAGGCGAGATTAAAGAAGATATAAGCGGTTCCAGAATCAATGTTAACATGCTTCTGCCTGATTTTGTTAAAGTATTCATGTGTATCTGGTTAGGAATAGTTTTCTTGGTTAGTTTAGGAACATTATATGTTTTAGTATTTAATAACGGCTTTAATGGAGGAGGCCCTTTTATATTTATTCCTTTCATAATGCTCTTCGCAGGAGTCGCCATGGTTGTTTTTGGTTTTAAAACTGAAAGTAAAAAAAGCATCAGTGATTTAGAAGAACTTCTGCAAGCAAAAATAATACAAAACAGCAACAGCAAATAAATCCCACAAAATGAATAAAATTATTACCGTTATCGCATTCCTTTTTACCTCAGCATTTCTTTTTAGCCAAACCAGTAAATCAAAATCTACAGAAACAACAAAACCTTTTGTATTGGGCGTGATCGAAGAAATTCAATCGAAAGAACTGGGCGAAAAAAGAATACTGAACATTTATCTTCCTGAAGGTTATAAACCAGAAGATGCAACACGATATCCGGTAATTTATGTATTGGATGGTTCTGCCGATGAAGATTTTATACACATCGCCGGACTGGTACAATTTAATAGCTTTGAATGGATCAATCAGATTCCAAAATCAATTGTTGTGGGCATTGCAACGGTTGACAGAAGACGTGATTTTACATTCCCGACAAGTATCGAAAAAGATCAAAAACGTTTTGCAACTTCAGGACATTCAGATAAATTTATTGCTTTTATCGAAAAAGAATTACAACCTTTTATAGACAAAAAATACAAAACAACTCCTTCTAAAACCATTATGGGACAATCATTAGGAGGATTGTTAGAAACAGAAATCTTATTGAAAAAACCAGCTCTTTTTAATAAATATGTCATCGTAAGCCCAAGCATTTGGTGGAACAATGGTTCTATATTAAATCTCGACAGTCCTATTTTCCAGGAGAACTTTAGTCCCCAAACAGAGATTTATATTGCTGTTGGTAAAGAAGGACTTACACCAACAGAAATTCCAAGAGTGATGGAAGTCGATGCCAACTTACTTGCTGAAAAAATTAAAGCGACAAAAAGCAAAAACATAAAAGTATATTTCGATTATTTGCCTCAGGAAAATCATGCGACCATTTTGCATCCGGCGGCTTCGAACTCTTTTAAATTCTTTTATCCACAGATCAGGGAATAAAAAAAGAATTGAAAATGAATACCAAATTAAACAGAAATGAAAATTACAGAAGAACATAAATTAGACAATCCGGTTTGGAATTCTTTGTCAGAAACTCATGCAGCATTTGCTGTTGATTATAACGGAACTCAGTTTTACCATCCTGATTATGGTCCGTTTGGAGGTTTTATACATCCTGAAAGCACTGTAAAAGCCACAAATCAATATGGCTCATTAACCGAAAATTTCTTTATTGTGGGCGAAAAACCCGAATTATCTGATTCTTTAAAAATAGCAAAGGAATTAGTTTGTCTTCAAATGATTATTGACAATAAAATCGTACAGCCAATAACATCTGAAATCGTAAAACTTACTGAAAAGCACAATGACGAATTGGTACAATTAGTCAATTTAGTCCAGCCCGGATATTTCAAAAACAAAACTTCATCGCTTGGCAATTATTTCGGGATTTTCAAAGAGAACCAATTAGTTGCGATTACAGGCGAGCGAATGAAAATGAATGCTTTTACAGAAGTAAGCGCTATCATTACCCATCCAGACCACACCGGAAAAGGGTATGCAAAACAATTGATTACACATGTTGTAAATACTATTTTTGATGAGAATAAAATTCCTTATTTACATGTGGTCGAAAATAATATTGGCGCAATTTCACTTTATGAAAAACTTGGATTTGTAACCCGAAGAAAAATGAGTTTTTGGAATATTTCTAAAAATCATTAATTTTATAAGACCATTTTAAATCAGTCAAGTTAAGTTTAATATTAATATTTTCTTTGAAGATGACACCTAATAAACAAACAGTAAACGAATATATGGAAGCTTTTAAAGTAAGCGATCATAAAAGAATTTTGAATTGTCTGACGGATGATATTGTTTGGGAAATGCCCGGAATTTATCAGCATGTGGGCAAAGAAGCTTTTGATAAGGAAATTGAAAATGACAATTTTGTCGGAAGTCCAACAATACAGATTATAAAACTGGTTGAAGAAAATAATATCGTGATTGCAGAAGGCGCCGTACAGGGAAACATGAAAAACGGAAACATTTTAGATGCCGTATTTTGTGATGTCTTTGAAATGGAAAATGGTAAAATTAAAAAACTTACTTCGTATTTAATGTCAAAAAATGCAAGTTTAAAATTCGAATGATAGCCAGCCTCAAAGCGCAAAATGCTGATAGCAATCTTGTCATTCCGGAGAATGACAAGATTTAAAATCCAGAATATCATCCCAGCCATCCATCACGATCAAGACTTCTGTACTGAATGGCTTCGGCGATGTATTGCGATACTACATTTGGCGCATTGTCTAAGTCGGCGATGGTTCGTGCTACTTTCAGGATTCTATCATAGGCACGTGCAGAGAGATTCAGTCGTTCCATAGCCGTTTTTAATAATTCTTTTGATTGTTCGTCGAGCACACAATACTCCCGAATTAATTTACTGCTCATTTGAGCATTGTAATGTATGTTTTCGATTTCTTCAAATCGTTTGGTCTGAATTTCGCGCGCAGCAGTTACTCGTTTACGAATTTCTACACTGCTTTCGGCTTTTCGGTCATCGGCTAATTTCTCGAACGGAACCGGCGTCACTTCGATATGAATATCAATACGATCTAACAAAGGCCCGGAGATTTTGCTTAAATAACGTTGCATTTCGTGTGGCGAAGAAGTATTTGGCATACTGGGATCGTTAAAAAAACCACTCGGACTTGGGTTCATACTTGCCACCAGCATAAACGATGACGGATAGGTTACTGTAAATTTAGCCCGCGAAATAGTCACTTCACGATCTTCCAGCGGCTGCCGCATTACTTCGAGAACATCCCGTTTGAATTCCGGCAACTCGTCCAAAAACAAAACACCATTATGTGCCATTGAAATTTCGCCCGGTTGCGGATAACTGCCTCCGCCAACAAGCGCCACATTCGAAATAGTATGATGCGGACTTCTAAAGGGCCGCTGGTTCATTAAGCCTACTTCTTTTAATTTTCCCGCTACACTATGAATTTTAGTCGTTTCTAATGCTTCACGCAAAGTCATAGGCGGTAAAATGCTGGGCACACGTTTGGCCAGCATAGTTTTTCCTGCCCCGGGCGGACCAATTAAAATGATATTATGACCTCCGGCAGCTGCGATTTCCATACAGCGCTTTATGCTTTCCTGTCCGCGAACATCTGAGAAATCAAACTCAGGAAAATCGAGTGTTTTATAGAACTCTTCTCTGGTATCAATTACAGTAGGCTCCAGTGTTCCTCTTCCGCTAAAAAAGTTAAGGACCTCCTGAAGGTTTTCAACACCATATACGTCTAATCCTGCTACAATTGCAGCTTCCTTTACATTTTGAATCGGGAGAAAAAAACCTTTGTATCCTTCTTCCTTTGCTTTGACAGCAATAGGCAATGCCCCACGAATGGGCTGTAAACTTCCGTCGAGAGAAAGTTCTCCCATAATAATATACTCTTCTATATTAGGTGCTTTTATCTGATCTGAAGCTATTAAAATTCCCATTGCTAAAGTCAGGTCATAAGCAGAACCCTCTTTTCTAAGATCTGCCGGTGCCATATTAATCGTAATTTTTTTTCCCGGCAAACTTAAGCCGTTGTTTTTTAAGGCAGCGGCAATTCGGTAACTGCTTTCTTTTATGGCATTGTCCGGCAATCCTACCAAATGATAACCAATCCCTTTATCCATGTGTACCTCGACTGTAATAGTCGTTGCTTCAACTCCAAAAACGGCACTTCCGTAAACTTTTACTAACATAATTAATCCTTATTGAAAAGTAAAAGTATTTAATTATATAGAAAAAACTATTATTTTTTGTAAACTTTTTATTACTTTATTATTTTACTAAATACGAATTTTACTTAATCCTTAAATACACAACACTATGACTAATTTTACATTTCCATATTTCGGAGAAATCGATCTTAACAATTTACAAGAAGATTATGAAACAAAAATAAGGATCAACAATGTAGAGGTTGACCTTCATTTCGAAAATAATAGTATTAGCATTGCTAAAGCTCAAACTATAAAAAATGTATTAGAAAATCTTACTGATTTTGATATTCAAAATAAAACCTATATCGAAAATGATTACCATGATGAAGAGAATAGTACGGTTAAGGAATATTTAGAATTCCATCTTGAAGAATTAGACAACAAAATTTTAGCTGAGTTTATTGATTTTGAAGATCAAAATAGTAATCCTGAAAAACAGCTGCTTAAAAAATTAAAATTAGCAAGTATTGGATTTTATCCTGATGATTCAGATAATTTTGCCGTATTTGATTATACAATTGACAAGAAAATAACAAACTATTTAATTGTGGTTAACACTGATGAAAATATCAAATTAGACCAAATAACCTGGGAAAGTTAGTTTTGATAAATTGACAAATAAAAAACCAAATCGGATTAAGAAAAACTTAATCCAATTTGGTTTTTTATTTCCTCCACTATTCTGCTCAAATCCAAACTATTCTGATGTGACCAAAGCTGGCTTTCGATTCGATTATTTCTAATGCATTTATGGCATTCCATTGCTTCGTACGTATAACCTTTTCCAAGATTTGATAAACTAAAAACTGTTTCATGATTGTCTTTAAACAAAGAATATCCATCGGCAACAAACCACGGTGCATTCAGAACAATTGTCCCTTCAGTTCCGCTTAGGGTCGCTTTCATATCAGATTCAGAAACTATAGAAGCATGCAAAATCGCTTGTGCCGATTCGTATTGCAATACCATAGCAGTCTGCAAATCGATTCCGTTTGCATTATAGATTGATTTTGCGATTATTTCTTTCGGAATACCAAGCATTATATACGAGAGAAATAGCGGATATACCCCAATATCAAATAGCGCGCCTCCTCCTTGATTTTTATTAAATAGCCTTCCTCCCTGTTTTTCATCTGCATAAAAAGCAAAATCAGCTTTTACATATCTCAATTCGCCAATTATTCCCTTATTTACTTTTTCTAAAACCTCTTTAACTGACGGCAGAAAACGTGTCCAGAATGCTTCCATAAAGAAGGTATTGTGTTTTATTGAAGTTTCAATCATACGAATCGCATCCGGATAAGATAATGACATTGGTTTTTCGCATAAAACATGTTTGCCACTTTGCATGGCTTTAATTGATAATTCAGCATGTGAATCGTGAGGTGTGGCAATATATACAATATCAACACTAGCATCAGCAAATAAAGCTTCATAAGAATCATACCCTTTATGACAATTGTACTTTTTTGCAAATTCAGCCGCTTTATCTTTATTTCGGGAAGCAACAGCAACTATTTCAGCCTCTTCTAAAAGCAATAAATCGTCGGCAAATTGATTGGCAATATTTCCCAGACCAATAATACCCCATTTTATTTTATTATTATTTTCCATACTATTGTGTAAGCACTCCCCCGTCAACGGTTTAATTAAAAAATTATATAAATAACGAAAAAACATTTCAAAAAATAAAACGTACATAACATATATTTCATATTTTTAGCAACAAAATTGCAAATTAACTATGAAAAAAGCCCTACTACTATTCTTTTTGAGTGTTTTTTTAACAAAAACGTATGCTCAGGACTACTTCCCCACTAATGAAAGTGTACAAAACAAAAGCAAGAATTACACTGTTTTTACCAATGCCACCATTTATGTGACCCCAACACAAAAAATTGAAAAAGGAACTTTACTTATCCAGGACGGAAAGGTTGTTGCTGTTGGAAACAACATTGGAATTCCTAAAAACAGCATTGCAATCGACCTTGCAGGAAAAACAATTTATCCTTCGTTTATTGATATTTATACAAGTTTTGGAGTTGAAAAACCTAAAGCCAATATCACCCGCGGACGTGATCGCAACCCTCTTTACGACACAAAAAGAGTGGGCTATTACTGGAACGAAAGCGTGCGCCCTGAAATAAATACATATGAAACTTTTAAATACGACCAGCCAAAAGCCGAAGAATTACTAAAAGCAGGTTTTGGAGTTGTAGGCACTCATATTCCCGACGGAATTGCTCAGGGAACCGGAATCCTTGTTGCCTTAAATAATACCGAAAACAGCAAACAAATTATTGCCAATAAAGTAACCAATCACTTTGCTTTTTCAAGAAGTGCTTTGACGAATCAGGCTTATCCAAGCTCCTTGATGGGTATGATGGCTTTGTTGCGTCAGATGTATCTGGATTTAGACTGGTACAAAAAAGGAAATTCTGAAACTAAAGACTTATCATTAGAAGCCTTGGCAAACAATGAAAAATTAGTGCAGATTTTTGCTTCCGAAGACAAATTAAACAGTTTAAGAGCCGCCAAAATTGCTAAAGAATTTGGTTTGACTTATGTCTTAAAAGGTAGCGGAAACGAGTTTGAGCGAATCGAAGAAATCAAGAATACCAATGCAAAATATATTATTCCAATAAGTTTCCCGGAAGCTTATGATGTTTCAAACCCGTATTTGTCCAATAAAATTGAATTGGCCGATATGCGTTTCTGGAATCAGGCACCAACCAACTTAAAAGTGCTTTCAGACAACGGAATTGTTTTTGCCCTGACGACTGATAAATTAAAAAAAACCGAGGATTTTAAACCTAATTTATTGAAAGCTATTAAATACGGCTTTGATAAAACAAAAGCTTTAGAAGCTTTAACTACTATTCCGGCTGCGATTCTGGGAAAAAGCAATGAAGTTGGAAGTTTAAAAACAGGCAGTTATGCGAACTTCATCATCACTTCTGGTGAAGTCTTTGACGAGAAAACAGTTTTGTATGAAAACTGGGTTCAGGGAACGAAATATGTAGTAAATGATGTGAATGCAAAAGATATTCGCGGCAACTACGACTTAACAGTTGGAAAAGATACCTATAAATGGAAAATAGACGGAACGGCTGATGCTCCAAAATCTGAAATAACAGCTGCTGATGCTAAAAAATTAAAAACAACTTTTTCGGTTTCCAAAAACTGGATTTCACTTGTAATTAAACCTGCAGATACTATTAAATCTAATTTTACCCGTTTAACCGGATTTATAGAAAAACCCGAAAATTTATCGGGCAAGGCTGTTTTGTCAAACGGAGATGAGCTTACCTGGACTGCATTAAAGACAAGTGCTTTTGTGGCTGTAAAAGATACAGTTAAAGCAGAAAAACCAAATAGTATTATTCCAACCACTTTCCCTAACGTTGCTTTTGGTGATACAAAAAAAGGAACAGCCCAGACTTTATTGTTTAAAAATGCTACGGTTTGGACAAACGAAACCGAAGGGATCTTAACAGAAGCGGATGTTTTAATTAAAAACGGAAAAATCGCTGCTGTTGGCAAAAATCTTTCAGATGCAGCTGCCACTGTTATTGATGCAAAAGGAAAACATATCACAAGCGGAATTATAGATGAGCACTCCCATATTGCCATTTCCAGAGGTGTAAACGAAAGTGGCCACAACTCGACTGCCGAAGTGACAATTCAGGATGTTGTAAACTCTGAAGACATTAATATCTACAGAGATCTTGCCGGTGGTGTAACGATTTCTCAATTATTACACGGATCTGCAAATCCAATTGGTGGTCGTTCAGCAATCGTAAAATGGAAATGGGGTTCTGCCCCGGATGAAATGTTATACAAAAACCAGCCTAAATTCATCAAATTTGCTTTGGGAGAAAACGTAAAACAAGCCAATTGGGGAATTGATAATCCAACTCGTTTTCCGCAAACCAGAATGGGCGTTGAACAGGTTTTTACTGATTATTTTCAACGTGCCAAAGAATATGACGAAAGCTGGAAAAAATTCAACAGCAATTCTAAAAAAGGAAAAGCACCAAGAGTAGATTTAGAATTGCAGACTTTGGCAGAAATCATCAACAAAGAACGCTTTATTACCTGCCACTCTTATGTAGAATCTGAGATTTTAATGTTGATGAATGTTGCCGAGAAATTCAATTTCAGAGTCAATACTTTTACACATATCCTTGAAGGTTATAAAGTAGCCGATAAAATGAAAGAACACGGAGTTGGTGCTTCTACTTTCTCTGACTGGTGGGCTTATAAATTTGAAGTAAATGATGCAATTCCTTTTAACGGACCAATTATGCATAATGCTGGATTGGTAGTTGCTTACAATTCTGATGATGCCGAAATGTCCAGAAGATTAAATCAGGAAGCCGCAAAAGCCGTGAAGTATGGAAACATTTCTGAAGAAGATGCCTGGAAATTTGTAACCCTTAACCCTGCTAAGTTATTACATATTGATGATAAAGTAGGTTCTCTTAAAGTAGGTAAAGATGCTGATGTAGTGCTTTGGAGCGAAAATCCTTTGTCTATTTATGCCAAAGCCGAAAAAACCATTATTGACGGTGTGGTGTATTTTGACATCGAAAAAGATGCTGAAAAACAAAATGCCATTAGTAAAGAAAGAAGTTTACTGATTGGACAAATGCTACAGGAAAAAAACAAAGGAGCAAACACACAACAGCCTACGAGAAAAGAAAAAACAGAATATCACTGTGATACTTTAGAGGAATAATTAAGGCGTTAGATAATTCAAAGATTAAAAACAGATAATATGATACATAAAAACATATATATAATGTTGCTTGCCCTTTGTGCTTCGGTACAAATAAAAGCGCAGCAAATACCGGCACCAAAGCAAACCAAATCGGTTTTAATTTTAAATGCGACCGCACATTTGGGTAACGGAACCGTTATTCAAAATAGCGCGATTGGTTTTAAGGACGGAAAAATTACGCTGGTTGCAGATGCCACAACCATCAGACTTGCAGCAAATGCTTTTGACACCACAATTGATGCCAGCGGTAAACATGTTTATCCCGGATTTATTGCACCAAACACTACTTTAGGTTTAGTAGAAATTGATGCTGTAAAATCATCAGACGATGAAAAAGAAATTGGAAATTTTAATCCCAATGTAAGAAGTATTATTGCTTATAATTCTGAATCTAAAGTGGTAGAAACCGTTCGCCCAAATGGGGTTTTAATGGCTCAAATCACGCCAAGAGGAGGCAGAATTTCAGGAACATCCTCAGTCGTACAATTAGATGCCTGGAGCTGGAAAGATGCGATCTTAAAAGAAAATGACGGAATTCAGCTTAATTTTCCATCCAATTTTAAAAAATCAGGATCCTGGTTTGAACCTGGAACAATCGAAGCAAACAAGGACTATCCTAAAGAAGTAGAAGAAATTAATGCTTTTCTCGCAAACGCAAAAGCCTACAATAAAGATGCAGAGAAGGAAAGAAACATTGTGCTGGAAGCTACAAAAGGACTTTTTGACGGAACTCAAACACTATATATCCACGCAGACGAAGAAAAGCAAATTATAGATGCCATTCAGTTAGCGGTTAACAATCAAATAAACAAAATTGTTATTGTGGGTGGTTTTGAAGCTTACAAATGTGCTGATATGTTGCAAAAGTACAATGTTGGTGTTTTATTAAGACGTGTTCACGATATGCCAACAAGTGCTGATGAAGATGTAAACCTTCCCTATAAAATGGCAAAAATACTGACCGATAAAGGTATTCTGGTTGGTCTTGAAAACAGTGGAGATCACGAACGTATGAGCGTAAGAAACCTTCCGTTTTTAGCAGGAACCTGCGCTGCTTTTGGTTTAGATAAAGAAAAAGCACTCCAGCTTATCACTTCAAATACAGCAAAATTATTAGGTATTGACGCTTTATGCGGAACACTGGAAACAGGTAAAGATGCAACACTTTTTATCTCTGAAGGCGATGCGCTGGATATGAGAACAAATAAATTAACCACTGCTTTTATTCAGGGCAGAAAAATTAATTTAGAAACTTTCCAGACCAAACTGAATGACAAATTCAAAGCAAAGTACAATCAGAAGTAGTTAAATTCTTTTTATAAAAAAGGCATCATTTGAAATAATCATCTGATGCCTTTTTTATTTACAATCCGAAACGTTTTGATTAAATTGTTACTTATTTGTCTACAATTACTCTTAAAATCAGAATTATTCTTTCATTTTTTCGTTAACAAAATCCCTAAACAGGCAAAAAATCACTTTTGGGATTAGTAAATTGTAAATTTTAAGTTCTTTTTAACAAATACAAACAAATTTTAGGGGGTTAAATTTAAAAATTAACAAAAATTAAGCATTAGACTCTATTTTTTATAGGGGTGTCGATTGATTTTATACTTTTATAAAAAATTTAAAACTAAATAACTATGCGAAAAATTATTTTAAGTGTGATTCTTATCACTATTTTGGTACTAACCTTTATATCAAACTTTATCCTGTCAGACAATCCAATTCCGGCCGAAGCTGTTAAGTTTGATACAGGAGACACTGCCTGGATGATTGTAGCAACTGCATTTGTATTGCTTATGACACCAGGACTAGGATTTTTCTACGGAGGAATGGTAGGTAAGAAAAACGTTATCAGCACCATGCTGCAAAGTTTTATGGCTATGGTAATTGTTACTATCTTATGGGTTGTTGTTGCTTTTGGACTTGCTTTTGGACCTACTATTGGAGGAATCATTGGAAACCCTACTTCTAATTTATTCTTTCAGGGAGTTGGTACTAATACTGCCTGGAGCCTTGCCCCAACTATTCCCTTTATGTTATTCGCATTATTTCAGGCAAAATTTGCCATCATTACACCTGCATTAATCACGGGTGCATTTGCAGAACGTGTTCGTTTCTGGGCTTATTTGTTGTTCATGGTTTTATTTATCTTAATTATATATGCTCCTCTAGCACACATGACGTGGCATCCTGATGGGGTTTTCTTTAAAATGGGAGTATTAGACTTCGCCGGAGGAACAGTAGTACACATGAGTGCTGGTTGGGCTGCATTGGCCGGAGCGATCTTCTTAGGAAAAAGAAAAGTTCAAAAAGTAAACCCTGCCAGAATTACTTATGTATTATTAGGTACAGGTTTATTATGGTTTGGATGGTTTGGTTTCAATGCAGGTTCTGCACTAGGATCTAACGGATTAGCTGTTCAGGCTTTAGGAACTACAACAGTTGCTGCCGCCGCTGCCGCTATGGCGTGGGTTTTCCTAGACAAAATAATTGGTCACAAATTATCTGCACTAGGAGCTTGTATCGGAGCTGTAGTAGGTCTTGTTGCTATTACTCCTGCTGCCGGTTTCGTAAGTATTCCTCATGCGATTTTTATTGGTGCTTTTGCTGCAATTGTTAGTAATCTTGTAGTAAGCAAATTTCCTAAAGGAAAAATTGATGATGCCCTGGATGTTTTCGCTTGTCACGGTGTTGGTGGTATGGTAGGAATGCTTTTAACGGGTGTTTTTGCTTCTAAAGCTATAAACCCTGCTGTTGGAGATAATCAAGGTTTAATTTTTGGAACCCCAACGTTATTCATCAATCAATTAATTGCTTTAGTCATCGTTTCAATCTTTGCTTTTGTAGGTTCTTATATTTTATTCTTTGTTGTAAATAAAATTACCCCTTTAAGAGTTACTGAAGAAAAAGAAGAATTAGGTTTAGATATTTCTCAACACGGAGAATTCTTATAAGAAATAACTTCCCCCTTTTTACCCCAATAAAAAATCCCTCTAAGCTTCACCTTAGAGGGATTTTTATTTGAATTAATTTCAACCCGTAATAACTTTTAGATTTTAGATCGCTACTCCCAACTATATTCTATATTCTATATTCTTCACTCTTTCCTCTCCACTCTATTCTCTATAATCTTTTCTCTCAAAAAAAAAATTTATTTAAAGTTCCCAATTCCTTCTTTCAGCCAATGCAAATATTCATCTGCACTTACATAACTGATAGTCGGTTTCGAACTGTTTAAGTTCTTGCCTTCTAAATCTGTTATCACGTATAAAGGCTGTGTATTGGTTTTATATTTTGAGATCATAAAATCTGTCCATTTATCGCCAACAGTAATGATTTTATCTCCGGATTTAGTTACAAATTGTTCTTCTGCAGGCAATTCGCGTTTATCATCCACATAAAGGGAAATCAAAACAACATCATTTTTCAAAATAGGTAAAATAGTTGGTTCTGACCAGACATTGTTTTCCATTTTTCTGCAATTTACGCAGGCATACCCTGTAAAATCAAGCATAATTGGTTTGTTGATTGATTTTGCATACGCTAATCCATCTTCATAATCATGAAAAACCATAATACCGTGTGGCCCTAATTCTGCACCGTCCGGCAATCCTTTTATCGATTCAGTACTTACTCCTGAATTTGCCGAACCTCCTACTCCAAACGGACTTTCACTGTATTGCGGCGGAGGCGGAAAAGCACTGATTAATTTCAAAGGTGCTCCCCAAAGTCCCGGAATTAAATATACGGTAAACACCAGTGTAAGTAATCCTAAATACAATCTTCCTACTGAAATATGCTGTAACGGACTATCGTGCGGTAATGTAATTTTTCCGAATAAATATAAAGTCAGAGCTGCAAAAATAGCAATCCAGATCGCAATAAAAACTTCTCTTTCTAATAAGTGTAATTGTAAAACCAAATCGGCATTTGATAAAAATTTGAATGCTAAAGCCAATTCTAAAAACCCTAATACAACTTTTACCGTATTGAGCCATCCGCCAGACTTTGGTAATGAATTCAGCCAGCCCGGGAACATCGCAAATAACATAAATGGCAAAGCCAAAGCTAAAGAAAACCCTAACATTCCAACAATTGGAGCAATTCCTCCGTTTGAAGCAGCTTCAACCAATAAGGTCCCAACAATTGGTCCGGTACAGGAGAAGGATACAATTGCCAAAGCCAAAGCCATGAACAATATTCCTATTATTCCGCCTCTGTCTGCCTGCTGATCTACTTTATTTCCCCAGGAATTGGGTAGCATAATTTCGAAAGCTCCCAAAAATGAAGTAGCAAAAATGATTAATATAATGAAGAAGATTAAGTTAAACCAAACATCTGTAGACAATGCATTTAATGCATCTGCACCAAAAATTTTAGTTACAATTAATCCTAAAATAACATAAATAGCAATAATCGAAAGTCCGTAGAAAATAGCATTTCTAATTCCTTTTGCCCTGCTTTTACTTTGTTTAGTAAAGAAACTTACCGTCATTGGGATCATCGGAAAAACACAAGGCGTCAACAAAGCTGCGAATCCTGATATAAAAGCAATAAAAAAGATTGACCATAAACTTCTTGCCGGCGCAGGCGCAGGAACATCTTGTTTGTCAGAAGCATCAGCAACAGCAGATTTTGTAATCTCAGATGTAGCAGGTTCAATTACTGGTTTTACCGTATCAACAGCCAAACCTTCTACTTTAGTTTCGTCTTTCTTTGCCTCTGTTACACTTGCAACAGCATCCATTTTAAACGTTGACGGAATTGCAATCGAGAATTTTTTACTAGAATTAATGCACACTTCTTTACACACCTGAAAATCAAAATCAACATCAACTGTTTTTAAGTTTGGATTGATAATGGTAATTTCCTGTTCGATATGGGCTTTCCCTTCAAAAAAAGTTTCATTTACACCAAAAACATCATTAAAAGCGGTTCTGGTTTTTCCTTCTTTAGCTTTTCCAACTAACGTATAATTTCCTTTTTGATTTTTAAATGCAATTTCCAGTGCCAGTGGTCCGCCTTCTGGTGTAAACTGCGAATACATATGCCAGTCTTTTTCAATTGTTCCATCAAAAATTAAAACAGCATTGTTTCCTGATTTTTTTTCGATTTTTGAAGTCCATTTTACCGGCTCCAGAATTTGAGCATTTCCTTTTGCAAAAGCAAACAAGAAAAACAGCAAAAGCACAATGGTTTTATTCCAGACACTTTTTGACATTATTGTTTGATGGTATTGATTAAAGTTCATGATTGTAATTCTATTTTAAGTATTCGATTTGTGGTATTTTCAATTTTAAAACGTTCATCCTGTCTGATTCCAATAACCCAGACAATTTTGTTATCTGAACACAAAATCCATATTTTTTCTTTTTCAATCAGGGATAATTTTTCATCTTTAAAAAGTTTACTTACTTTTTTAGACTTTCCCTGCATCCCAAAAGGATAAAAAACATCCCCTTCATTCCATTTACGTAAAACCAAAGGAAACTGGATTTTTTCAGCGTCCACAAATATAGCCTTATTTGAATCTAATGTTATGTGACTAACGTTACAAAGCTTTAAATTTAAGGGAAAATTAACTTCTGTATCGTTTGCTGTAATCTCAAATTCTTCCTTTTCTGACATTTCAGAAATGGGGCTTAAAATCAAGGTATCTCTGTTTTTTAACAATCTGAATTCAGCCGAAAGCACTTGCTTTCCGGATTGTCCGTCTACTAAATCATAAATATCATTCCAGGCCAAAAATCCAAATTCGTTAAGCCATTGATATAAATACGATTTATAGTTAGGTAGTTTTTTAAGCTGATTTAAATCAAAATGAATATTATCGACCTCTTCTTTTGCTATTTGCTGATAAATCATAATCGAAGCATCTTCGACCATTTCCTTAGACTCCTGCAGATACGATTGTGTTTTCTGGAAAGCATTCAAAAAATGGGGATTGATCTCTTTTAGCATCGGAACCAAATCATGGCGGATCTTATTTCGAAGATATTTATGAGACGCATTACTACTGTCTTCTCTCCACTCAATCTTATTCTCCTGAGCATATTTCAGGATTTCGTCTCTGGAAAAAGGCAAAACCGGACGAATAATGCGATCGTTTTGTTCCGGAATTCCGGTTAACCCCTCTAATCCCGTACCTCTGGTTAAGTTGATTATAAAGGTTTCCAGATTGTCATCGGCATGATGTGCCGTTAAAATATAATCGAAGTTTTCTTTTTCTAAAAGTTCGTAAAACCAACTGTACCGCAATTCACGTGCTGCAACTTGTGTCGACAATTTATAGTCTTTAGCGAAAGCTTCTGTATCAAATTGAGTTATAAAAACCGGAATATTATGCTGATCACAATAGTTCTGAATAAAATTCTGATCTCCAAAACTTTCTAATCCACGAAGCTGAAAATTACAATGTAAAACAGCAATTTCATAAGGCAATTGCTGCAATAAATGCAATAAAACCATACTATCCAGTCCTCCGCTAACAGCCAGAAATAGTTTTTTATCTTCCAAAAATGGAAATCTCGAAGCGATGTGATTTTGAAATTTTGAAAGCATCTGATAAAAGTAAAAAATTAAATTCGATCTATTTTTAAATGAAATGTTAAGCGTGCATTTTTTTGTCACGAATTATGCTTTTGCACCTGGATTCAAAAAGGATTTACGCAGATTTCACGCAAATTAATTTTAATAAAAATCTATTTAAATCTGCTTAAATCACGTCTTAACAAACCTTTTTATTGCAAAACTTCGTGCATCGCCTTAGCCTTCAACAGACATTCTTCGTATTCTTTTTCAGGAACAGATTGTGATGTAATGGCACTTCCCACAGAAAATGAAACATATTGATTTTCCTGATTGTATAAAATACTTCTGATGACGACATTAAAATCAAAATCACCATCCGGAGTAAAATATCCAACCGACCCACTATATAAACCCCGTTTGGTTTCTTCCAGATTTTCAATAATTTTCATAACCGAAATCTTTGGAGCCCCTGTCATACTTCCCATTGGGAAAGTGGTTCTTAAAACATCAATTGGCGAATATTGCGGATCTAATTTTGAAGTTACCGTTGAAATCATTTGATGAACCTGCAAAAACGAATAGATTTTACAAAGCTCAGCCACTTCAACAGAACCTTTTTGTGCGGTATGTGATAAATCATTCCGAACCAGATCCGTAATCATAATATTCTCGGCGCGTTCCTTTGCATCTGATTCCAAAAATTGTTTCGATTTCTCATCTTCTACAGGATCTACAGATCGTTTTGAAGTTCCTTTTATGGGTTGCGAAATTAAAATCTCTCCTGTTTTTTTCAGATATCGTTCCGGTGATGCCGAAAGCAAATATTGTTTATGATTTTTAAAGAAAACCGAAAACGGTGCCTGCGAAATTGCATTCAGCTTTTGGAATTTCTCTAACGGATTAATGACTGCATTTTCAGCAAAAAATTCCATACAAAAATTAGCTTCATACATATCGCCTTTATGAATATGATTCAGCATTTTTGTTACTTTTTCAACATAGGAATCTCTGGAAATGCGTTGTTCAATCTTTAAAGATCCTTCACTTTCGGCTTTTGGCTTTTGATTTTCGCCTATTTCATTAAAATCATTTTCAACCTCATCATCACAAAGTAATAAATACTGAATTTCAAGCTGATTTTCCTTTAAGAGAAATATTTTTTTAGGCTGAAAGAAAAACAAATCAGGAAAATCTAAACCATCAAAATTAGACGAAGTTAATTCCTCAACATCGTTTTTTAAATCAAATGCCAGATAACCAAAAAGCCAGTCTTTTGTGGTTTGCTGATATTGTTTCAGATCGTCAAAAGCATTGTAAAAATCTGTTTTTAAAGATGTAAAAGCATCCACAGCCAAAACACAATCAAAACTGGAATATTCTTGCGGATAGGAATTGCTATCCAAAAAAACGACCTCGCGAAATTGTTGCGACCAGCTTAAAAGTTGTTGTTTAAAGTGCTCTGGATTTGAAATATGTTTATGAATTGAAACTCTCAAAAAAGTATAAATTTTAGATTTCAAAATTACGATAAAAAAAATCCTTCAATAAAATCTTTAGTCTTTTATTTTAATGGGCAGAGGTGGATTTTTCCTTTATAACAAATACAACTAAAGAAATAAGAAAAGTGTTAATAAAGTCGCAATTTCATAAGAAAAAATTCGTTATATTTGATATAGCTTTGCATTAATCCCAAAACAGGGTTAATTAGATTGTAAAATTCTCAATAGAAAAGCTTTAAAAACAAAATACCATTTTAATTGAGGATTTAGATTATACCGTTTTTCCAAAAATTAATTATACTTTTTAACCTATCTAAAATCCTAAGTATTATGAAAATTGCTACGATTATTGTCCGCGTTTTAATTGGGCTTTTGTTACTTTTTGCCTCTATCAGTTATTTTTTTCACCTGGCACCTGAACCAGAAACAACAGGAAATTTTAAGGCGTTTAATGTTGGTTTAGTGGCTTCAACTTATTTACTTCCGTTAGCAAAATCTATCGAATTGCTTTGCGGAATTGCGTTTGTAACGGGCCGTTATGTAACATTGGCCAATATTTTGATCTTACCTATTACGGTAAACATTTTGTTTATTAATTATTTCCTGGCTCCGGAAGGTCTGCCAATTGCAGTAGTATTATTTCTGGCTAACTTATTTTTGATTTACAGATATTGGAATAATTATAAAAGTGTTTTTACCAGATAATTTATTTTCAGTTTAAAATAAACAAACCCGATATTCAAAAAATACCGGGTTTGTTGCTTAATAAAAATTTCAACCTTAAAATCCCTATTAATTTACTTTATCGTGTTTTACCCAAACCAAATCTGAAACTTCATATCCAATTTCTCTGGCTTTAATAAGAAAATCTGCTTTTACACTTTCCGGAATAGTTGTTTCTCTTGAAAGTATCCACATGTATTTTAAGCTTTCTCCGGCTACAAGTGCATATTTGTAGTTATCTTCAACAGCAATTACATTATATCCTGCATAAAAAGGCCCAAAAAACGAAACTTTCAACATTCCGACATTGTCTGTTTTGACAAATTTAGCTTTACCAATACTTTCTTTCCATTTGTCTTTTTTAGCATCATAGCCTTTATTATCTACTTTTATAGTTCCGTTATCGTTTAGGGAATATTCGGCTGTGACATTGTTCAGTCCTTTTTCATATTTAAAATCCAGTCTGGCAATTTCGTACCATTTTCCTAAATATTTCGATTTATCAAAATTAGTGATGGCAGCCGCTTTTTGTGGAATTGTTGATCCACAGGAATACAGTGCCAGAGCTACTCCTGCTCCAACTAAGACCGGGGCTATATATCTATTTTTCATAATATTATCCTTTAGTTTTGTAAAGATAATATCTCATCACCAGAATTGCCTTATAGAATTCCCATTGCTTTTTACATTTTTACAGACCTGCAAACAAAATTTTTACAAACTAAAAAACCGCCATTCCCGAAGCTCGGGAGTGGCGGTTTTCAAAAAATATGATTTAACGTAAATTATACGTGTAAAGCTCTATTATCTGTAGCGGCTAATGCTGCTTCTTTTACTGCTTCAGCAAAAGTTGGGTGCGCATGGCTCATTCTCGAAATATCTTCGGCAGAAGCTTTGAATTCCATTGCTGTAACTGCTTCTGCAATTAAATCAGCTGTACGGGCTCCAATCATGTGAACTCCTAAAACCTCGTCTGTCTTAGCATCAGCGATGATTTTTACGAATCCGTCAAGATCCCCGCTTGCTCTTGCACGACCTAAAGCTTTGAAAGGAAAACTTCCCACTTTATATTCTGTTCCGGAAGCTTTTACCTGTTCTTCAGTTTGTCCCACTGCAGCCACTTCCGGCCAGGTGTACACTACACCAGGGATTAAGTTATAATCGATATGCGGTTTTTGACCTGCCAAGATTTCAGCAACCATAGTTCCTTCTTCTTCTGCTTTATGTGCCAGCATTGCTCCACGAATAACGTCACCAATAGCATAAATATTTGAAACGTTCGTTTGTAAATGGTCGTTTACTTCTACTTGCCCTCTGTCTGAAATTTTTACTCCGGCTTTGTCAGCGTTTAATCCGCCTGTGTACGGACGACGACCTACAGAAACTAATGAATAATCTCCTTCGAGCGTGATTGTCTCTCCTTTTGCATTTTCAGCCTGAACGACAACAGCATCACCGTTTCTTTCTACTGATTTTACTTTGTGGGAAACGTAGAATTTCATTCCTTGTTTTTTCAACACCTTAGTCAATTCTTTAGACAATGAACTATCCATTCCGGGAATAATTCTGTCCATGAATTCTACTACAGAAACCTGAGCTCCTAAACGAAGGTAAACTTGTCCAAGTTCGATCCCGATAACACCACCACCAATAATTACCAGGTGTTTTGGAACTTCTTTTAAAGCCAAAGCTTCTGTTGAAGTGATGATTCTTTCTTTATCGATTTTGATGAAAGGCAAAGAAGATGGTTTTGAACCTGTAGCGATTACAGCATATTTAGTTTCGATAGTTTCTGATGTTCCGTCCGCTTTTGCTACTGCAATGTGTGTAGCGTCTACAAAAGAACCTAAACCGTTGAAAACAGTAATTTTATTTTTATCCATTAAGTAGTTGATTCCACCTACGGTTTGATCTACAACGGCTTGTTTGCGCGCGATCATTTTCTCTAAATTGATTTTTACATCTCCCGAAACTTCGATTCCGTGGTCTGCAAAGTGAGCAATTTCAGCATAATGATGAGAAGAAGATAATAATGCTTTTGAAGGAATACAACCTACGTTAAGGCAAGTTCCGCCTAATGAATTATATTTTTCTACAATGGCAGTTTTGAAACCTAATTGTGCGCAACGAATTGCTGATACATATCCGCCAGGACCTGAACCTATAATGACTACGTCAAATGAACTCATAGTTTGTCTATTTTATTTTTAGCGATACAAAATTAAGGAATAAAGTTTTGTTTAAAGTTTAATTTTCAATGTTTTTTGTGTGAAATTTTGGAAGGTAGTTTTACTGCGAAGAACCTTAAAGGTTTTACGCAAAGACTTACAAAGTTTTGTTTTTTTGATTTTGAAAATGCAAAAAAATGTTTTACGCAGATTTTACAGATAAGGCAGATTTTTTTCTAACTTAAGGTTTTATTTGAGGATTTCTCGACATGTGAAAAACAGAGTAAACAATTACTTCATTTTCATTAATTTCATAAATAATTACGAATGGAAATTTTACCAAAGTTAATTCACGATAACCTGGCTCTTTTTTTATTTCAAATAATTCCGGATTTGTTTTTAAAACTTTTAAATAAGACTTTAAATAAGATAGAAATTATTTCCCTAAACCTTTACTCCTGCTTTCATAGAACTCAATAGATTGATCAATTTCATTTTCGGCCAAGGGTAAAATTTTAATTTTAAAAACCATACTTCGCATTCAAACGTCGTTCTACTTCCTCCCACGAATCTGCTTCTTTTTCATTAGAAAGATATTTTGCTCTTTCTTCAGCAACTAAATCATAATGGGAATCGGAAACAATTGACTTTTTTTCGTCATGATTTATGGCATCAAAAACGCTTTCTAAAATTTCCAATTTAGAATCGTCTTCAATAAATTTTCCAAAATCTTTTATCAATTTACGTCGTAGTTCTTTTGTTTCCATTTCATTTGTATTTAATTCAAATTTAAGCCTTTTTGTTTTTGAATGTGTTAAGATTGCTTTCTTTTTTGCTCGTGAAGTCGCAAAGTTTATACACAAACTTGCCATCCTGAGCAACGAAGGATCACATCAATAACTTAACAAGGATGGCAATTTTGTTTACGGAATTTCATGTGTAATCCTTCGTTCCTCCGGATGACAGGAAAAACTTTGCGAATTTGCGGGATTATTCTAAAAACTTAACCCCTCAAAATCTTAGAATCATAAAAAAAGCCTCTGAGCCTTTGCACCTCTGAACCTTTGCCCCTTTCTCAAAAAATCACCGTCGAATTCTTCACTTCACTAATCATAAACATGCTTTGTGTGCTTCCGATGTGTTGTAACGAGGTGAGTTTGGTTACAAGAAATTCTCTGTATTCCTCCATATCTTTCACTAATACCTTTAAAATATAATCGTAATCACCACTAACGTGATGACATTCGAGAACTTCGTTGAGTTTTATGACTTCGCTTTCAAATTTGGTTAGGAATTCTTTGGTATGCTGAATGAGTTTTAAGTGACAGAAAACTACAAATCCTTTGTCGATTTTGGTTTTATCTACTAATGCCACATAGTTTTTGATTATGCCTTCCCGTTCTAATTTTTTGATGCGTTCGTAAACTGCTGTTACCGAAAGATTCAGTTTTAAGGACAATTCTTTGGTTGTTTTTTTACTGTCGGTTTGTAGTAAGACCAGGAGTTTTTTATCGGTGGCGTCTAAAGTCATTTTTAGGGTTTATGGGTTGTTGTTGCGATGTAAGAAAATCTATTGATTTGGATTTTCTAAATCAAATTTAGATAAATAATCTTAAATAAGCCATTTGTATAGTTTTAAAATCTAATTATCATCTGTACTGTTGATTAATTTTCTCAATAAACGTTATTTTGAATAGAATTTCTTTTGAAAATGAATCTCCTGACCCCGATAGCAGCGACATCTTTTTATGATAGGTTCAGCATAAAAGAGATAGCAGATAGCAGGACAAAGGCGATAGCGAACTGATGCAGTAAATAGCTCCTAAAATCCAGGTTGGAATTCTGCAAGCAAAGAACTTGAAACAAACAAAAACTTGAAACTAAATAAAATGAAAAACTTTAACCCAGCAGACAAAATTCAGGATTTGCAATACTTTGGTGAATTTGGCGGTGTGAACCCTTCGATTTCTGATTCTTCGACTTATACCTTTCTTTCGGCAAAAACGATGTTTGATACTTTTGAAGGGAATATGGAAGGCTGCTATTTGTACTCACGCCATTCTTCGCCTAGTAATTTGTACTTAGATCAGGCTTTGGCGGCGATGGAAGGAACAGAAACAGCCAATGTTTCGGCTTCAGGAATGGGCGCAATTACGCCTACACTATTGCAATTGTGCGGTGCGGGCGACCACATCGTTTCGAGCCGAACGATTTATGGAGGAACTTATGCTTTTTTGAAGAATTTTACACCTCGTTTTGGCATTGAAACCAGCTTTGTAGATATTACCAAACTGGATGTTGTCGAAGCGGCAATTACAGCAAATACAAAAGTTTTATATTGTGAAACGGTAAGTAATCCGTTATTAGAAGTAGCGGATATTGCGGGTTTGGCTACAATAGCTAAAAAACATAATCTGAAACTGGTGGTCGATAATACGTTTTCGCCTTTATCCGTTTCTCCGGCAAAACTTGGTGCTGATATCGTAATTCATAGTTTGACAAAGTATATTAATGGCAGCAGCGATACAGTGGGCGGCGTAACTTGTGCCTCTAAAGAATTTATCAATTCACTGAAAAACGTAAACTCAGGCGCAAGTATGCTTTTAGGACCAACGATGGATAGTTTAAGATCTGCAAGTGTGATGAAAAACCTTCGCACGTTGCATATCCGAATCAAACAACACAGCCACAATGCTCATGTGCTGGCTGACAAGTTCGAAAAAGACGGACTTAAAACGGTTTATCCGGGATTAAAAAGCCATCCGAGTCATGATTTGTACAAAACTATGATTAATCCTGAATATGGTTTTGGCGGAATGCTGACAATTGACGTTGGAACTTTGGCTAAAGCCAATGAATTAATGGAATTGATGCAGGCCAGAAACCTGGGTTACCTGGCGGTAAGTTTAGGATTCTACAAAACACTATTTAGTGCTCCGGGCACTTCGACTTCAAGTGAAATTCCGTTAGAGGAACAACACGAAATGGGATTAACTGATGGGTTGATTCGATTCTCGATTGGTCTGGATAACGATATTGAGCGTACGTATCAAATGATGAAGGCTTGTATGGTGGAACTTGGGGTCTTGTAAAGCTAATTTCACAGAGAGTTTACACAGAAAGAGAGATACATAAAAGTTATTTTACGCAGATTTTGAAAGATTCCGGCAGATATAAACAGATCTTATTTATTACGATCTAAATTAAACCTGTGGGAATCTGCAAGATCTGCGTGAAAAAAACCTTTTTTAACCTGCTGTAAAACAAAACATCCGTTCTGAAATCTATCAGAACGGATTTTTACTTTATCTTGGTCCGTAATGACTAAAGGATTTCCAATACTTATCCTTATAGATTTCATAACTTATTTCAAACGCCTTACTATGTTTTTTTATTAATGTATCTAAAACTTTGGGCGGTTTTCGGAAATCTTTACAGGCAAAAAAGATTTCCCGTTTATTATTTGCTGTTTCGCGTCCAACATTTAAATATCCCTCTGAATCGGGTAAACTTAACATTATTTCCTCTTCGATTTTATCTAATTGTTTATAGGTTTCCTGATCAGGCATACCACTTTCGTTTGTTTTTTTAAATGGAATTTCAACTATCAAAATCCAGGGATGTGATGCTTTTTTATCCCATTCTATAAGAGTTGTATTGATCACTGCTAAAATAATTCCACCCTCATTTGTTTTTCCTTCAAAACTTCCGTAGCCATCATTTTCAGTATCATGTCTGGTACCTTCGTATTTTTCGATAAACTCTTTTTCTCTCCAGATTAAATAGTCTTTTAATTTTTCGACTGGAATTAACTCTTCAACAATTTCATGGTTCCCGGTCACATTCATTTTATCTATTAGCGTAACAGAATGCAATTCTCCCAGGTAATTATCAAGAAAAATATAAACCCCATTTGTTATGGCTGCTTTTTTGCTTTCTTCAAAATGATCGTAAACAATGGTCAAATCAATTTCGTCGGGATAACCTTTATGGATATTAGGATAAAATTTTAAATTATCTTTATTAAAATCAAAATTTTCATAACTGATTCCAACATCTTTAATATCTGAAGCAGATTTAAGGGCAGTAAACTTCCAGCCTTCTATTTTTGGGGCCGCATTTACCAGCTCTTCAATCACGTATATATTTTTAATTGCTCCGTCAGGGGTTAAAATCAATTCGGCAGTCTGATCATTAAACATTCCTGTCAAAAAATAAATTCCGGGGTGAATTTCATTCAGTTTAGGAGCCAGTTTATCAAAGAAACCTGCATGTATATTTTGACCACTTTTTACAATATTAAAAAACTCTTTTTCATTTTTTAAAAACCAATTCCAAAAATCATCATACGAATCTATTGGGGATTGTTTTTTACCCAATATTTTATCAAAAAAACTCATGTATAAAAAATTAAATTTAAAAATTTACGAAAAACAAACCTAAGAAAAAACGTTCAAAAAATAGCGTATTATATAAAAAAAAAGCATAAAAAAAAGCCGTTCATAATTTGAACGGCTTATCACTTTTAACTCTTCACTTTATAACTTCTCTACAAAGTTTAGTTTGCTGTTTTTTCGACTATAGGTAAAGTAAATCAACAATCCGATTAGCAACCAGATGGTGAAATAAATCCAGTTCCAGACACTTAGTTCGGCCATCATGTAAAGACAGCAAATAAGTCCTAATAACGGAATTAAAGAAAGGTTTTTTCTAAAAGCCCAAACGGCTAATCCCGCTAAAACGAATAAAAATATCCACATTGGGATTTTGTGTTTGAACAAACTAAAACCTGATTCGTATTTTAGTGAATCCTTGATTGGCAATCCTTTTACTACCCCGGTATATTTAGCATCATCGTCCTGGTATTGACTCAATAAATGTTCTAAATCCGAAGTTTCGGCAGTTTTGTTCTGCACATCGATACTTTCTAAATAATGGAAAACTTTTGCTGATTCTTCTTTATCTAAAGACGTAATAATGGTCGTTGCATCGTTTGTTTGTGCTTCATTATTAATAAAAGCCATTGTTGCCTTATTGTTGAAAGCAAAAGCGTAATACAATCCGGCAATCATTAAAACCGGTAAAACAAATTTTGAATTAATATAAGGTGTCCTGAATTTTCCTCTTGGAATTTCGGGCTTATTTTGCAAGACCAAAACTCCCGCACAAACCAAAACAAAGGCAAATAAAGTCCCGATACTGCATAAATCGGTTACCATCGTTAAATTTAGAAACAAGGCAGGAACTGCTACTACAAAACCGGTAACGATTGTAGCAAATGAAGGCGTTTTATATTTTGGATGAACGGTAGAAAATTTCTTTGGCAATAAACCATCACGGCTCATACTCATCCAGATACGGGGTTGCCCCATCTGGAAAACCAGTAAAACACTCGCCATCGCAATTACGGCACTTACGGCAATAATTCCTGACATCCATTTTAAGTCTAATTTATCGAAAACAAATGCCAGAGGATCCCCAACATTTAATTCGTTGTAACGTACCATTCCGGTTAAAACCAAGGCAATGGCAATGTATAAAATAGTACAAATAATAATGGCCCACATCATTCCGCGTGGTAAATCACGTTGCGGATTTTTACATTCTTCGGCAGTTGTCGAGATCGCATCAAAACCAATATAGGCAAAGAAAACAGCCGACACACCTTTTAAAACACCACTAACTCCATTTGGTGCAAACGGATGCCAATTGGCTGTGTCTACGTAAAAAACACCTACGGCAATAACCAAAAGTACGATGCACAGTTTTACAATAACCATTAAATTACTGGCATTACGGGATTCTTTCATTCCTCTGTAAACCAAAGCAGTAATTAAAACAATAATAAACAAAGCCGGTAAATCAGCCACAAAATGGAAAGATCCAATAGTTGGTGCCGTAGTCCAGGCTGTATAGGCTGCCTGCAAAGAAGCGCTTAAATTTTCGTATGTTTTTCCGCCTTGCATTAAAGCTGTGGCATCTTTAAATCCGTTTGAAGCCGTTAGATAGTCCATCTGGATCCATTGCGGGAGATGAATTCCGCCACTCTGGAGCAGTCCCGTAAAGTAATCACTCCACGATATGGCAACCGTTATATTTCCGACAGCATATTCCATGATTAATGCCCAGCCAATAATCCAGGCAATTAGTTCTCCAAAAGCAACATATGAGTACGTATAAGCACTTCCTGAAACCGGAACCATTGAGGCAAATTCGGCATAAGCAAAAGCCGCAAAGCTACAGGCTAATGCTGTAAATAAAAACAAAAAGATAACTGCCGGGCCACCATCTGCACTGGCTTTTCCGATGGTACTAAAAATTCCGGCTCCAACAATAGCGGCAATTCCAAAAGCTGTTAAATCTCTGGTTGTTAAATGCTTTCCTAATGCATTATGACCATCTGCTTCGTTTTTTGCAACTTGTTTCAGAATATCTTCTACCGTTTTTTTTCGGAATAAACCTGATAATGCCATATGTGGTTTTGCTTTTAAAATTAATTTATTTCGGTCTTTATGGTTTTATTTTGCAAATAATGCAAAAATTATCCTGATTTCAAATATATAAAACGATTTTGTTTTAGCACATGTTTTTTTCGCCACGAATTGCACAAATTTTCCCGAATTATTTTTTCTGCCACAGATTAAAATGATTTATACAGATTATTTTCTATCAATTTCACGCAGATTTAAAAAGATTAAGCCGATTTTTTAATCTTTGCGAACTTTGCGGTTAAGACTTACTTCAGGCAATTCCTCAAAATACTCACCGGATGCTGTGCTTCTCTGTTTGTTCCGTCAAAAATTTGATGGCGGCAGCTGGTTCCTGCGGCAGCAATTTTTACGTTTTCGGCGGTGGCGCGCACTTTTGGGAATAAAGTATCTTCTCCCATTTGCATACTGACCTGATAATGTTCTTTTTCGTAACCAAAAGATCCCGCCATTCCGCAACAACCGGAATTGTAAATCGTAACCGTATTATTTTTAGGTAAATTCAGCATGGCGAAAGTCGCTTCTACCGAACTCAGTGATTTCTGATGGCAATGTCCATGAATCTTGATTTCTTTCTTTTCTTCTGAAAATGAATCCGGCGTTATTTTACCGTCAATGATTTCTTTTTTAAAGAATTCTTCGATAGTAAAGGCGCTTTGCGAAACTCTTTCAGCATTTTCTTTATCATCTGCCAAACGTAAATATTCATCTCTAAAAGTCAGAATTGCCGAAGGTTCGATTCCAATTAAAGGCGCTTTTGCAGAAACCAAATCTTTAAAGATATTTACATTGACATTGGCAATCTTTTTGGCTTCTTCCAGGAATCCTTTCGATAAATACGTTCTTCCGCTTTCTTCGTGATCTACAACAAGCACTTCGTAACCTAATTTTGTCAGTAATTCAAAAGCATCGATTCCGATATTGACATCGTAATAATTCGTGAATTCATCATTAAACAGATATACTTGTCCGTTCGGAAAATCGGTTTGTTGCGGTTTATGATTTTCGTACCATTTTTTGAAAGTTCGTTTTGCCAATAGCGGAACTTGTCTTTCCGGCGCAATTCCCATGCTTTTTTTTACCAGGGATTGGTTCGAAATAAAATTGGTGATCGACGGAAACAAACTTCCCATTTTATTCAGTTTTGCGTTGTGTGCAAAAATCTTATTTCGGGTCGAGAATCCGTTTGCTTTTTGGTATTGGTATAAAAATTCAGCTTTTAAAGTAGCAACGTCTACATTACTCGGACATTCGCTGGCGCAGGCTTTACAGCTCACACACAACTCAAAAACTTCATATAATTCTTTCTGGTCAAATTTATTTTCTTTTTCAGAATACGTCAAATATTCACGCAACGCATTGGCTCTTGCACGCGTTGTTTCTTTTTCGTTTTTGGTCGCACGATAACTCGGGCACATCGCTCCTCCTGCCGATGGCAATTTTCGACAATCTCCCGATCCGTTACATTTTTCGGCAGCACGCAAAATCCCTAAACTGTCTGAGAAATCCTGAAACGTTTTAATATCCGGTTCTACCCTGCCCGAAACCACACGATGGTTTTCATCCATTTTTAAAGCGTTTACAATCTTCCCGATATTCAAAACCGAATTCGGGTCAAACGCTAATTTGATTCTTTTCAGCAATTCGTAATTCGTTTCGCCAATCATAAACGGAATAAATTCACCGCGCACAATTCCGTCGCCGTGTTCCCCGCTTAAAGAACCTCTGTATTTTTTGACCAAAACCGCCACATCGGTCGCGATGGTTCTGAATAATTTTAAATCAGATGTTTTTTTCAAATTCAAGACTGGACGCAAATGCAGTTCTCCCGCTCCGGCATGCGCATAATAAATCGCACCTTGACCGTGACGTAACATCATGGCCGAAAACTCTTCGATATAAGCCGGTAAATCGCTCAATTCTACTGCTGTGTCTTCTATCGAATCGGCGGCTTTGTCATCGCCAACGATACTTCCTAAAAGTCCGAGGCCGGCTTTTCTAAGTTCGTTTACTTTTTCGATATCAGAACCGTAAATTTTTACAAGTGCGTAACCAAAGTTATTTTTTTCTAAATCGGCCACCAAGGCATTTGCCTGATTTTCGGCATCTGCTGCGTCATTCGAAGCGACTTCAAACATCATAATCGCTTTGGGTTCTCCAACCAAAAAGAATCTGTTTTTAACATGTTCACGACTTGTTTTCGTACAATCTAAAATTGTGTCGTCGATCATTTCGCAAGTGTACAAATGGTGTTTCATGGCCACTACAACAGATTCCAGCGATTCCTGAATGCTATGATAATGCGCCACGACCATAATATTATGTGCTGGCGGCAAATCGTCAACCTTTAACGTAATTTCTGTGGTAAAAACTAAAGTTCCTTCGCTTCCGCAAAGTAATTTTCCAATGTTAATTGTCGGTTCAGTTCCGCCAAACAAATCCGATTTTAGTAAAACATCAACAGCATAACCCGTATTTCGTCTGTGAATTTCAGGTTTCGGAAACTCTTTTATAATCTCGTCCTGCGTTGCTTTTACCGAAAGTTCGTCGTAAAGGCTTTTGTATATTTTATTTTCCAGAGTATCACCTTTGGTTTTTTCGATAAATTCAGCCGAGGTCAGTTCCTTAAAAACCACTTCAGCACCATCGCTCAAAAGCCCTTTGATTTCTACAATTTTATCGCGCGTAACGCCATAACGAATCGAAGTAGTTCCCGAAGAATTATTCCCCACCATTCCGCCAATCATACAGCGGTTTGTGGTTGAAGTATTCGGTCCAAAAAATACGCCGTGAGGTTTTAAAAATAAATTCAGTTCGTCGCGAATCACGCCGGGCTGAACCGTAACTGTTTTTTTTACCGGGTCAAAATTCAGGATTTGAGTAAAGTTTTTCGAAACATCGACCACAATTCCGTCGCCAACGGTTTGTCCGGCAAGCGAAGTTCCGGCGGTTCTTGGCGTAATCGAAATATGATGCTGCGCCGCAAACCGGATTATTTTACTAATATCTGCTATCGTTTTGGGCACGGCAACCGCTTTTGGCCGGATTCGATACACCGAAGCATCGGTCGAATAAAGCGTTTTATGAAGATCATCGTATAAAAGTGTTCCTTCTAATGACGTGGCTAATTGTTCTAACTCCTTATTTATTGACATTATGGCTGAATTTATCGCTTACAAAAATAAGTTTTTTTTAGCTACAGAGCTGCAAAGAGACAAACGTTCAGCGGTTTCTTTTCTTTGCCTTTTTTACACAATTGTTGCGGTGATCCTGGCAGAAGACTTTTGAAATCCGAAATTTGAACTTTACTTATTGGAATTTTTAGAAGCTATTCCTGCTATCCGTTACAATCTTTTGTGCCGAACCCCGGCAAAAAAGGATTTTCACTCCTATCAGGGCTAGCGCAATTGGTTTCATGAGAAAGTTCTTTTAAAAATTCAGTTTAGACAAAAAACAATTATATATTATTTTTCTTACTATTAAAACTTTCTTTTTCTATATTTGCGCTTCCTAATTTACAAAATCATGACATCTAAAAAACTTTTGCCTGTGTGGTATGGTTGCGGTATTGGAAACAACCGTAACACTTCTGTAAGTCTAGGACACCTTAGCTATACGGGTTTTATATTTCCTAAATTACAGAGTTATGAGTACAAACAACCTATCAAAAGAAGCCGAAACAAGGCTCATGAATTTTTCAAAAACACAATTGATCCGCAGGAAATAGCGAAATCTCTAAGACAAGTAAATTATGTTCTTGCTTTAGGACCTTTGAGGCAACATGAAACGCTTCAAAACGAAAAAATAAACCTGGAAAACAACTTTTATTGCCTCAATGAATTGGCCGAAATTTTGCATCCGTATCTGGATGCAGAGTAGATTTCTTTTTTTACAACTTAAACCTCGATCTTAAAAAATCGAGGTTTTTTTATGGATACAAGATTTTATCTCCCTCTTACTTTCTTAGAATAGTATAAATGTCTGATAGTGTTGTTTTAAAAACGTATTGTGACGGTTTTATGCAAAACATTGTTTTTATTTTGCTGATCAAGCATAAGTTAAATAACCGAAAAATGTTGGATACAGTGTATTGGAATAGGAGAAAAATAGAACTTGGCATGGGTTTAAAATGGTATTTTAGTATTATGCTTTTAATGCCGATAGTAGTTTATTCTCAGAAGGAAGATTTTAAGAATAAAGGATTTAGCGTTGAAGCATCAGCGATAGTCCTATTTCCATATGATTTTAAAATACCTTCTGAACATGATGAAATATCTGAAACCAGTACAAAATCCAAAATATTAGGAACAAGTGTACACTTAAATTATTACATCTCTAAGAGTTTTGCTTTTACAGCAAGTAGTGGTTATGAATCTATCAACCAGCCAAAAATTGCTTACATCCCAATTAGCAGTGGAATTAAATGGGTCCTTAACGACACAAAAGAAAGCCTTTTAACTTCTTTTGATTTTGGAGGCCATTTGGGACAAGTAGAAAAATTTGGTGTTTTATTAAGAATAGGTGTTGGATATCGATTTGTGACTGCAAAAAAAATACTTGGCGATTTTGAATTATGCTATTCTCATCAAAATTTATATAAAACATTTATCAAGCAGGATAACCGAACGATAGATTATCACAATATTGAAAGTGCCGGATTTAAAATAGGAATAGAAATATATTAAATAATTTAAACAATGAAATTATCAGAAATAATAACCTTTTGATTTGTACTAATATTTGGAACAAAGAGTATATCCCTCTGCTCGCGGGAGAGTATAAACAATAAAGAAAAGAAGCCGCCACCATATATGAGACGGCTTCTTTTTTTTTAAAAAACAATAATATTGCTTACAAAATTTTAATTTATAATTGCAAGCCTAAAACATTTATAAAAACCATTTGTTTATTAGCTTCAGTTTTCGCCAAAATTAATCTCTTAGCTTCTGGTAAATAGTTTGTAAAAGTTGTAATTATTGTACCATTATCATCTAAGTTCACTATTTTAAGGTTGTTGTCAATCGAATCGTTATTCAGTCTGTAAATTCCCGGAATTTCATATTGCCCTTTTAAAAACGTATTTATAAAATAATTTCCTTTGACATTTTTCACACCAATTGATTTATAACCTTCTCTGGTTGATCGTACATTATAATCTACCGTTCTTTTTAATTCTCCATTCAGATCAAATATTAACAAACTTGGGTAACCATTTGAGTATTCAGGAACTTTAAATGTAGAATTAGGAAAAGTAGGATCTGGTTTTGTTCCACTTTGAAAATCACAATCTACAAATAAATGAATTTCATCATTTTGTATAAACAATGAATTGAAATTAACTTTGGATAAATCTTTAATATTTCTCAAACTCTCGACAGGACTATTTTTCAAGACCGTTCCTACATTTAAATCATATACAAGAACTTTATCATATTCTCCGCGATTTATTCCGTGAGCATAATTATCAAATGCAATCAAATACTCGTTTGGACCAACAGAAAATGAAATTGGTTTTTTTATTTTAACATCTTCTTTACCAAAATCTTTATTTTCAATTGTATTTCCGTCTGCAATCGCCAGTACGTTTTGAGAACCTGTCTCCTTTGTTGTTCTTACGAAAATAAATTTTCCTCTGTCACTTAAAACAACGCTTTCTGTAAACGAGAGTAAAGGAAAAGAAACTGGCTTATTCCAAAGCAAATCTCCAGTTCTGCCGTCAATAAGGGTGCATTCATTTTCTTCGGCAATTTTTTTATTGGCAAATTTACTATAAACAACCCCTATGTAATTTTTGTTTTGCGAAACCATTGCATATGTTGTTCCTGATTTTGAAAGACTTTCAAAAGTATATTCTGCAACAAGTGCTTTATCGAACGTACCCGTTTTTTTATCAAAAGTTATTTTATGGATTTCTTTCTTTTTTGTTTTGTTTGAATAGCAATCAGTTAAAACGACTAATTTTTCATTTCCTAATTCAAAACTTCCAAGGTAATTATGTAATGTAAAAACATCTTTATATGGAAACTCTTCTGTAAATGTTTCTACTAACTGATTTTTTTGATCAAACTTTCTAATAATAATTTTGTTAGTAGCCTGCATTCCGCCGTCAACATTAATTACAGACGACATAAAATGATTGTAGTTATCTACAAGAACTACTTTCTGATCGATTTCTTTTAAATCATAGTCAAATTTGGTTCCGTATTCTTTTGTAATCTGGCTAAATCCAGACATGCCAAAGAGTAAGAAAAGAAACGATAGTATTGTTGTTTTCATATTATAATTTTTATGTAGTTTTATAAATTTGGCTTTCGATGGCTTTTAATTCTGTTTCTTCATTTGAATTTAATTTCATATAAATTAAGTTTTCCTGCATCTCATTGAGTACTTTTTCTGCATCCGTTTTTTTATCCAGGGCAAGATTCAGATTCATCAAATTAAAATAAATAAACTTTGCAATTTTAGCATTAAAATCAGCTTTTGGATCTTTAAAGTCAACCTTAGTAAGTGTTTCTTTCCAGATATCTATTCCTTTTTGCATTCCTGTAAGGGCAGCAGTATTAATTTGTGGATTTGTAGGATTTAGTTTTTTTAAATTAGTCGAAACATAAATATCTGCCTTTTCTAAATCATCATATTGCCCTTTATTTTTAACGCTTTGAAGTTTTACGCTGTATTTTATTGTTTTAAAAGCAAATGTCTGGTTTAAATATTCATTTATAAAAGCCACCACTTTTTTTAAATGCATTTGCTCTTCATAAGGTTTGTTGATATTATTTGTAGGAGACGAACTGATATATTTATATTCCTGAAAAAAAGTTTTATTTATCTTTTCTTGTCCATTTTGCTTCACAATCAATGTAGTCGGCTGGTTAGCATATGTTTGCCCGGAATTATCCTGAAAATTTGTCTTTTTTATGTCTAATGAAATAGTAAGATAATTTCCGTCTTTACTAAATCCATCAATATTTATCTGAGAAGCCAATACATTATTATCTATAATAACATAGTTCTGAAGATTGGGTTCATGATAAACAGGTTTAATAGGAGCTACATAAAGTGGCCTGTTTGGAAGAACAAGTTTAGGATTTTGGCCTTTATCTGTAAGGGTTAAACGTTCTAACAAGGAAAGCTTTTTAAATTCTTCCGATTCTGACTTATATTTAGCATTTGCTTTTGCTACATCAGCGTCATAATCGGCTAGTTTTTGCTGAAATTCTTTTTCGCTATTGGCATTTACTTTATCAAAGTTGTTTAGCTCGTTCTGAAAATCGGTTTTAGATTGAGCATAAACTTCATCGCTTGTTAAATTGTAAGGAGAACTAACTGTAACTGAATACTGACGAGAACCTGCGTCAATGATAATTTTTGGTTCTTTTAAAAGTTGATAAGGTATCAACTCTGCAGAAATACTTTGAGCATTCGAAGCAAACAACGGAAGCAGAAAGAATCCTATGAGGTAATTTAATTTCATATAATAATTTTTATTTGTTTAAAATTCCTACGAAAAAATAGCGTAATATAAAGTGGAAAACACTATAAAACATTTATTCAAAATGTTACTATTTATTATGTCCAAAAAAAACAAATATTTATGAAAGAAACTTACGGTTTTCCTCAAAATGTATTAAATAATAAAAACCAGCCTTTTTGATTTAGCCGAAAATAATTCAATCTCCCGCTGGCACTGGCATCCCGCTCATGAACTCAAAGTTTTTTTAATAGAAACGTCTTTGTAAGTAATACTGCAAACTGGAAATAAGGTTCGGCAAGAAACTATGCAGATAATGATTAAACTGTTTTACTGTATGTACATGAGGGAACACTCGCGCTACAAACACCTGAGAAACTTCTCTTTAAGGGCACGGATTGCCAATCTGCGCTATCAAACGGACACTAAAGTAACTTATCCCAAATACCAAGATTTATCCTTTAAATCTATTAAGCCCGCTATGCGAAGTCTCCCGACTTCGTACCCGTTCCAATATTTCTTTTTTAACTTCTGAACTTTTCACTAATTAAGCTGTTCTTAATGAGCATTGTCGCTGTAAAGCCAAGAAACTTTGCAGATCGGATTAATGATACAGCATAAAAAAAGAGACCCGCAAGTCTCTTTTTTATTTAATATATATTTACAAATGATTATTTATCTTTTAATATTTTTTCCAAATACTCAATTTTATCTTTTTCAGCCTGTAATAAACGCTCGTAAAGCTTTTTATTTTCTTCTATAGATTCCATTAATTTATCTAAAGGATTGAAAGTACAATGATTATTAAATGTTCCATTTCCTCCGCCGATACTATTATCATAGAAATTATTGAAATAATTAATTGCAGCTTCGTCTGAGAAATTTTTAAGAGCTTCAACACTTACTCCCAAAGCTTTTGCTACATCAATAAGTTTTTCATCGCTTATAGTTTCACTGTTTTCAATTGCAGATATTGCCTGTTGGTTGGTTCCTAAAGCTTGTGCCAAAGCTTCTTGTTTCATATCACGAAGTTCACGAATACGGCTAATTTTTCGCCCTATGTGGTTTGGTTTTGTAAGTGTGCTCATAATTCAAAGATAATAATTAAGTATAATAAAGCGCAATAGGTAAAAAACATATTTATCGCTGTACCATACGGCCAAAAATGATTTGATACTCTGCAATCTATTTCTTTCTTATCCAGGCCAACCAAAAGTACAATTTTTCTTACAATAAAAATAATGAAAATCTAATTGTAAAATGATTAACAAGTTACAACTAAAAAATGTACGCCTTATGGAAACCAATGAAATTAAAAAATTAGAGAAATTAACCCGCTGTGCGAAGCCTACCGAATTCGTAATCAGCTTTTAATCTTTAAAAAACAGCCTGTCATTTTTGCTTTATTTCTTACGGAGCATATTCTTTTTCTTTTGGAATTATACATTTGATACTTGTTCCCATTATTTTATTTAAGTTAACAATCAGGATTAAACAATTTATTTCCAAAAATAATCAACGCCTTTTTTAAAATGCTTATGTAATCACAAAGGAAACAGCAGGTTACATCACTAAACAGGTTTACTGGTATTATTCTTCTAAATACAACTTTGCTTTTTTTCGTGCTTTATAATACTTTATCAAAAGCGCAATAAACCCTGAAAACAAATTAAGTAAAATCATAAATAAACAGAACTGAAAACCGAACAAATTCTTAGCTATAATCAAATCTAATTTGGTAGATATAATCTGTTGATGATGGTAGAATTGCCAATTTTCATAGTTGCTATATTCGTCATAGTTACTCTTTATTACTTTTAGGAACCAGGCACATATTATAAAAATGAATACCGAAACGAATACAGATACTTTTTCGTTTATATAATAAATTATGCCCGAAAAAATTAGGTTTGTAACAGTACCCAAAAGTACTACAGGCACAAAAAATAGTGCAAACACAGCTGGAGAGTCAAAAAAAACGAATACCGCAATTATCAGAATGACACTACTCGAAATTGTAAATTGTATACCAAACTGTTTCATCCTTATTTTTAGCTGCGCCTTTTCTATTATTTCCTTGAAATTAGGTTCAAATATATCATTCTTTATTAAAATTCAGTACTGCTATTTATAATGCCAGCGCAAAAAATAACTTGCGACTCAAAACAACCGGGCGCCAGCATCGGCAAAATTTTTAATTCGGGGACTGTTAGGGCTTAATTCGGTTACGATAGCATCTATTATATTCAGGTCACAAACTTTATGGGGCATTTTACCATTGATCTTGTCTGAAGTTGCCAGAACAATGACTTTAGCCGAAGCTTTGATCATTTCTTTTTTAATAACCGAAACTTCATATCCCATCTCGGTAATCCCCTGATTGACATCTAAACTGCTCACACCTATAAAACAAACATCGGCCTTAATTTTTGAGAGCACCTGAACTACATCTATGCCCACAGTTACCATGGCATTTTTCTCTAGTTTTCCTCCAATAAAAATCAGTTCTATATGAGGGTGCTGCGACAATTGCATGGCAATAGGCAGGCTATAGGTATAAATAGTAGCAGAAAAATCAAGCGGAATTAGCTTGCAAAAAGATAAATTGGTAGTTCCTCCAGTCATGATAATTACCTGTCCTTCACTTAAAAACGATAAGGCTTTTTGCCCCACGATCATCTTCTTATCTTCATTGATAATCGCGATATCAAATACATTCTTTGGCTTATCCTTTACCAGAAAGGCACCTCCATATACTTTATCAATCAGGCCTTTGTTATTCAATTCATTAAAATCCCTGCGTATGGTATCTTCGGAGATATTTAACTCCAGTGCGAGATCTATTGTATTGATTTTTTCGACATTCTTAAATTTATTCATGATAAATTGATGTCTTTCCCTTTTAAGCATCTGATTTTTTTAACAAATATAAAATATAATGCATTATTATGCACGATTAAAGGATGCCAATTTAAAAATCACGGGCTTAAATTAAAAATAAACATTAAACCAAAAAATAAAATGCATTATTATGCATTTTATACAGATTAAATTAAATAAGACGCAAAAAATGGCATTAATTAAAAATAATTTCTACATTTAGATTCTCTAACTAAACAAAAATTTTAAAATGAAAAAACTATTATTTATTTTATTTGGAATTATCTTGTTTGCGCAACCCGTTTTTGCCCAATCAAAAACCGTAACCGGTACAATTACAAGTGAAACTGATGGACTTTCTCTACCAGGAGTATCGGTTCTAATTGAAGGAACATCTAAAAGTACCGTAACCGATCTAGATGGAAAATTTAGCATTGCAGTAAACGAAAACGAAACGCTTCTTTTTAGTTTTGTTGGGTTTGCTACCAAAAAAGTTAAAGTTTCAGCTAACACGAATTCAATTAATCTTAAACTGGCCGAGGAGCTCAACACACTTTCTGAAGTAGTTGTATTAGGATCTACTGTTCGTGCAACCCGTAAAGAGCTCGGAAATGCCGTTACCAGTTTAAAGGGCGAAGACCTTGTAAAAGCGCAGCCAGGCGGACTTTCGACCGCTTTGCAGGGTAAAATTGCCGGTGCCCAGGTTTCTCAAAACTCAGGTGATCCTGCAGGGGGCTTTAGTATTAAACTAAGAGGAACTTCTTCTATATTAGGTTCTTCTGATCCGTTATACGTTATTGACGGGGTTGTTTTAAATAATGCCACGACCAATGTGACCAACTTAAATGTAACCACCGGAAATTCTAATATGCAAATTGGTCAAAACAGATCTTCAGATATTAATCCGAATGACATACAAAGTGTTGAAGTATTAAACGGAGGAGCGGCCGCAGCTATCTATGGCTCAAGAGCTGCTAACGGAGTGGTTTTAATTACGACTAAAAAAGGTGTAGCCGGTGAAACCAAATATACTTTTTCGACTAGTGTAACGTCTAACCAAATTCGAAAAAAATTAGACCTGAATATGTCTGACAAACAGTTTGTAAGCACTTCTCCTGCTTTGTTTCCTATTCAGGGAAATCCTGCCAGTTCTACTACAGTAAATGTATTAGGAAGAGATCTTGAAACGAGAACGACAAATGTACAACGATACGATTATCAGGATGATATTTTTACTACGGGAGCGGGAACTGATACTTACTTTTCGCTACAAGGAGGAGATGAAAAAACAAAATATTTTGCTTCGCTTGGCTATTTAGTAAACGAAGGAATCATTAAAAATACCGATTTTAAAAGAGCCGGTGCAAAAGTAAGACTGAAACACGATTTCAATTCGAAATTATCGGCAACTGTAGGATTGAATTACATTAATTCAGGTTCAAATGAAAAACCGGATGGAAACGTTTTCTGGAGTCCTATTAACGCTATAAACATTACCAATAATACGTACGATATTAAACAAAAAGATGCCAATGGCAATTATTTAGCCGTTGACCCTAACAGGATTAATCCGCTTTCTATTATAGATAATTTCAAAATCAAACAAAATACAGATCGTATTATTACAGATTTACAATTGAACTATGTTCCGTTTAAAAACTTCAATGCCGATATGATTTTTGGTTTAGACAATTATAACCAAAGAGGAAATGTATTTATCCCGAGATACACCTACACGGTTAACCCTGCTTATTATAATGATGGATATGTTTCTGAAGCTACTAACCGAGTGGTTCAGTTTAATAACGACCTGAATTTAAGATACCTTTGGAATATCAGCCCAAACTGGAAAGCCACCACTTATGCGGGTTATAATGTGCAGACTTACCGTGATAATTTTGCTGCTGTTGAAGGACGTAACTTAAAACCTTTTATCGAAACCATAAATGCTTTTAATACTTTAATTCCGGGTTCACCAAGTTCCAGCCAGTCCAGGTACAATTTGTGGGGTTATTATCTTCAGGAAACTTTTGGTTACAAAGATAAATTATATGTAACCGTGGCAGGAAGACAAGATGCTTCGACGATTTTTTCTAAAGACAACAGATCCCAGTTTTATCCAAAAGCAAGTTTAAGTTATGTGCTTTCTGATGAGAAATTTATGGAAGGCATTCATGATATCGTGAGTTCTGCCAGACTTAGAGGTTCCTGGGGAAAATCAGGTAGTTTAACCGCTATTAAACCTTATGCCCGTTTTACCAATTATGCTACCGGAACACTTTTAGGAAACAGTACTTTTACAATTGAAGGATTCAAGCAAGGAAATTTAGACTTAAGACCGGAACAAAGTGTGACGTATGAAGTAGGTGGTGATTTTGGATTCATCAAAGATCGTCTGAACCTGTCTTTTAGTTATTATAATGCTGATATTGATGACTTATTGTTGCCGGTGCAGTTAGCAGCTTCTGAAGGAGCAACAAACACGATCAAGAACATCGGACAAATGAACAATAAAGGATTCGAAGTGAATCTTAAATACGATCTTATTAAAAAAGAAAACGTACGCCTTGATGTTTTTGTAAACTACAGCAGCAACAGAAACAAAGTAACAGGATTGCCGCAACAACGTTTTAAACTGGATAGCAATTTAGCCGGGGCGCCTGTTTTTGTTGAAATGGATAAACCTATCGGGATTTTCTACGGTACTTATTTTGCCAGAAATGCAGATGGGAGTTTATTGCTGACCCCTGGCGGATATCCTCAAACTGAAAAAGGGGACGTAACTACCGGTGCACCACAAAGAGATGCCAACGGGCAACCAACAGGAACGATTCTGAACAAACAAATTGGAAATCCAAATCCGGATTATATCATTTCGTTTGGAGCAAATCTGAACTACAAAAAATTTGGTTTATCTGTATTATTTGATGGTGTTCAGGGCGTAGATGTTTTTGATGCTGATTACAGAACCCGACAAGGGGTTGGATCCGGAACATTGGTTACCAAAGAACTTAACGGAGAATTACCACGCGGCTATATCTGGTCTGTTTACAATGTAGAAGAATTCAGGGTCGTTGACGGTAGTTACTTAAAATTAAGAGAGGTATCTTTAAACTATTCTTTTGGAAAATTAAACAATTTCTTCGATGATTTAATTGTTACCGCCAGTGGAAGAAACCTGGTTTCATGGGATAAATTTACAAGTTTCGATCCCGAAACAAATTCCGGCGGACAATCTTCGGTTGCGAAATACAATTTTGGAACAGTGCCAATTCCTAGTTCTTACTCATTGGCTGTAAAAGTTCAGTTTTAATCAAATAAAAAATATCATGAAAAAAATATTCATCCCTATAGTAGCCTTTGCATCACTTTTAATCAGTTGCAATGAAGAGTATTTAGACCCAACCAAACCGTCTCAGGAATTAGTTTTTGGTTCTCGTGAAGGTCTTATTGGTGCCGCAAACGGATTGCAGCAACTGTGGAGTATTGACAGAACAAGCCCAGTTTACAATACCATTACCGGTAACGGATTTACAACAAAAGAACTCCGTTTACTAAATGCCGGAAATGTTGACGAAGGAGAACTTTCTGTTGGTGGCGAAGTGCTTTCTACCAAAAATAATGTAGTAAATAATCTATGGTCACAATGTCTTGTGATTAAAGCTGAATCGCAAAAAGTAATTGATCATATCGATGTTTTAACAGCCGAAAATGAAAAAGCAAGTGTTCTGGTTCATGCCACTATTTTTAAAGCAATGGCAATTACAACCCTGGTACAATATTTTCAAAGTGTTCCCCTAAAAACAGGAAAAAATGCCACTTTTGATACCAGAACCGATGTGCTAAACGAAGCTATTAAAATCTTAAAAGCAACAGAACCATATCTGGAAAAAGCAACCGGTGTTTCAGGTTTGGTAAGTACGGTTAATTACAAAAATACCGTTTACGCACTTTTAGCCCGAACCTATTTAATGGCCGGAGATTATGACAATGCCATCGCTTATGCGACCAAAGTAGATCTTTCGGCAAAATCGGTATTCGCTTTCGATCAGATTAGTCCAAACCCAATTGCCTATATTTCGATTACCACAAACAATGTATTTCAACCGGTTGATTTAACATTAGGGTTGCCGGCAGCCCTGGCTCCTTCAAGTGCTGACGGAAGATTGAATTTTTATATCAAACCCGGTTCAAATCCTACAACAGCAACTGGTTTCTTTGACACGAACATCAAATCAATCCCCGTTTATTTACCTGGTGAAATGACACTGATTGTAGCAGAAGCATACGCCCGAAAAGACAACTTACCACAAGCCGTTATTGAACTCAACAAAGTTTTGACCAAAACAGCCGCAACAGATGCTTACGGAATTGGGGCAAACCTGGCGCCATATACCGGAGCGGTAACGAAACCAGCTATTTTAACCGAAATTTACAGAAACCGTTGTATCGAAATGTACATGTCAGGTTTAAAATTTGAAGACAGCAGAAGATTTGAACGTCCTGCTGCAGGAACAGCCGGTGCCGAAAGAAACCGTAACTGGTACCCTTATCCGGATTCTGAAAGAAATAATAATACCAATACCCCTGCAGATCCTGCAATATAAATATGCTAAAAAACGGGGCATTGTGTTATGCCCCGTTTTTTTGTTACCTATTTTTAGATTCTTGCCTGATTACTATCCTATCAAAAAAAGAACCGGAAAAAAAACAAAAATCAATTATATGAAATCCACATAAATAGCGTTCAAATTATAATTTATGAATTATTTACTATAGTCCGCTAAAAAAACTATTTTTGGTTTCTGTTAAAAAAGATTGAAATGCATAAAAATCAGCTACTACTATTCTCTATTCTATTTTTATTTTTCTTTGGATGGAATTCCAACGCACAGGAAAAAATCGTATACCCTAAAAACGAGTTCAGAGGGGTATGGATTGCTACTGTAGTCAACATCGACTGGCCAAAAACAGCAATAGACGGTGTTGAAAAAGAAAAAGCAGATTATCTGGAGATTTTAGAAGCCTATAAAAAACTAAATTACAATGCCGTAATTGTTCAGATTAGAAGTGTTGGTGATGCCTTTTACCCGTCAGAATTGGCGCCGTGGTCCCGTTTTTTAACCGGAAAAGAAGGTCAGGCACCCAATCCGTATTACGATGCATTGGCGTGGATGATCGAAGAAGCACATAAAAGAGGTTTTGAATTTCATGCCTGGCTGAATCCGTATCGTGCGACCTTCGACTTAAACAAACAGTTATTAAGCCCAAATCACGATATTTTTAAGCATCCGGAATGGATGATCGAATACGGTGGAAAATATTATTATGATCCTGCCTTACCTGAAGTTCAGGAACATTTGACCAAAGTGGTAAAAGAAGTCGTTGATAAATACGATATCGATGCCATACATTTTGATGACTATTTTTATCCGTATACCGTTCCCGGAAAAGTATTTAATGATACTGCATCTTATAAAAAATATGGTGCAGGCTTAAGCATTTCAGATTGGCGTCGTGCCAATGTAAGTAACTTTGTACATACAATTTCAACTACAATAAAAGCCAGTAAACCGTGGGTTCAGTTCGGAATAAGTCCGTTTGGGGTTTGGCGTAATAAATCAGTTGACCCTAAAGGTTCTGAAACACAATCGACTTCAAATTACGACGATTTATATGCCGATCCGGTTTTATGGATGGATCAGAAATGGATCGATTACATCCTGCCACAATTGTATTGGAGTATGAATAATCCAAGGGCTTCTTACTCGAAATTAGTAAAATGGTGGTCCGAAAACTCTAATAATACTGCCCTTTATATTGGTCATGCGTCTTATAAAATCAGAGGCGACAGCGACAAAAGCTGGAATTTTGCTACTGAAATCCCAACACAGATTGATTTTGCAAGAAGTTTCAAAAAAGTAGGCGGAAGTGCGTATTTCAGTTCTAAATGGTTTATGACTAAAAACTTTGATATCGTGCGCCTTTTAGAAGAAAACCAATACAAGTACCCTGCTCTTCCGGCAGCAGTGCCAAATTTAAAACATATTGTTATTGACATTCCGGTAGTGAACGAATATCAAAAAGACAGCGTTCACTATGCTTTCAATATTAAAGCGCCATTGAATACAAAGGTGCGCTATATCGTACTTTATGGAGGAGAAAGCACCTCTAAAACAGACATCAACGACGCTACAAAAATAATTGATAAAATTGCCGTTTGCGAAACTAACGGAACTATTTTATTCTCTATCCCTGCCGAAAAAATGAATCAGTACAAAGCTTGTGCAGTAACATTTATTGATTATTTTGCAAACGAAAGTACCCCGACTACGATCGACCTAAAAAAGACATTTAAACTCTATTCACCTGCACAACCTAATGAAAACAGATAATAAACCCTGGTTCTGGATTCCGCTTCTTAATTTTGCATCTGGCCTGCCGTATGCTGTAATCATCTCAGTTTCTGTCATTATGTACAAAAATCTGGGTATTTCAAATGAAGATATTGGCGTCTACACCAGTTTATTATACCTCCCGTGGGTTATAAAACCACTTTGGAGCCCGTTTATAGAGTTAACAGGAACCAAAAGAAAATGGTTTTTATCGATGCAATTGCTTATTTCGATTGCCTTTTTATTAGTCGGTTTTACAATTCCCGCAAGTGGATTTTTCATCATGACCTTAGCTATTTTTTGGGTTGCGGCTTTTGCTTCGGCTTCTAATGATATTGCCAGCGATGGATTTTATTTATTGGTCTTACCAAAAGAGCAGCAATCTTTTTTCCTGGGAATCAGAAGTACTTTTTACAGGCTTTCGATGCTTGCCGGAAACGGATTAATCGTTTTGTTTGCCGGTTACCTGGAACATAAATACGGAGACAATACCAAAGCCTGGTCGTATACCATGATTTTCGTTGGTTTATTGATGACATTTATTACGATTTACAATTTCATTTTTACTCCAAAAAATGAAATACATACAATTGAAAGTAAAGACAAAGCACACCAGCAAAACTTTGCCACTATATTTATAAGTTTCTTTCAAAAAAAACAAATTGGGGTTATTCTGGCTTTTATCCTGGTTTTCAGACTTGGAGAATCTCAGTTACTTAAAATGTTAAGCCCATTTTTACTGGACGGAAAAGAGTTGGGCGGAATGGGATTAGATACTGAAGCCGTTGGAATAATTTACGGAACTTTAGGCATTTTTGCTTTGACCATTGGAGGTATTCTGGGAGGCATTGCCATCTCTAAACACGGCCTTACCAAATGGATGCTTCCTATGTTTCTGGCTATGCATCTTCCTATTATTGGTTTTATCGGATTAGCCCATTTTCAGCCGGATGCGATTTTTCATCTCCATTTAAATTTTTATTTTTTCGAAATCAATTCTCCTCTTAACCTGTATACCTGCATTACTGTTATTCTGGAACAATTTGGATACGGTTTTGGTTTTACAGGTTTTATGATGTATTTAATACATGTTGCCGAAGGAGAATCCAAAACAGCACATTATGCACTTGCAACTGGTTTTATGGCATTGGGAATGATGCTTCCGGGAATGCTAAGTGGTTTTATACAAAAATATTTAGGTTACGAAAATTTCTTTGTTTGGGTATTACTTGCCACAATTCCCGGTTTGGTACTTTCCAGATTTTTAGATTTTCCAAAAGATTTCGGTAAAAAAACAGAATAACAGCTATACAATATAACGCCCATGGAAATCAATGAAAACATCCAGGTTGAACGAAACCTGAAAGCAATTGAATTGGAAAAAGCAGGAGAAATTGAGAAAGCAATTGCGTTATACGAAGAAAATATTAGCGAAGGTTTTAAAGGAAATCATCCTTATGACCGACTGGCAACGATCTACAAAAATCAACTTGATCTGGACAATGAGATCAGGGTTTTAGAAAAAGCCATTATCGTTTACGAAGAAATCACTCTCGAAGACCGGTTAGAAGGTTTACCTAAACTTTTTCGTTTCAAAAACCGACTTGAAAAAGCCTTACACACCAAAACACAGCTTGCCAAACAAAAGAAAAGCAAGCTTAAATAAGCATCAATTTTAGCATATTTTATCATGACCAGCTTAAAAAGAACCAACTCTGACGATATTGATTTTAAAAACCTGGTAGTTTTATTAGATCAGGATTTAAAAATCAGGGATGGAGAAGATCACGCCTTTTACAATCAGTATAATAAAACGGATACCATAAAACACGTTATCGTTTATTATGAAAATGAAATTGCCGTAGGTTGCGGTGCCTTTAGAGAAAAACAAAGCGATACCGTCGAGATCAAACGCATGTTTGTACATCCTGACTACCGCAAAAAAGGAATTGCATCTGCTGTCTTAGCCGAATTGGAAATTTGGGCTGCCGAAGCAAAGTATGCTTGTACCATTCTGGAAACCGGAAAAAATCAGCCGGAAGCCATTAACTTATATCAAAAATTAGATTATACCATCATTCCAAATTATCCGCCTTATGAAGAAATGGATAATAGTGTTTGCATGAAAAAGACTTTATAATAATGAAAATAACACCTCAAGGATTAAGACAAAAAGTGGGACAATTCTTTTTTCCCGCCGTATTCATCAATGATACCGAAGAAAATATTCAGGAAACCGAACGTTTGATAAAAGAACATAATATTGGCGGACTCACCTTTTTTCACAGTCGTGCCAGTGCCGCTACAAACTACGAAAGCAAGAAACAAGTCGTTTTTAATGATGATAGTTATCAAAAAATCAAAGACCTGATCGTTCGTTACCAAAAAGCCGCTTCTACTCCACTTTTAATCAGTATTGATGCCGAATGGGGATTGGCGATGCGTATCGAAAAAACTCCGCAATATCCGTATGCCATTACACTTGGTGCTTTGCCGGAAAGTAAATCAAATCTGGTTTACGAAGTGGGGAAACAGATTGGTTTAGACCTTAAGGCTGCCGGAATTCATTATAATTTATCGCCTTTGGCAGACATTAACAATAACCCAAATAATCCGGTTATTGGCTATCGTTCTTTTGGTGAAAATAAAGAAAAAGTCGCTGATTTTTCGATTGAATATTTAAACGGAATGTCGGAAGTTGGCGTTTTAGGCTGCCTGAAACATTTTCCAGGACACGGAAATACCAATATCGATTCGCATTTGGGATTACCGGTTCTAAACGAAACGCTTGAAGAATTATTAGAAAACGAATTGTATCCTTTCATCAAAGGAATCGAAAATAATGTCGATTCTATTATGATTGGCCACCTTGCCGTTCCGAGTTTAAACGACGGAAAAGACACATCGGCAACCTTATCAAAATCCATTATCGAAACTCTTTTACGCAAGCAATTAGGTTACGACGGTTTAGTAATTTCTGACGCGTTAAATATGCACAGCGTTTCTAAGTTGTATGAAACCAAAGGAGAACTGGAATGGGAAGCTTTCAATGCAGGAAATGATGTTTTGTGTTTTGCCGAAAATGTTCCCGAAGGAATTGAGTCAATTCTTAAAAAGGCTTCGCCGGAACGTATCGAAGAAAGCTTCAACAGAATCATGAAAGCCAAAGAAAAAGTTGGCATTTTGTCTGATAAAATTTTTACTTCAGGTGAATTAGATTTCGAAAAAGCATCCCAATTAAATCTTGAAATTGCCCAAAATGCAATTACAAAAATAATAGACAATTCGAATACTGAATTAGCTTTCGAAGCACAAAAAAACAATCAATTAGCAAAATTAAGTTTATATAAAGGTGTCGGAAATACATTCTTTCAAACCTTACATTCAAAATTAGAATCTCCTGAATTTGCTTTTGAAAATTTAGAATCTTCCGATATTTCAACCATAAAAACAGCATTAGAAAATTTCGAAACCATTTTGATTGCATTATTTGTTCCAAAAGCAAAACCAATGCATAATTTCGAAATCAATAATGAAGTTTTAGAATTACTTTCTGATTTACTTGAGACTAAAAAATGCATCGTTTATGTTTTCGGAAACCCGTATGTTTTACCTATTATTCCAAACCTTAAAAAGGCTTCAGGGGTAATTCAGGTCTATCAGGATTTTGAAGAATTTCAAAAAACAGCCGGAATTCAATTTTTAGAAAATATTTCCTGCAACGGCATACTTCCGGTAAATATTGACATTCAATAACTTACAATTAAATATAACTAAATACTATCAACTTATAAATATTAATAATCACATCTTATTGTAAGAACCCTTAGTTATGTCCTACTTTTGCACCAGAAATAAATTTTTAACGTAAAACGAAAAATATGTCTTTAGTAGGAAAAAAATTCCCAAGTATTGCAGTAGATGCTATCTCAGAAATGGGTGACAATTTAAAAATCAACATTTTTGAAGAAGCAGTAAACAACAACAAAAAAGTATTATTGTTTTGGTACCCAAAAGATTTCACTTTTGTATGTCCAACTGAATTACACGCCTTTCAAGCTGCATTACCAGAATTTGAAAAAAGAAATACTATCGTAATCGGAGCTTCATGTGATACTAACGAAGTACACTTCGCCTGGTTAAACACTCCAAAAAACAACGGTGGAATCGAAGGTGTAACTTACCCAATCTTAGCGGATACAAACCGTAACTTAGCGAACATTTTAGGTATCCTTGATATCGAATCTACAAGCTACAGCGAAGAAACTGACTCAGTAGTTATCGAAGGTTCAAATGTAACTTACAGAGCTACTTACCTTATCGACGAAACGGGAAAAATCTTCCACGAAAGTGTAAACGATATGCCATTAGGCCGTAACGTAAACGAATACTTACGTATGGTTGATGCTTATACTCACATCCAGGAAAAAGGTGAAGTTTGTCCTGCAAACTGGGAAGCCGGAAAAGAAGCAATGTCTGCAGACAGAATTAGTACTGCTGAATACTTAAGCGCAAACTAATTTTTTATAAAGACACAAAGGTTCATAGGTACAGAGTGACAAAGTTTTTTTGTTACGATCTACAAAGTTTTAAACTTTGTCCCCTTGAACCTTTGTTCCTTTAATACTCCTAAAAACATACGGTAAAGATTAACAACAAAGCTTTTTGTTGCGACATTTTATGAAGTTTAAAAACTTTGTCCCTTTGAACCTTTGCCACTTTGAACCTTAAAAACAAAAAACATGTTAATCGACTTAAACGAAGATACGTTAGCAGATTTAGTTGCTAAAAACGAAAAAGTAGTAGTACAATATTCAGCTTCATGGTGTGGAAATTGCCGTATTATGAAACCAAAATTCAAAAAATTAGCCACAGAAAATGAAGCTATCACTTTTGTTTTGGTTGATGCAGAAAACGCTCCTGAATCAAGAAAATTAGCCAATGTAAGCAACCTGCCAACATTCGCCACTTTCGTAAACGGAAAATTAGTTGGAGAAACCCAAACCAACAAACAAGAAGTTTTAATCGACCTGGTAAACGCAATTGCGTAAATTTAGACAGTTAGACTGGCTTAGATTTTTAGACTTCTTAGAAGTTGTCTACAAACTTTAAAAAGGTCTAAGAAGTCTAAGAATGTCTAAAAATCTAAGAAGTCTCAATATGAAATTACCCGTAATAAAGCAATTGACCCAATTCATCGAAGAAAACGATCAGGATTATATCATTGAAACAATCGAAGTTCTGGAAGCAATGACTGAAATCCCGTCTTTAAAAGATGAAGAACTTGATGTAATTGGCGAATTAATATCCAATATGTACGGTGCGCTTGAAGTACACAAAATGGTAGTTCAGGGCACAGATAAAAAAGAAGCCTTAAATGCGTTTATGAAACGTGTTCTAGGTTCTATCGATAAATAATCGGCCTCTTTTTCCTAAGAAGAAAAATAAAAAACATGACGTAAGAAACGCTTTCATTCAAAGAGAGCGTTTTTTTTGTTTTCAGTTTTCGGTCTTAAACCCAAATTTGTGATCCTTCGTTCTTCAGGATCACAAAACAACAATAGAATAATCTGTGTAAATCAGTTTAACCTGCCTTATTTGCGGGCAATAGGTACAGAAATCTTTCATGAAATTGTTTTGTTTCCAACAATGACAAATCCAACTCTTAATCTATACTTAAACCCCTAACAAATACTTTTAGATTCAAATATTAATCCTTACTTTTGAACCTCATTAATTTAAACAAACATCATGGCTTCAATAACATTAGGAGGAAATCCGGTACATACTTCAGGTGAATTACCAACAGTTGGATCACAACTAGCTGATTTCAAATTAGTACAAAACGATTTGTCTGTTGCTTCATTAAGTAACTTCGCAGGAAAAAAATTAGTTTTAAATATTTTCCCAAGTGTTGATACAGGAACTTGTGCAACTTCTGTTAGAAAATTCAACGAAAGTGCAAGCGGTTTAGAAAACACTACTGTTTTATGTATCTCAAGAGATTTACCATTTGCCCAAAAACGTTTTTGTGGTGCAGAAGGTTTAGAAAACGTAGTAAACTTATCTGATTTTCAAGAAGGTAGTTTTGGTAAAGCAAACGGTTTAGAAATCGTTGACGGACCTTTGGCAGGTTTACACTCAAGAGCAATTATTGTTGTGGATGAAAACGGAAAAATTACACATACGGAACAAGTTGCAGAAATTGCAAACGAACCAAATTACGAAGCAGCTTTAGCAGCACTATAATACCTATAAATGGAATTTCAAAAAGACAATACTTTTGTTACAGGCCGTTTAAAAAGCATGACGTATGCTTTTAACGGTGCTGTAAAACTTATCCGGACAGAACACAGCATCATGGTTCAATTCTCCCTGGGGATTTTCATGACCATTGCCGGGTTCTATTTTCATATTACACAAACTGAATGGCTTTGTCAAACCTTGGCAATTGGTTTAGTTTTAGCTATTGAAGGACTAAACACAGCGGTTGAAAAAATAGCTGATTTTATTCATCCTGATTACAGCAAACGAATCGGATTTATTAAAGATATTGCTGCAGGAGCGGTATTTTTTGCCGCAATGACAGCAATCGCAATAGGCTTGATTATTTATATTCCAAAATTCATATAGGCAAGGAACGCAAGAATGGCAAAAACAAAAAAAGAAACTGTAGACAAAAAAAACGAATCCAAAACTGAGAATTTAAGATCCTGGAGGCCCAACAAACAGCAACGTTTTGTTTTGGGTTGCCTTTTGATACTCTTTTCTGTTGCATTACTGGTTGCATTCATTTCATTTTATGTCAACGGACAATGGCAGACAGATCAAAGTGCCGTAAGCCAGCTTGGTGACCGTACTGAAGTGGTCGAAAACTGGCTCGGAAAATTCGGAGCTTATCTTTCTGATCTTATAGTCTACAGAGGTTTTGGTCTCGCTTCTTTTATCTTAATACGTTTATTTTTCCTAACCGGATTATTTCTGGCGTTAGAAATGTCAACCAAAAAACTAAAAAGCATTTGGTTTTGGGATTTATTTGCTATTATTATAGTTTCTGTTTTATTTGGATTTTTCGCCACTTCTGCTCCTGAACTGGGAGGAACAATTGGATATGAATTAAACTTATTCCTGCAGGATTACATTGGAAAAACAGGAACCCTGCTGACCTTACTCTTTGGATTAATCATCTATTTAATTTTTAAAATTAAATTATCACCGGAGAAAATTCAGTCTTATTTTGATTCTACCAAAAAAGAATTGAAATCAGAATTAGGGACTTTAAAACCACAACAAGCAGAAAGCGCTTATAACCTGGAAGAATTTGCTATCGAGGAAGATCCTGAGCTAGACAATATTCATTTAAAATCTGATGTCAGCCAATTCGAAATCAATAAAGAAGCTTTAAAACCAACCATTAATCATTCATCCGAAATTGATCTGAACCCGGTTTTAAAACCTCTTCAAATGGACATCAATCCGGTAACCGTAACTCCGCCTGTACATACAGAAGAATTTGTTATCGAAAAAGCAGAAGAAGAAGATATTATCGAAGAAAACCTGGCTTCACGCCTCGTTGCCGACTTTGGATTATTTGACCCTACTTTGGATTTATCCAACTATAAATTCCCAACCATCGATTTATTAAAAGAATATTCGACTGGCGGAATTACAATCAATCAGGAAGAATTAGAAGAAAATAAAAACAAAATTGTAGATACACTGCGTAACTACAAAATTGAAATCGCACAAATTAAAGCAACCGTTGGTCCGTCGGTAACTTTATACGAAATTGTACCGGAAGCCGGAATCAGAATTTCAAAGATTAAAAGTCTAGAAGACGATATTGCGTTATCTCTTTCGGCATTAGGAATTCGTATTATTGCACCTATTCCCGGGAAAGGAACAATTGGTATCGAGGTTCCTAACAAGAACCCTACTATGGTTTCGATGAAAAGCGTTATTGGATCTGCGAAATTTCAGGAAGCCGAGATGGAATTACCAATTGCTTTAGGGAAAACCATTTCGAACGAAACTTTTGTTGTTGATTTAGCGAAAATGCCCCATTTATTGATGGCAGGAGCTACAGGGCAGGGAAAATCGGTTGGACTGAATGCCGTTTTAACGTCCCTTTTATACAAAAAACATCCCGCCGAAGTAAAATTCGTCTTGGTCGATCCTAAAAAAGTAGAGTTAACATTATTCAATAAAATTGAAAGACATTATCTGGCCAAACTACCTGATACGGAAGATGCTATTATTACCGATAATGCAAAAGTAGTCAATACATTAAACTCACTTTGTGTTGAAATGGATAACCGTTATTCTTTATTAAAAGATGCGATGGTTCGTAATATTAAAGAATACAACGAGAAATTCAAAGCCCGAAAATTAAATCCCGAAGCCGGACACCGATTCTTACCTTACATTATATTAGTTGTCGATGAGTTCGCCGATTTGATTATGACTGCCGGTAAAGAAGTCGAAATTCCGATTGCGCGACTGGCCCAATTGGCGCGTGCTATTGGTATTCACCTGATCATTGCAACGCAAAGACCGTCCGTAAATGTTATTACAGGTTTAATTAAAGCGAATTTCCCTGCGAGAATTGCTTTTAGGGTAACTTCTAAAATTGACTCAAGAACTATTTTAGACACACAGGGAGCTGATCAGTTAATTGGCCGTGGAGATTTATTATACACCAATGGTAACGATGTGGTTCGTGTACAATGTGCTTTTATAGACACTCCTGAGGTTGAAAAAATCACGGATTTTATTGGTTCTCAAAAAGCATATGCCACAGCTTATTTGCTTCCGGAGTTTGTTGGGGAAGAAACTGGCATTAATCTTGATATGGATATTTCCGAAAGAGATACCTTATTTAGAGAAGCTGCTGAAATTATTGTCAATGCACAGCAGGGTTCCGCTTCATTATTGCAAAGAAAATTAAAATTGGGTTACAACAGGGCCGGTCGTTTGATCGATCAGCTGGAAGCAGCTGGAATTGTTGGTCCGTTTGAAGGCAGTAAAGCAAGAAGCGTAAACATATCTGACTTAAGTGCTCTTGATCAATTTTTTAATAATGAACAAAATTAATCCCATCATGAAAAAAATTCAGGAAATCCAAAACAATTCTATTACTAAGATGACTAAAAAGTGCTTTCAAATGGCCGTTATTTTGCTATTGAGCTTCACTTCTATTCAGGCTCAGGATAAAAAAGCAAAAGATTTATTGAACGAAGTAACTGCTAAAATAAAAAGCTACGACAATATTGTTATTGATTTTAAATATTCTTTGAACAACGCCAAAGAAAACATCAATCAGGACAGTAAAGGAAATGTAACCATGAAAGGAAATCAATATGTATTGAATTTTATGGGCGTTACTAAAATATTCGACGGGCAAAAAACATACACAATCAACCCTGAAGACGAAGAAGTTACCGTTTCTAAAGTAAATGAGAAAGACGATAACGCTATTACACCTTCAAAAATGCTTACTTTCTTCAATTCCGGCTACAAATACAATATGGATATTGTACAAAATGTTAAAGGAAGAAAGATTCAATATATCAAATTAGCACCTACAAGTACTAAAGATCAACGAAAAGAAATCCTGCTAGGCATTGATATTCAGACTAAACACATCTACAACTTAATCGAAACCGGGAAAAATGGAACAAAAACCACTTTAACCGTTAATTCTTTTAAAACCAATCAGCCTTTATCAAAAAATCAATTTACCTTTGTAGCGAGCAAATATCCAAAATACTACATCAATAAATTAGATTAATTACGAGGTTGAAAATTTTAGACAAATACTTACTAAAAACATTTCTGATTACGTTTACTACGGTATTCGTAATCCTTTTTTTTATATTCATACTTCAGACTGTATGGCTTTTTATCTCTGAACTTGCAGGTAAAGACCTGGATTTGATGTTGGTTGTAAAATTCCTGTTATTCTCAATGCCCCGAATAATTCCATTGGTTTTACCACTATCGGTTTTATTGGCATCTATTATGACTTTTGGAAACCTGGCTGAAAACTACGAATTTGCAGCAATGAAGTCATCCGGAATCTCTTTACAAAGAGCGATGCGGGTGCTAATCATCTTTATCTTTTTTTTAAGTATAGTGGCCTTTTGGTTTGCCAATAACGTCATTCCCTATGCCGAATATAAATTTATCAACTTCCGAAAAAACATAGCCCAGGCAAAACCAGCAATGGCAATTGCCGAAGGTCAGTTTAACGATGTGGGGTTCTACAATATTAAAGTCAATAAAAAATCCGGAGAAAACGGAAACATCCTAACAGGAGTTACCATTCATGAAAAGCCTAGTAATAGCGGTGAAAATAAAACAGTTATAAAAGCTAAAAACGGTAAATTGATGAGCAGTGAAAAGTCAAGCATCTTAAAACTCGTTTTAAATGACGGTTATTACTATCAGGATGTTACCCCAAAAAAATACGAAGATCGAGCAAAACTGCCTTTTATAAAGGGAGCTTTTAAAAAGCAGGTCATTAATATTGACTTATCCGAATTAAACAAAGTAGACGAAGACAAAGAGAATGTCGGCAGCACAAATGCAATGCTTAATGTTAATGAACTGCGTTATACTTTAGACTCTTTAAATAAAAATCTGGACAATGAAATTATCTCTTTTTCAGAGAACATAAACCAACGTGTTGGAATCAGAAAACCACCGGTAACCATTAAAACAGATAAAAAGAAAAAACCTTTACCAGATAATCTTTTATCTTTATATACAAACAAACAGAAATCTGATATCCTCAAAATGGCCAGCAGCAATGTAACCAGCAATATCTATTCTATTGAAACAACCCAAAAAGACCTAAAAGACAAACAACGTGAAATCAACAAACACTTAACTGCTCTATACGAGAAGTTTGTAATTGCTTTTGCCTGTTTTTTAATGTTTTTCATAGGAGCTCCGCTTGGTGCAATTATTCGAAAAGGAGGACTTGGTTTACCAATTGTCTTTGCCGTTTTAATTTTTATTACTTTTCACTTTATCAATACTTTTGGAAAAAGGCTTTCGCAGGAAGGCGGAATGTCTCCGTTTATGGGATCATGGATGTCCTCTTTTATATTATTGCCATTGGCTGTATTATTAACATATCGTGCAACAAACGATAATGGATTAATCAACTTTGATGCGATAACTACCCCAATATCACAACTATTTCAAAAAATTGCTGAGCGGTTTTTCCCTGCTCAAAACAAACAATAATTATGTCAACAACAAAAATACAACTGAATACCATTGAAGAAGCTATAGAAGATATTCGTCAGGGTAAAGTAATCATTGTAGTCGATGATGAAGATCGCGAAAATGAAGGTGATTTTTTGGCCGCAGCCGAAAAAGTAACACCGGAGATGATCAATTTTATGGCTACTCACGGACGTGGTTTAATTTGTACCCCTCTTACTGAAAGCCGTTGTAAAGAATTAGATTTACGGGCAATGGTAACCAACAATACAGATCACATGGAAACTGCTTTTACGGTTTCTGTAGATTTGAAAGGAAATGGGGTTACCACAGGAATCTCTGCTGCTGACAGATCTAAAACGGTTCAGGCACTAGTTGACGGAAATACCAAACCACATGATTTAGCACGCCCGGGTCACATTTTTCCTTTGATTGCAAAGCAAGGTGGTGTTTTAAGAAGAACTGGCCATACAGAAGCTGCTATTGATTTTGCAAGACTGGCCGGATTTAAATCGGCTGGTGTGATTTGTGAAATCCTAAATGAAGACGGAACGATGTCCCGTTTACCTGAATTGATAAAGGTCGCAAAGAAATTTAATTTAAAATTAGTTTCAATTGAAGACCTTGTAGCCTATAGAATGCAACACGACAGTCTAATTGTCAAAAAAGAAGATTTTGATATCGAAACCCGTTTTGGAACTTTTAGATTAAGAGCTTACGAGCAAACGACAAACAAACAAATCCATATTGCTTTAACAAAAGGAACCTGGAATCTTGGAGAACCAATTCTAACCAGAATTCACTCCTCACAGGTAAATAATGATTTATTAGGCACATTGACTAATAACGCAGAGCAACAATTAGACGATATGTTTAAGGTTATTAATGAGAATGGAAAGGGCGCTGTTATTTTCATCAATCAGGATATGACGGCTGTAAATTTGTTAAACCGAATTGCAGAGCTTAAATCATTGCAATCGAACGGAACATTAAAAGCGCCGAAGATAATTATTGACAGTAAAGATTACGGAATTGGAGCTCAAATCCTGCATGATATTGATATTTCTAAAATTAGACTGGTATCAAACACAGAGCAAACAAAACGTGTAGGAATGATTGGATATGGTCTTGAGATCACAGAATATGTAAACTACTAATAGATGGGAACATTAGAAGAAAGAATTCAAAAATCTGAGACACATATATTCAAAGCTGTTTTTCCGAGTACTACGAACCATTATGACACGCTATTTGGCGGAACTGCTCTTCATCTTATGGACGAAGTTGCTTTTATTTGTGCCACGCGTTTTAGCCGTAAAAAAGTAGTTACAATATCTACAGGTCAAATTGACTTTAAAAAAGCGATTCCAGCAGGAACTTTAATTGAATTAGTAGCAAAAGTAGATAGCGTTGGAAGAACCAGCTGCAAAATTCATGTTGATATTTTTATGGAACAGATGTATTCAGAACTTCGTGAAACGGTAGTTTCAGGAACTTTTTCGTTTGTTGCAGTTGATGAAAACAAAAAACCAACACCAATTTTAGACGATCTGGAGTAATTTTAAAAAATAATAATTTTCGGGAATACTGATAATTAGACACTTAAAAATTAACTTAAAAAAAGAAGTGAAAAAGTTTTTATAATCGGAAAAGCGCACTATATTTGCACTCGCAATCACAAAATGATTGCGACATACTGGAGAAATGGCAGAGCGGTCGAATGCGGCAGTCTTGAAAACTGTTGACTGTAACAGGTCCGGGGGTTCGAATCCCTCTTTCTCCGCTGAAGGCTTTAAACGAAAGGATAGCAAACTTTTCAAAGTTTATAAAAAAGCCCGAAAAAAGCAGTAAACCCTGCAAATCAAACGATTTGCAGGGTTTTTCCTTTTATACCACTTTTCAATATTTATATAATCGAACAAAATCTTTGTGGCACATTCGTGGCACATTTGGAATGGAGTGGATACCTTTTCTGCCACAAAAAGTTAAGGCGGTTTTCTAAAAATTTCACCAGTCTAAGTTTTGTGGCAGAATCGTGGCACATTGTATTTTTGAAAACCAGATAGTCAACAAAAACAAGGGTTAAGCAGTTTAGGTTCGAAACTTTTAGAGTAAAATTTTAGAACCATAAAAAAATTCCAAAATCATAAGGCTTTGGAGTTTTTTAAATTCTGTGGGCTGTCATGGATCATAGTCGAACACCTTGCGCCTTTTTTAACTCTTTTAATGAGATTTAAAAATTATTAATTCACTAATTATCAATGCTTTAATTTCAATTTATTGTAACCGTTATTTCTACTTTGGAATATGGAATTTATTATTTTATTGTAAGGTTGGTCAATAGTTAGCATCAAAATGGGGGTGAAAATGTCTATTTTCATGTATGAGGGTTTATCGAACACTATTGATAAGCCATAATGTGAGTTTCAGAACGTTTTTTGAAATGAGGGCGAGGAAGAGTGAGCGGACTAAGTTCTTGAATAGTTTGTGGGATACTTTGGTTAGGAGAATGGATGAGGTTTAGTATTTAAAGGCTATGTCAATACGTTTACTCTTATAGAATTATGTAAGCTTGTATAAATATTTTTGGGTCCGAGCATTTTACTGAAACTAGCGAAATTGAACTTGGACGTTTCATTAAAAAAAGCCGAAACAATTGTTTCGGCTTAATAAAAAATTAAAGCTTTAAGTTTTTTTACTAGCTTAACGTCCAATTGCTTATAGAGTCATATGAAGTTTTGTCGCAATTCACAGAAACATGGATGTGTTTGTCATGAGGGTTGGTGCCATTGTATGCCCGCCATGTCCATGCTGCGCTACCGCCAACGGGAGTGGAATACATTTTTTTCTTGTTCCAGATGACATATTTTATCCTTGGATCCTTATTTTTTTCAAACCATTGTGCAAGTACCGAACAATCACATTTGTTTTTGACATCATGAGTAATGTCGAAGGCGGTCACAACCCCTTTGTTTGTTTCTGCATCCCAAACCCAGGGATTGTGGTCGGATTCGGTTTCCTGATGGGCCGCATCACCAAACCAACCGTCTGAAAGTTTGCTCCTGTTTGGCGCCATTGCATTTACTTGGCTTCTCAGTTGGGCCAGACTTTTTGCGATTCTGCTGTCGTCTATTTTCCATGGCTTTGGGTTGGTGTTTTGTTCGCAAGAATCAAATCCGGCCACATTTGATAATTCTATTTTTGCATCTGAATCGTCGCAATGGTTTGTCGTTACATCAACATCTGCAAAACTGAACGTTTGCTGCGGTTTTTGCAGGCTCAGGATTTTATTTTCCAATTCCTGGATCTTTTTTTGTTGCTCGTCAAGTTTTTTCTGTTGTTCCTCTTGTTTGACAGTCAGCTTCACGATGATGAGCGAACCAATACTGCGGATAATCCTGACACTCGAATAACCAAATACAATTCCGTATCCAAAAAGGATGAGGTAATACCAGCCATCAATTCCCGGACAGACAGGTTTTCCATTGACCTGAGTGAAAATGCATTCTGCGTGCATCTTAAATTTTTCAATCCCGCCGAGGCTGTGGTTGGTCATTTCGTAGATGAGCGGTGTGAGAAATGCACCGGCAACACCTATGGTAAGATAGCCGAACAGTTGCCAATGGTCTTTTACAAATTTAAAAATCGTTTGCCAGAAGCCTGGTTTTTCTTCTTCTTGGAATGAAGCTGCGGCCGGAGGCTGGTAAAGTGGCAATCCTTTAAAGTCTACAAAATACTGAATGAGACCAGCTAGAAGTCCGGCTAAAAACAAAGTAATAATCATTTCTTCCATTTTTTTTTGGTTTATTGGTTAAAGAGCATCAAAATTCTCGATTAGGTTGAACATGGAAGGACCCGGGCTCGAAGCCCTGACACCCATGCCAAATTTGGCAAACGAACTCCAGAACTGCCGTATGGCTTCCGTTCTGTCGGCAGCTGTTACAAGATGATCGTCCTGCATCGATTGCAACGCCCTGAAGATTGCATTGCGGGCATCGATGAAACTCGGATTGGCGTTGGTGAGCTTCAATCCATCAACAACCGATTGCCAACAGATGTAATAGGATTTGTCTTTCCCGATACTGCGAGATAAGTGCCTTGTCCAATGCATCAGCGTTGCGCACCATAGTTCCCCACGATTGTGCGGACCGCTTATTTTATCGATTTTTCCATAGGTTAAAAACTGGTCATAATCATCATTGTAAACGTGTTTACGGATACCGCCTGCTTTATTGGTTACCCAGTCACCGGTGATATTTTTTTCATCTGTACTGTAATAATTCTGGATTGACAGTGCGAAATAATCGCTCCAGCCTTCGCCCATTGCCTGACTTTGAGGCTCTCGTAAAGATCCGTCATTCATCTTCCCGCCAACAAGCCTCGTGGTGACGCCATGCACGTATTCGTGGAAAACCACATCTGCATCCAATGCGGTATGGCGTCCTGAAGCGGCCAACCCCATTCTCATAACAGGCGAGGAACCATCGATCGGGGTCGACATGGTCGCTGTGCCTGAAATTGGCCCACTGAACGCTTTGGCAATTACCGGATCGTCATCGTCAAAACTTCCCGCTTTAGAATCAAATCCCAGCAAATAGAAGAAATCGTGGAGGTAATTGCAAAAATAGAAGATGTTCAGTGTTTGCTGTTCCTTTTCGTCGGAGGTGTTAAAAACCACCTTGTTCATTCCGTCGACAATTCCTTTCACGTGATTCAAGCCATCGCTTTGAAAGGCAATAACATTTGTGCCTTTGGTTTCAGATGATGTTACCCATTCCTTGAATGTTACCGAAGTCCCATTGCCGGCAAACGGATAATCATTTCGTGTAAGCGGAAATGTGACCTCTTCCTTGGGATAGCCGCCGTTTTTTTTATGAACATAACCTACTGCATCGGCGTGGAGGGAAATTTTTTTCAAGTACAGGATTTCGATGTGTTCATTATTAGATGCCGAAACAACTGCTTCGTACTGCAAACCTTCCTCATCAACAGTCACCGTGAATTTCCACGAAAGTTCTGCAGTTGGCCCAATGTAAAAGATCACGAGGTTGGCCCGGATGTAATCGGCAAATATACTTTTGTCTAAAACCGTTGGGAGACAGGTGAGCTGTGGAAATTCTATTATTTTTTTAGGTACAAAATCGGCGGACGGATCAAATGTGCTTTCAATCGGCCCACCAAGCCAGTCTGTGTCATCTTCTGATTTGTCGGTCTTCAAATAATCGGCAACCACCGCCATGGCTTTGCCGGCAGTTACCTCTGGCCGGATGTTTATGGTCTCGGAAATCGTAACGCTGTCGCCAACAGCAGACTCCAGGCCGCCTTCGGAATTGAAAATTACCGCACGGTTGATCAGAAAAACCGGAATTCCTTTATAATATTGGTAGGCATTTACAATTTTGAGCCCCGTGCTCGTCTCTGCAATATTCGGGTCGGGAAAGTATTCGGCGACAGTGCCTGACTCGAACCCGAAACTCTCTTTTTGCTCCTGGAGATAGCCCAGTGCTCTTTCAATCAGATTGCCTTCTAAAAAAATGGGCTGTTCGGTTTTAATCGCCCGAAGGTTTCCCGTCCACAAATTGATTTCGGGCCGGGATTCAATTTGACCTCCCAATAAATCTATGGATTTGGCTTTAGCAAATTCCATAAAATGATTTTCCCTTTCGGTCGTGCTTTCGAAAGCCGAAAGATTTCTTTTGTCAATTTCATTTATCATGGCTTTATTGTTTTGGTTTGTAAATGTTATCGGCAACAAATATTGGCAACTCTGTTTCACCTTTGTCGGTGTAGATGGTTAGCGATACAGAGGCGTACCCGTTGGTATAGCTGTCAAATAAATCGTCAATTGAAATAGGAGTGCCGTTAACCAAAATGGCCGGCGTGTGGCCCGCCAGGAATTCCATTTGTCTGACCGGAATGACGGGCAACATTTCTTTTCGCGTTACCAGTTCGTCTGTACCGATCAGGAATTTTGCAGTCGATTTGTATGGCAATTGTGCTGCGGCAATCTGATCAAAAACAGAAGCTATATGCACGCCAGGTTCCAACCTGATCGGCAGATGGTATTCGAGGTGAGGTGAGGCCGGGCTTTCTGGCTGGACAGTATCTGTTTCGTAAACGAATGCTGGGTTGCCGATTACCTGTCCGTTGTAAATTCTATTCCTGATGGCCTTTATTTTTGGCAGGATCGACAATACCCGATCGGTTTTGGAAAAAATATTCAATGGCCCGATAACCACCGAAGGATTGGTCTTTAAAGCAATCCCAGTGCTGTTTTTCGGAAATTCGATGTTCAATGAGCCACTATTGACAATGCTCCATTCTGTCCCGGTTTTATGCAACTCGAATGTATAACCTTCCTGATCCAGTAACGATTGCGCGAATGCAACTGTAGAAAACCTTTCCATATCTTTCACAAACGCTTCGAGCAAACTCACCTCGCTTGGAAATTTTATCGGATCAATTTCTGGTTCTGAAAATATTGCGGCCCAATAGGCGATGAAACCTTTTAAATCGGTTTTATCGTTGGCGAACGCTGCGGTCGAAGTTTCGAATGCCAGATCCACAACGACGATATCATTATCGCTGATGTAGTTGTCTTTGATTTCCAGCTCATAATTCCACAGCCCTGCAGATTGACCATTGTCCCAATTTTCAACAGCAGCGTCACTGTCTTTAAACAGCTGGTTGGCCAAATGTTTTAAAATAATCGGTTTTTGAGGAAACTCGCGTACGATTTTGCGCCATTTTTTCACCTCGTATTTGTCTAAAACTACAGGCGTGAGCAGCTGGATCCAACTAGATTGCTGTATGTCCTCAGAATTCGGGACGTTGGAAATGTCATACTCGATGTGGGTAATTTCGGGTAGGGTGTCGAATGAAATATCGGTTTCTGCATCCGTCTGGTCGAACAGTATGACCCATTCATCCCCACAGTCACCGATTTTGGAAGAAACAAGATTGTATTTTGCCGATTTGAGATTGACGCTCAAACGGTGGTATTTCTCCTCGGATGTTTTCGGGTCATTGTATTGAAGGACGTCTGTGGCCATTAATTTTGTCCTGACCATTCCTTCGTAGTTGTAGAAATTGCTAAGTTTGTGCAACAGCAAATCGCGGAATTCTTGTTTCTGGCCGACACTTACAGCAGAATCGTTTTCGACCCAGTCAAGTTGGTTTGTAAGCTCATTGTTTACAATACTTCTTTTTCCTTTGAGCAGGCGATTGTACAAGTCTTTTACTTTTTGCTGTAAGTTTGCATCGCTCGCATAAATCTCTTTGGAGAGTTTCTTCGCATCCAGCAAATCATCAATTTTTTCGAGGACTTTGCGCATCGATTTATCGATGTCGACGTTTGAAAATGAATTTCCTAAAGTGCCGTCAACCGTGACATAATTGCCAGACCACAGATTTTTACTTATGGGCTTGATCCCGAAATAGCACGACTTGTCAAATTCTTGCTTGTCGGCTTTAATTGACCTGAGGTTTCGGGCGTTGACAATGTAAATCGCTTTTTCGTTTGTGCTGCCCGTTTTCCCATCCGTGGATTTGAATTCTGAAGAAATCCCAAGGTTGAAATTGTTATTGGTTTTCGCCAGGATCTCATGATTCAAATCGGTTAATTTGGACTTGGCTTTGTCGGTCAAGTTCAACGGCCTGATCGAAGACGTTGCGTTATGCGTGAGTTCATAATCCCAAATATAAGGCTGTACCAATTCTGATAATTGTGTCTGGTCACTTTTAAAAACAGCATTCGGAGCTGTATGCATCAAACAGTTGGTGTCATTTCGGCTCAGATTTATCCCAATAAGCAATTCGCTTTTGAGCTTGAAATTTGAATGGACGCCAACGGTGTAGCTGGCAGAATCGAAAATTGTCGCAGGCATATGGTATTTTTGATCGTCGTCCTTGAGCAGTAAATTTTCGAGTTTATCGAGCAACCCCAAAACCATCTTTTGCCATTTTAGTTTTTCTGCCGGGGTTTCGATGCCGTTGATTTTTACTGTTGTTTTCTCATCAGTCAATTGCGCCAAAATGGTATAGAAACTGGAAAGCAATCCGGGAACAATATCTTTGAGCTTTTCAACATCGTTGGGTTCGATTTCATCACCGCTGCTATATTTATAGGAATTGTTTTGTTTTTCAATCCCCGCCATATCGAGAATTTCCAAAAAGTTGGATATCAGCGAAATATCAAATTGCAGTAGTTCGGAATTGCTGTCGTACTGCTTAAACCAATAAGAAAATTGCATCAGCGGCCATGATTCGACCGGTATGATTTTATCGAAATACAAATGTGTGTATTCAGCCGTGGCTAGATATTGGTTATTTTGGCCGGCTCTGTTCCCAAAAACGTCGCGCAGGTTGATGCCAAGCTTGAATTTGTTGCCTGTTTCTTTGTATCGGTAAGTATTCCTGCCGATTGCGTCAACAGTGCCATCTGGTTTTTTGTCGCTTTGTATCACAAGCGGCGTAAGGTGGTTGTAACGCAATTTTGAAATCAGGGCTGATCCGTCTGCCTGGACTTCGTTTGTCGGCATGATTGGTAAAACCTTATCGTTGGACAGAATAATTTCGCCGGAGGTTTTGGACAAAGTGAATTCCAACGGTAGATAGTTGTTGTAATTCGGCGTATTGATGCTGTTGTCTCTCGCCACATCAAACCCTAAGGTATGGGCCGGTATTGCTGGATGGTATTCCAATACCTCCTTGTCGGAAACTTCATCGTTAGATAATTTTATCGCATCAAGGAAAAGGTAATGGCTGTTGTTTTCCAACTGCTCTAAAATCACCTTGTTGTTTGCCGCATCCTCTTGAATATTGAGTTTAAGCGCATTGAAATATACCGGAACCTTGGGCATTTCACTTTCGAAGGAAATGATAATCGTCCCATCAGAATTGACGTTTGGCGCGTCTAAAATCAAATAATAACCGCCGTTGTTGGTGGTGAGCGCTTCCCAGACCAGCCTGATGAAATTACTTTGGTTACGATTTGAATCTTCCCAGTATTCCGTCAGGTCTTCTGCATCAAAAGCGACCCTGCTGTCGATGTCGAAAATAGGAGGCGCCGTTCTTGGCGATAAATTCGTTTTGAGAATCGTTGCGTGTGCCGTGGTCAATTTAGTGAGCGCAATTTGCTGTTGCGGCTGATTGGGATCTGCTTCGGGCTTGAAATAGAAATTAATTGCCGAAAGCGCAGCCATCGATGAATCTTTATGAAGCGCATTCATGAGGTTGAGGTCGTCTGCAAACACATCCACTATTTCCACAACGTTGTCGCGGTGCTTTTTGACCTTTACTGCGACATTGAGACATTTCTTGATGCCTTTTAGATCGGGAACATTTGGTTTGTTTGTTGCAAAGAGGACCTTGTCGTCCTTGTATTCGGCATAATTTACATCAAAAGCATACTGTGTGTTCGACTGGTTTTGGCGTGAAAGTTTTCCCGGAATTTCGAAAAATCTGAACTCATCCTTGCATTCGAGTTTTCCGTTCTGGACGGCCAACTTAACCGGCATCAGTTTGAACGGACGCGTAAACTCGATTGGCGCGACACCGAATTCGTTGCGCAGCTTGTCGAGTGCAAAACCATTCTCAGCTTTAAAGTCGTCAATGAAATTGAGCATCTCAGTTTTCCGGTCTTCGTTTTCAAATATGGAGTTGGTGATTTCTTCCTCGTCTATGAAGACTTTGACTTTAGATAAATCCCTGACGCCAATGGGCTGCACAGTTTCTTCCTGCTCCAGTATTTTGTATAGGGAGCGCGTCTCTTCCTTGCCGTCTTCGAAAGGCAATCGCAAACCGCTGTTGTAGAAATAATTCACCTGGCCGATTATTTCCGGCAGTGCCTTATTTGTTTCCCAAGGATTAGGGTTTCCGTCAAGAATAAAGTTACCGTCGGCATTTACGCTGATTTCCGGGTTGTATTCGGGTTCGCCCTTGACTTTTTCCTTGCTGTTGTGCAATGCTTCGAGTGTGAGTAGTGCCAAGAGTTTGAAGAATTCAGGGATGATCACTTCGGTCCTCAGGTCTTTATTGTCTTCCGGGGCAAATGCTTGCGTTTGGTTTTTCCTTCGGTCAAGGAATTGGGTCTTGTAATCGTCGAAGAAATCTTCGATCCATTGTAAGGTACCGTCATCATAGGCGCGAATTTCCTTGATTTCGCTTCCATTGACCGGAAACCAGTCGACTAAGCCCTCGATTTTGAGGTTAAAACCATCTTGTTTTTCGAGCAACACGGTGTTGTCTTTGTCAACGATTTTGATGTGTTTTGAAATCGGGGCAGGGATTACCAAATGTTCTTCCCGATATTTTCCGTTGATCGAATTGTCGTCCTGTAGGTCTTTCAATTCTTCAGATCCGAATAAGAAATGTGTTTTGAGGATTTGGTCGACTTCTTTCCAGTCGGTAGAATTAATGCCGCTGATCAATGTAGGTACATAATCATCCAGACGGATGTCAATTTTGACCATCGTTTTCACGCCATCGATATCTTTCCATGCGTGGCCATTGACCAATATCGAGCGCAGCGTTTCGTATCGGTTGGCGTCAATTATTTCTTTTGCAGCCAGGCCGTCGATCAGGTTCGCAAAAAACGGCTGGATGATACGGTCCTTGATAATATTCCTGTCGGAAAGTTTGATGTGATCCCCATCTGTCGTTTTACCGAAAAAAGGAATCATAAAAGTGTGCAGGAGTTTCAACGATTCGCCGCCATCTTCTTTTACTTTAGAAAACGCCGGCAGATACATCATTGGAACTTCTTTTAGGTCTTCTATAGCAATGGTGACGATCGGAAGCGATTCGGTATCCGTAAGCAACAACAACGGATTTTCGTCGAAAGCCATGAAAGAACTTCCTGAATTTCCGCTGCCGCCAATCGTATATTCAAACCGCAACGTTTGGTTGAAGCTCAAACGAATTTTGACACAACCGATTTTGATGGTTACCCTGACGATTACCTGTCCTTCGATATAAACGATAACCGGTTGAATGCCTTTAGACAGATAGCCTCCGTTGGCGCTTTCGGTATGGTTGTCGCCGATGTAAATCAGTAACATGCCGAATTCGGCTCTCATTGATAAATATACGGAGGCTTTGATAATGCCAAAATTAACATAGCCGATGAGTTCGGCGAGAACGCCAACCCGGCCAAGTACCGCAAAATGGTCGGGGAATAGCTGTGCAAGCCCATCTTGTTTTTTTTCAAAAGCAAAGGCACCTTCCAGAATACCGTACAACGTTATTGATGCGCCAAGAAAGAGAATGCCTTTGTCGAAATAAAAGCCGATTCCGGTCCGCATCGCAAAACCGGCTTGGATGATCTGAAGTTTATTTGTCGAATAGGAATCACTTATTACGCCTTTGAATAAAGTGAGCGAAGCTGTTTTCGACATCATCATGTAAAAGCCGAAGAAACCAACAAAAGGTGGTGCCGAGCGCAATTGTAAAAACCCGGAACGAGACCAGTCGTTGCTGTTCCTTGGGAAACCGATATCTACTTTCCAGTCTCCATTGGTGAAAATATCTACTCCTATATTGGGCAGTTTCAGGAAAGCTCCGCCCAAATCCTGGTTCCGCAATTCATCGGGGAGTTGGATTTCGGTAGAATAGACACCCAGGCTTTCGGATAATTTTTTATAAATGATGTCAATTGTAAATCCTTTCAAGATATCGCCTTTGAAGCCAAGGTACATTCCGTACAAAACCGGATCGTTGAAAATAAATTTCAGTTCAATGGGCCAGTCTTTTGGAAGAATGGCTTCCGATGCAATGAGCCAGTTTCTCTCAGGCTGGAACTTTAATGTCTTGTAGGCGTTGTCATCGCATCCGTCGAAATTTTCGAGCGAATTTTTAAAAGTTTCGTTTTCCTTTATCTGTTCAATTGCAGTAACGGTAGAGGTAACTGTGGATAAAACGGGTCCCATTCTTTGTCCCATACCCAAAATCAGATCACCGCTTTTTTGGTTGTTGTAGTTGATGAGCCATGCAACTTTTTTGGAAGGATTAGAGAAATCGGTAATGATAATGCCGTTAAATGAATGGTCTGAATCGGGGAGTTGTTTACCAAAAATAGTAATCCGCGCATCCACTAGTCTGAGGAAGTATGCGCTGCATTTGTCGGAATCTTTGGGTTTAAATTTCCCATAGTTCAATTCCTTAACATCCAGTTTTAGCGCCCCGAATAAATCGAGGTGAAGACCGTCGTTGCTCGGACCATTAAGTTTGAAACCCAATGCAAACCCTCCGTTGAACGACCATCCGACCAAAAGTTGCCCTTTCAAAGCCTTTAAAGCACCCAGGTCGCCGAGTGTTCCCAGATCGAAATCGAAAACGAACGAAAACAGGTTTGCGAAATCAAAGTCTTTCCAGTCTTGTTCTTTCCAATCAACTTTAGGTTTGTCGTATTTTAATTTGAAGAAATCCCAATCGGGTATGCCAAAGTCAAATTTACCATCGCCCAGACTAATTTTTGGCAACTTGAATGTTTGGAAATAACTGAATTTTACCGGAAAGCTGCTCAAAAAACCATTGCCGTCAAATTTTATTTTCGGCAGTACCAGAAGTTTGGAAGTATCGAAGTTCAATTTGGGCAGCTTGCCCGACAGCAAGTTGAATTTGAAACCGATATTCTGAAAGTCAAGGCTCTCTATAGAGATCAATTCCGACAATGCCCACGAATTGGCATTCGCAGAGGCGGAGAGATCAAACCTGAATTCTTTCTCATCATCGGGACTGGTGAAGCCAATCTTGTATATGGTTATATCCTTTAGGACATTGTCTTCCCCAAAATTTATTTTGAGGTTTCCTTGGGCATTAAAATTGAACTCATCTCCGCCGTCAGTTTCCTGGTAATTTCCCTCGAGCCGGATGAGGTTTATTCTTTTTTCACCAACTGGATTTGAGGCTGCATGCGATAACGGAAAATCTTTGATTTCAAACGTCACGCTGTTTTCGAAAATATTGGGAATCTGCCAGAAAGCAAACGATTTAAAATGCACGATGGTTGAATTCTCGAACCTGACCAGCAATTTTGAAAGCAGGAACTTGTGCTTTAAATCGTCTTTTACATTGGTGAAATGGCTGCAAACGGCCGGATAGTCTACTGATCGTTCTACTGGTTTGTCTCCGCCGACGATATCATAATCTATGATGCCGTAAAAGGAGGTATTGCTGATTTCGATGTGTTCGCCGCCCGATAATTTTGTCCTGTTGACGGGAAAGGCGACATACTGGAATTTGAGTTGGGTTTGTAGCTTTAAAGTATTGTCTGCGTCTCCAGTGGCGTCGTCAGGACCAGCTTGCGAAGCCTTCAATCCTTTGAAAATCGCAGGCATGCCTTTGTCTTTGATTGGAATGTTCAGAATCACAATTCCGTCCCATTTCGGACTGTTGAGAATTTTATCATTGAAATACCGGTAGTTCTCATTGTCAGGGAAAGTGGAGTATTTTTTAATGCCGTCGCGCACGGCATCGTAATTGGAAGGCTTGAAGATGCCGAAATTGCTCCATTTCAGATCGTCCTCCAACAAGTCTTTAAATGAATGACGGCTGAATTTAAAAATGATGAAAGTTTCGGCAGTGACCGATTTAAAGTCGTTTAGCGCCACCTGGAATTTGGTATCGCCTAAATTGAACAAAACCTCTACTGTTTGCAATACTTGGGGATTGCTTAGCATGGCCGGCGTAAGCACAAAAAACACATCGTCTTTGGAAACCGACAAATGAAAATCGGAATTCAAGGCAACATTTGAAATTTCAAACTTGACAATGCCTTCCGGATTGATAAGGTTTATGGTATCGCCATTTCTTAAAAAGCCTTGCGGAGTGACATAGTTTTTGGTTTCGAACGAAACCGGTGCAGTCCTGAAAGAAGGATCATTCTTGGTAATCTCATTCTGCCGGATCTTGGAAAAAACTTTCTCAAGAGCCTGCAGTTCGTAGTTGTCTTTAAAGGATAAAGTTGGTATGAACGGAAGTGCCGTATTCGCAGCGTGTGTTGCCATCTCTATTGGCGCATAACTGATTTCACCATTCGAATTGTTCACAAAAAGTGGCGATTTCTCTGAATCGAAATGGTAATTTGTTTCAGCATCAAATACAAAATAGCCCGCTTCGCTTGGAGTAGTGATTTCTTCAATCGCAATGGTTTCTTCATTTACCAGAAAGGTATTGCCTTTTCGAAATTCAATAACAATTCGGACATCTTCTCCTTCTGTGGCCAGCGATTCCGTACCAGAAAATCCAACAAGTGCACGCGCCTTATTGGTTGATATTTTGCCTTTTGTAGGAGATAAAATATAACGGTTTCGCTTGGCATCTTCACTGAGGACGACTTTAGAGAATGTAAATTCTACCTCTTCGAGGCTATTGGTTTCAAGATTATTGCCTTTGGCGTCCAAGAAATTTGTCTTGATTCCCAAATCAGAATTAGTCGAAATTTTGAAACTGGAGTTGTTGGAATTATTGTATGGGAAATAGGCTGCCGACATGTTGCAGCCGACCATGTTTTTCTTGTCGAATATATTGGCCGTAACCACCGGTTCTTCAGACGGATCGGCATTGTCGAATATTTTTTTAGAGACATAGGGAATGGCCAGGTGGAGGCTGGATTTTTCCTCGGTGAATTGCGAGGTAAATTTCATACATCCCACATCATTCGATAAGCCGATGGTAAAATGCTTAAAATTTGCGACCGATTCATTGATCTTAATTTGGAATTCCTTGCCATCATTGCGCTTGATAAACAGGTCGTCAGCACCGTTGACCTGTATCATGCTTGCGTCAATGCCGTTGAGCGCAAACTTATGTTTCGTTGCCAAATTGCTTTGTTTGAAGCTGAGCAAGGCACCCGAGATGATGTTCTTATCGAGCGTGATTTTTTGGGATTTCGAGAAAAGGTCGTTTCCGAATGCATCAGCCCATATCAAGGCTGCATTGTGCGTACCGAGTTCGTCAAAAACTTTGAGAATGTCGTCTTCATTGAGTTGGCTGATGTCTGTATCGGTTTCATAAAAGAACAAGACCCAGTTTTTATTTTGGTCAGAGATAAAGGCATTGTCGAATGCAAATTGCCCGGCACCGTTGTTATTTTTCCAATAAATTAAAAGTTTGCGTGTCCCAAGGGTATAAAATTTTGTTTGCTGGTGTCTGATGAAATCCATAGTTAAAACTGTGTTATGATGCGATCGTTTGGCAATAATAGTAAGGTCTTTTTGGCAGATTCGGTAATTTCGAGTTTGACCAGCCTGCCGTTGAAAACCCTGAAAATTTCAATATTGTAAGTAAGCAACCCTTTGTTTACAAGTTGTTCGACATTGGTGTTGAAAGGAATGCTCATTGGAGAATTATCCTTGTAAATGGTGTATTGCACTTCCATTTCCGACCTTTCGCCAACGACGCCAACATTAGGGTAGATGGGTATTCCGGCGGCGCATTTTTTTGGGGAAAACAAAGACGTAATATCATCATTGAGTACCACTTGGGGATTGCAATCATAAATGGTAACACAGCAGGCATTGATATCGTTGGTGGCTAATTCTTCTTCCAGGTTGCCGGATTTCATTAAAGGGTGGAACAAGGCGATGTAGGGCGAATTGGTGATTTTAGACGACAATTCCAAATCACTGCTTCCGGCTATATTGTAGTAAGCGACCAACACATCTTGACTGTTTTCATCGAGATGCTTGATGTCTCCGCCAATCAGGTTGCTCGCAAATTTTGCCTTGTCAAGTTTTAAATAGGGCAATTGCTTGATGTCGCCCTTTCCGCTTCTGTAAAACGACAAGGAAGAGGTTCCGTCCCAATCCATTAGGAGGTGCTTGGTTCCGGCAACCTTTTTTTCAGTTCTCGAGGCCAAACTGGCTTTGAGTTGAAATTTTGGATTCAACAAGATAACGCTGTAAAGGTCGTGCTCAAAATACCCAAACCGCGCCAAAGACGCTTCTTGCGGTACAGGAATCACCTCGAATACTTTCTCAACGATGTTTTGGGTGATGCTTTTTGCCCATTCCTTTTTGTTGGGATCGCGGTCGATTTTGGTCAGCAATTCCATCGCCAGTTGATACGCCTGACCGGCCGGATTGCCATTTTCATAAATTTTGTGGAAGTGTATATTGATGGTAATGGAAATGTCACTCGTATGAATATCTGCCAATTGACCGTCGCACCCGGCTTTTCGTTTGCTGTGTGCTACGATGGCATTTTCAATCCTGTCAACGCAATGGTAGTAATTGTCGCTCAATTGACCTATAGTAACTGTAAAATCCTCGTATTTGTGTTTGAGGTTGCCGCTACCGCAGGCTAATTTTTTGATTGCAGGGGGGACAATGTACTCAGACTTGTTGTTGGGCTTTTCTATTTTATAACCACATTGGCAATAGCTACTTACACAAGGTGACCAAAGCAATAATACTAATATTCGGTACTTCTTCATTATTAATTATTTTAAATAGTTAAAAAAATAACCTAACATAGACGGTAAAATTTAGGGCTATAAGGAAAGCTTCAAAAAGCCTGTGTTTACTAACTGCATCATTTATTCAGCCGGTTTCCACATATTATCCTTTCCTCAAAAATAATATACCTATTCACTAGTATACTTTTTGTAATTAGAATTAATTAAGCAGATAGGTAACAACGTTTGTACCATTTTATATGTGTAAATTAAAACAGATAAAAAACTTAAAATCAAATAATTATCAACTTAAAAAAAATACTTTTTCACTTCTTAGGATTTTTCCTTGACTCACGGAATAGTATCATATTCTAATTTCGTCTTAGAAGATAATTACGTCATATCATCGTTATAATCAGATGGCTGTTTTAATTCCTTTTTTATTAACATATAACCATATATCAGTCAGTTCTTTTTTTTATTATATTTTATTATTTGATGTCAAATCTGTCAGTGGCTTTCCCTTCCATTTATCACCTTCCATATCCACGTACAAAGCTGAATGGTTACCTGAAAATGAAAATGTACAGGTTTTTCCTGAATTAATACAATAAAGTTTTGAAAGAGAAGCCATGGTTAATGTTTTTAGTGATAATTCATTATCTTAATGGTTTTTACTATTTTATAACTATTCATCAAAAAATTGCAATTTTCACTATGTTCTAAGAACATTTTTTTTTATAACTTATTTTATGTTTAAAAATAGATTGCATTTTAATGGTATAAAATTATTTAAAAAAAAGTAACTCAATACAAGTATAAATACCCTTTTTATCCTGATATACAATACATTATATTAAAAAAAACAAAACAGATGTCTTTATTGTCGGAAAGACTTAAGGTGCTTTTTAAAAAGTCTTTTGGAGTTGCTTTCGATTTTGCCACTAAAAGCTAAGGCAGTTTTTGAAAGTATTTCACTTAGATAAGTTTTGTGGCACATTCGTGGCACATTTGGAATGGAAGGGATACCTTTTTTTCCACAAAAAGTTAAGACGGTTTTTGAAGATATTTCACCATTCTAAGTTTGTGGCAGAATCGTGGCACATGGAGTTTTTGAATAATAGAAATCCAGCATAATCAACAGCTAAGAAGTTTAGGTTCGAAACTGTATTAACAACTTTTTCTATCTTAAAAAAGGAAAATAGTCCTTCATTATGGAAAACCGTAAAAACAACATTGCTTTAAAATCGAACTTTACATATTAAAGTGTAGCAAAGATTCATTCATAATTTCAAATTAAATTTATGTTAAAACGAACTATTTTAATTGAAAACAAAATTTCCATAACGACAAAAAACAATCAGCTGGTACTAAAATCAGAAATGAAAGAGAGTTCTATTCCAATTGAAGATATCGGCTTTCTTGTTCTCGATCACAATGAAATCTACCTCAGCATTCCTGCTATGAATTTACTTGTTGACAACAATACTTCTATTGTTATCTGCGGAAAGAATCATTTTCCTAATGGAATGCTGTTAAACCTGAACAGTCATCATATTCAACAGGAAATATTCAAAAATCAGATTGAAGCTTCTATACCATTAAAAAAACAATTATGGCAACAAACAATAATTGAAAAAATTAAAAACCAGGGGCAGTTACTCGAAAAAATAACTGATTCCAAAAATAGTTTTGTATTTCTAGCCAGTAAAGTATTAAGTGGAGATTCATCTAATATGGAAGGAGTAGCAGCACAACATTACTGGAAATATTTTCCTCAGCCAAATCTAGAATTTGATGGAATAAAACGAGAAAGATATGGAGACTATCCTAATAATTTCTTGAATTATGGATATGCGATTTTAAGAGCTGCAACTGCAAGAGCTCTTTCCGGAAGTGGCCTACTCAATACATTAGGAATTCACCATAAAAGTAAATACAACGCTTTTGCGCTTGCTGATGATATCATGGAGCCGTTTCGTCCCATTGTGGATGAAAAAGTCTTTGAAATTATGAAGCGTTTTGATGAACAAGAATTAAACACTGTTATTAAGGCTGAATTATTACAAATATTAACTAGAACAGTTTATTTTAAAGATGAGAAAAGCCCTTTAATGATAGCTTTACAAAAGACTGCAAGTTCTCTCCAACAATGCTTCACAGGAAATCGAAAAAAAATTAAATATCCTATCTTATGGAGCTTAACGGATATCGAATAATGTGGCTATTTGTTTTTTTTGATCTCCCCACAGAAACAAAAAAAGACAGACGAAATGCATCTGGATTTAGAAATAATTTATTAAAAGATGGATTTTCTATGATGCAATATTCTGTTTATGTACGCCACTGCGCAAGTAGTGAAAGCGCCGATGTTCATGAAAAAAGAATCCACAAACTACTACCACCTTTAGGAAAAGTAAGTGTACTTCGAATAACCGATAAACAATTTGGTAATATTTTAAATTTTTGGGGAAAAGCAGCTTTACCATCAGCACCTCAACCCACGCAACTAGAATTATTTTAATACTACGCTATTTATAATATCAATAAAATTCAACTCTCAAAATCTTATTTACTAAACCCTACAATAGAAAAAATGCCTCAATTATGGGTTGTCAAACCATAAAAGAGGCATTTTTCCGAACGATATTGATATATAAACCCCTATATATCAGAAGGAAACAAGCCGACTAATATCGTGTTTTCTAATCTTTAATCAAACCACAACGAAAGATCATGGTTAGACGATATAATACAAATATCGTGTTTTCTAATCTTTAATCAAACCACAACCTACTTTTTCCGCTCTTTCTTTTTCAAATAAATATCGTGTTTTCTAATCTTTAATCAAACCACAACTATGGGAAACGGACAACGCCTGCAGGGCATAATATCGTGTTTTCTAATCTTTAATCAAACCACAACCTTGTATTTACAATTGCTACGTTTTTAAATAATATCGTGTTTTCTAATCTTTAATCAAACCACAACTATCGAGGTCTGTTCCGTTTATTGGTCTTGAATATCGTGTTTTCTAATCTTTAATCAAACCACAACGTCTGCTAGTGCCAGTATTGGCAGTCCGTTAATATCGTGTTTTCTAATCTTTAATCAAACCACAACCATATATAAGAGTATATGCGTACCGTCTTAATATCGTGTTTTCTAATCTTTAATCAAACCACAACTCATATAGTAATGGTAATGGGGGCACTATAATATCGTGTTTTCTAATCTTTAATCAAACCACAACGAATATCGCCTATTTTATAATGACCGAAGGAATATCGTGTTTTCTAATCTTTAATCAAACCACAACTGCCGTTGGTACACTAAACTCTATACGCTCAATATCGTGTTTTCTAATCTTTAATCAAACCACAACTACGTCGTGATTGCACCTCCTACATTTTTGAATATCGTGTTTTCTAATCTTTAATCAAACCACAACTCCGCACCTTGTATCGATAAACCTAAGTACAATATCGTGTTTTCTAATCTTTAATCAAACCACAACCCAGAAGGTAAGACAGCTATTTTCGGATTTAATATCGTGTTTTCTAATCTTTAATCAAACCACAACGTAGTATTGTTTATATATGTCCCAATACATAATATCGTGTTTTCTAATCTTTAATCAAACCACAACTGCTTCATTGTTTGCGTTGAATTTTCCTATAATATCGTGTTTTCTAATCTTTAATCAAACCACAACTCTCCACCTTTTTCCTTTAAGTAATCGATAAATATCGTGTTTTCTAATCTTTAATCAAACCACAACGGTATGTCTAATGTAGACATCAAAAAATCAAATATCGTGTTTTCTAATCTTTAATCAAACCACAACGATCAGTGCAGGTCTGTTTCTACCTGCCATAATATCGTGTTTTCTAATCTTTAATCAAACCACAACTAACCAATTAAATAATCTAATGAAGTTATCAATATCGTGTTTTCTAATCTTTAATCAAACCACAACTTTAGTTATTACATTCCCTGTATCAGAGAAATATCGTGTTTTCTAATCTTTAATCAAACCACAACAAACAAAGATGATCATACGTTAATAATGATAATATCGTGTTTTCTAATCTTTAATCAAACCACAACATAGTATTTGAAACCCCGCCATTACCTGCTAATATCGTGTTTTCTAATCTTTAATCAAACCACAACCCTGAAGCCTTTCTGAATTCAATGGCCAACAATATCGTGTTTTCTAATCTTTAATCAAACCACAACCTGTCCTACAACAGTTCCTGATATACCCATAATATCGTGTTTTCTAATCTTTAATCAAACCACAACTTTATTTGTTAGTTCATATATATGAATACAATATCGTGTTTTCTAATCTTTAATCAAACCACAACTAGCTAACTCACTAAACTAATTGAATATGAAATATCGTGTTTTCTAATCTTTAATCAAACCACAACGATTGTCCTCTTACCTTCCCTTTCTCCTGGAATATCGTGTTTTCTAATCTTTAATCAAACCACAACCTATTCTATCCATGTATGGATTGTGAAGGTAATATCGTGTTTTCTAATCTTTAATCAAACCACAACCTTTGATTGCGCTTACTGTGTCTGCTAGTAATATCGTGTTTTCTAATCTTTAATCAAACCACAACTTTTGCGTCTGATCTTTCTAGGTATTTGCTAATATCGTGTTTTCTAATCTTTAATCAAACCACAACCATTGTGTCTGACCATGTTTGTACGTGTTCAATATCGTGTTTTCTAATCTTTAATCAAACCACAACGTATGCTTGTTCCCTCTGTTATTCCGTCAAAATATCGTGTTTTCTAATCTTTAATCAAACCACAACTCTATATCCATGATCTTTATAATTTGTGGAAATATCGTGTTTTCTAATCTTTAATCAAACCACAACTATATACGTGAAATCGCTAATCAAACACAAAATATCGTGTTTTCTAATCTTTAATCAAACCACAACTGTGATTCAAGATTTTTGATAATATCAGAAATATCGTGTTTTCTAATCTTTAATCAAACCACAACTAAAAAACTGAAAGACAACCATCAGCACAAAATATCGTGTTTTCTAATCTTTAATCAAACCACAACTAGGTTTGCGTAACCTTTGCGAATTGTTTTAATATCGTGTTTTCTAATCTTTAATCAAACCACAACGCTTCAGGCCTTCAAAGATGGTAGGCGTAAATATCGTGTTTTCTAATCTTTAATCAAACCACAACTATGACAGATGATATGTCATTTAAGCAATTAATATCGTGTTTTCTAATCTTTAATCAAACCACAACGTTGTCTGAGCAATTAATATCCAATACTGTAATATCGTGTTTTCTAATCTTTAATCAAACCACAACCTATTTGGTCGAAGTATGGATTGTGTAGATAATATCGTGTTTTCTAATCTTTAATCAAACCACAACTCGTGTAAATTATATTTAATCAACACTTCAAATATCGTGTTTTCTAATCTTTAATCAAACCACAACTTTCTTTTAGTTACGTACATAGGTATAATTAATATCGTGTTTTCTAATCTTTAATCAAACCACAACTCAGCAACCCCACTCTTTTCGACTACTTCAATATCGTGTTTTCTAATCTTTAATCAAACCACAACACGTCAGTTATTATTACTTCTGCGTCTTTTAATATCGTGTTTTCTAATCTTTAATCAAACCACAACTCTTCCTTTTGAAATAATGTAAACGGGATAAATATCGTGTTTTCTAATCTTTAATCAAACCACAACGCGGGTAGCCCGTGGCTAAATCGATACTCTAATATCGTGTTTTCTAATCTTTAATCAAACCACAACCGGAATTCCCGGCTTCATTCTTAAAATTAAAATATCGTGTTTTCTAATCTTTAATCAAACCACAACTGTGCTAGTCTTCATTTATTTAAATCTAATAATATCGTGTTTTCTAATCTTTAATCAAACCACAACCTCCTAACGTTCCAATTAACACTGCTGCAAAATATCGTGTTTTCTAATCTTTAATCAAACCACAACCTTATCGTTTTTGTCAATGTTGCTTTAGTAAATATCGTGTTTTCTAATCTTTAATCAAACCACAACAGAATTGTTGAATCCATTGCAAACGGCATTAATATCGTGTTTTCTAATCTTTAATCAAACCACAACATAGCACTAAGCGCATTAATACGCCATTGTAATATCGTGTTTTCTAATCTTTAATCAAACCACAACTTGTCTTCAATAGAATCTAAAACTAATTTTAATATCGTGTTTTCTAATCTTTAATCAAACCACAACCTAACGACAATACTATCTAAAATAGTGTTAAATATCGTGTTTTCTAATCTTTAATCAAACCACAACGATAAAGGAGGTGAATACGATGAAGCGATGAATATCGTGTTTTCTAATCTTTAATCAAACCACAACTATGCATGACTACTCAACTCTTAATATTTCAATATCGTGTTTTCTAATCTTTAATCAAACCACAACTGCCAATTATCATTATCCAAAGAATACTGCAATATCGTGTTTTCTAATCTTTAATCAAACCACAACTCCTTAATCTTAGATAATGTAGGACTTAAAAATATCGTGTTTTCTAATCTTTAATCAAACCACAACTATCTAAATAGTTATTACTTGCGACGGTCAAATATCGTGTTTTCTAATCTTTAATCAAACCACAACTCCCCGCCAGTTCAACATTTATAGGTATAGAATATCGTGTTTTCTAATCTTTAATCAAACCACAACTGTCTAATTCTGTTCCGTTTATAGGTCTTGAATATCGTGTTTTCTAATCTTTAATCAAACCACAACCTACCAGTTTTTCTTCAGCCGCCTGTACTTAATATCGTGTTTTCTAATCTTTAATCAAACCACAACATTGTATTGGATATCCTCACAAAGAAATAAATATCGTGTTTTCTAATCTTTAATCAAACCACAACTATTTGCTTCTAATACAAATTCTTCCGCTAAATATCGTGTTTTCTAATCTTTAATCAAACCACAACAGCCAGAATATTATTGCGTGCGTTTCGTTAATATCGTGTCTTCTAATCTTTAATCAAACCACAACTTATTTATACAAAATCAATGAATCAGGTTAAGTATTGTGTTTTCTAATCTTTGTTCAAACCACAACGAAAATCGTTGAACCAAAATCGAAAGTCGATTTCTATTGTGGTTTGAATGTTTAAAATCAATATCGATATAAAAGAAATCTTGAAAAATATTATATTTTTTCAATTTTTCCAGATGGCAAAACCTTAAAATCAATTCCCTCAACAAATGCTGAAAATTGGCTTGGGCTCATTTTTCTTGTTGGCTTATTTTCTCCTAATTTAAAATCTCCATCAGGCTTAAAATTATCTTTTTTAATATCATCAGACTTACGAGCCTCTTTAAAATATCGTAAAAAAATCACTCCAAATTCATAAAAATTGTTTCCGGATTTAACTCTATTAATTGACAATCCTTCGATTATATACATTCTTCCTTTGAAATCATTAACTTCTGTAATATCTCTTAATTTCTCGCCTTTTTCATAAAAAACGACCTGCTGTCCTTTTTTTAAAATTACATCTCTATTATTACTCTTTGCAATTGGAATCTGTATTTTTTTTCCTTTAACTTCTTTCTCTTTAAATAGAGGATAATAACCTTGCCCTTGTTTTATTAGCTTTGCCAAATTAAAATTGTTAATTAACTCAAATTCTCTCTTACCATCTACCTCATAAATTGCCATTGCATAATTCTCGTCATTTTGCCCATACACTTTTTGTTTATGTTCGTGACGGGATTTGGATAATTGATTATGTTCCTTGATCTCCAACGGATTTTTAACTGAATTAGAATACAATCTAACTTTATTAATTGCAATCTCCTTTTCTTCATTCATCCAAACTTTTTTACCTTCAGCTAATTTATTTTTTTGCTGTGGATTAGAGGAAATCAACAAAACCTTATTTTCAATCGCTTCTTTTACTTTCTCTTTTACAACCTCATCAACAATACTTTCTACATCGGAAGCCTTGATACTTTCTAGATCCTTTCGAATGACGTAACGGATTTCTTCATTATTCAAAGGATTTTTAATTGCCCCATAGATACTGTCTTGATGCAAAGATCCCCGAATAGTATCACCTTGCTGCAACCTTGGAATTTTCTTTCCGTCGCTATCTATCTTGTAAATTATCTTTTGATTTGCATCTTTTTTTACGATATTGTTTCCATTAGTGTCTTTTTCCGTTTCTGCAACATATTGTTTTTTACCTCTAATTCTGACAATCTTTTTAGACTGTTTTTTTATATTATCTGGCGTATAATGCGAAACCAAAATCTCTTCTTCTATTTTCTTTAAATCTTCCTTAAAAGTTTTCCAAGGCTTAGAATCAGCCAATAACTTTCGTGCGTCATTAACTTGTTCTTTTTCTTCTAAAGTCCAAGCTTTAGCTAATACATCATACTTCTCTTTGGTCATACAGGCAATGGTAATAGCATCGATAGTATGATGGGTATGCTTACTTCTGTCTTTTTCAAAAAAGTATTTTTTATCATTTTCTTGATAACTTTCCTGAATACCCCAAATTTTTCTGAATTCGGCGACCATTCCTCCTTTTACACTTTCAACTCTATTGAAATAAGATTTTAAATAAGCTTGAGCGTATTTAGTAATAATTCCTGTGTCAGGAATCTGACTGTTCTTAAAACCTACTTTAGGCTCTTCCCAAATAAATCGCTCATATTTCCCCTTTAAATAATCTCTCTTTAGTGTTAAATAATGTCTTCGTCTTATTTTTCTATCTTTTACTTCCTTTGTTGCAGCAGCTTTTATAGAGCGTGAAATTATTTCAATTTCCCTACTTAAATTATCCGCTTCTTCTTTCCAATGGGCGATCCTTGGAAGGATTTCTAGATGATTATTTAACTCAATAGGCATTTTATTTCCTTTAATATCTCTGTTGAATTTCTGACTGCAAAGTGTTTTGTTCATTTGCGAATTGTCTTGAGAAATGCTTCTTGGAATAGTATGTTCGATATCATACTTTGGATTGCTTCCGATTATATCACAAATACTTATATTTCTACCTTGTTCATATATTTCGGCTCTATTTTGCTCAAGCCAAAGTTGATAACGCAACAAATCATCTTGGGTCGGCTCAATCTCTTTTCCGCATTCTTCTAAATAAAGCTTCCTTATTTCTGAAGCTGCTTCTTTTCGTTTCTTCTCTAATTCATTTTGATAGTCCTGAATACCTTTTCTTTTATTAGCATCGTTAAGTTCACGAGCCATTTCTATATGAATCTTTGTTTTTTCATCAATATGCCCTTCAACAATTAAAGTATTCAATACTTTTCGTAATTGATGTAAGGCACGCATCGCCATAGGATTTTTTATAGAAGCTGTCAAAGGGCTGCCTAGCACCAATTTTTCATTTCCAAATTCATCTTTGATGATTTTCTTTTTGAAAATCTCAATATCTGATGGATGATAAAGTTTTTTCAAACGTCTTTCATTGCTGCAAAATACTTGTCCATCTTCATTTTCACCATTTAAGAATTCTAAAACTTTTTCGTCTAAGCGTTTAATTTTTACAAATTCATGGGCTTTTAGCTGCTCAATAAATATTGGAAATAATTTATCCAACACAGCTTGTTTATCTTCAATAAAATTATAATTGAAAAATGGAACCAGTTTTTTATTCAAATCATTTTTATAAGTATCTTCTGCTTCCTTCGAATAATAACAATTTTCCGTTTTGCAGTCTTTTATTAAAGAATTCACTATTTCTAATAAACTATTTTCATAAGTATGATTTTGTATAATTAAGGCTATCTTATCTTGAATATATTTTCTTTGTATTTCATCACTCCAAATTTCCTCATCAATAATATTTTCAACATTTGCCATAAATACTGCGTGAGAATATAACAGACCTTCTTTGACATATGGCAGAATCTTATTAATGGCATTTAAACTCAAGCCTGCATAGTCTTTTTTCAGACGAATTCTGCTAAAAGCCTTTGCATTTTTATCACTTAAACCAAGTTTATCCTTTGCATATCCATATAAATAAACATCTGAAGTTGAAACTGATAGCAGGTGCCATATATCTTTATAATCAACAGTTCTAGAAACTTCTTTTTGCTTTGAATTTAATGTTTTATAAGTAAATATTTTTGTTTGCCAATCTTCTCCAATTGTGTTTTTTAATGATGCAGAAAGGGGACAGCCTGTAACTGTATCTGCTGATTTATAATTAAACCAATAATGAAATTCATCCTTTCTAGATGATTTATAAAATCCAAAAGTAGCTCCTTTGGGAATTAACTCTTTTGCTAAATCTTCAAAATTGAAATTATCTTTCTTTCTTAAAAATTTAGGTATCAGGCTTAACTTTTCTTCTTGAGATAGAAATCTTAGCGTTTTTTCTGATTGAGTTCCAAATTTAATTGTATTTAAATAAGTCCACATTCTGTACTGTTCAAAATCTGGATGGGAAACAGAACAACGAGATTTGCTTTTTTCAAAAGAACATTTTCCGATCAATCCCTTTTGTGATTTTAAAGGACGCTGAAAGAAAATAGCTTTATATAAATCTTTAATCAATTCAGAATATCTTTTTTCTGGTAATTGCTCATTTTCATTAATGCCTTGAATTCCTTGTACTTTACAAACTATCTCAAACTCTTTTAAATAATGTTCTTCTCTGGCTGTATACTTATTTCTTATCCTATCTTTATTGTATAAACTAAAAAAGTATTGTCCCAAAGTTGAAAAATTTCCATCTATCATTGCTTGAGAAATTTCACCAATTTCCCTTTTTACCGCTCCTAAATCTTCTTTTCTGTTTAATCGGGCAATTATCTCTTCTTTTACTTTGACAATATCATTCCCGTTTTTTATTGCAATAGCTTTCAGTGCGTTATATAATGTTTTGAGTTTAGACTCTCCATCGTCTAGATCTTTTTTAAATCCGCCTTTGATATTTTCATCAATAATTCCAGTATTAAAAAAATAGTCTTTTAATTCAATAATTAATTCATCCGTAGAACCTAAATCTTCAATTATTGTTTGAATAATTGGACAATGTTCTTCCAATATTCCCTCAGCCGATTGATCTAGTCTATTACTCAGGAATCCACGTCTTTGCGCAATATGATATAATGCTCTTCCAAATTCGAAGGCAGTAACCTTTCCTCTACTGGCTTTATCTCTAAACGCATAAGGATTGATATTTTTATCTTCATCTGTTCGAAGCCATTTTAAGAATTCAGGATTAAGCGGATATTTTTTAAATCCTGATTTTTTCCATTCTTCCACTTCATCAATAGATAAAGGACACATTCCATTTATTGAAAGAACTTTTAATGTTTGATACTTTCGTAGTTTTCTTCGGTACTTTATTTTCCTAGCGCTTCTATAGCCGGTACGTTCACTGGCACGTGAACTTTCAATTCCTTTTTCAGATTTTACCCCCTCAGAAAATATTCTGACTCCCTTATCAACAAGAAAAAAATCATCCCCATCCTTGTCTACAATAGCCCATCCAATACTATTTGTTCCTAAATCTAAACCTAATATTTTTGCCATGATAAAATCGTTTTTTTAACAACTTCGAAAGATAAATAAAAAACAATTTACCACTTTACGGTTTTCCTTTTTCTATATAATTTCTTTTTCTATATATTTGTAGCTGATTAAAAATTCTAATCTTTAATCTTATCACAATAAGGCTATATGCCGTAGATGAAAATCTTTAGTCCTGCTTCGGTGGGACTTTTTTTTGCATTTCACAATTATATTTTCTTTTATTTATAACAGACAATAAAATAAGTATTTCCATAGTTTTACTTATCTACAATGACGGAGACAGTGAAGGTAACATTTAGTTTATAACAATAATGCTACACAGCCTAAATAAAACCTTTAGTAATGCTTCGGTATGATTTTTTATATAATTAAAAATCAATTATATTTAATTAGTTTAAAATTTGACGTTCTGTCGCATCTGTCAGAATCAAATATAAGAATTTAAGTAATTTAAAAGTTATCCCGCCAATCTACAGAATGATTTAAACATAGTTGTCCCATGTGCATCCATCTGATTCTTTCTCAGCATATGCACAACTTCAATTCCACTCAATGTTCTTCTTGCTGATTCAAAGCTTTTAAAGCCTAACCCGTTATATATCCTCCATTTTATAAATCGATGGTCCTTCTCTACAATATTGTTGAGATATTTACACTCCCGAATTTTAATTTTTGAGAACGAACGCTTGTTATAGACTTTGATCGCTGCGGTATTAGAACCGCTTTTATCAATGTTTATTACTCTTGTTATGCAGTTATATTACTAATTGCTTTAATTAGAAAAGACTGAGTGCTCATTCTTTGTCTTCTTCTGGTCAAAAGAAAGTCTACTGTATTGCCTAGTTTATCTAATGCTCTATATAAATAACACCAAATACCTTTTACTTTGATATAGGTTTCATCCAATCTCCAACTTGTACCTACTTTACCTTTTCTCTTCTTCATTTCTGACTCAATGAAGGATGTAAACTTAAAAACCCAGCGCTGAATAATAGCATGATCAACATGAACTCCTCGCATTTTCATGATTTCTTCAACATCCCGATAGCTTAATGTAAATCTAAGCTTAAAATATACTGCCTGCAGTATAATAAATTTCGGATAGCAATGACCTTTCGTATTCATGACTTTAACAATTTAAAAAGGGCAAAGTTAAAACGTAGCTAAATGAGACAGAACCGAATATTTTCATTAGTTAATTCCGATCCATTTAGCAAAAAATCATTAATCGATTAAGGCCATTCTTTATAAAATTTAACAATATTTGTAAAACAACTTTAAAAAACAGAATATTATCAGATAAACAGGTATAAATACGTACTGCATATTCTAACTAAAACTTTTTCTTTGTTTTCAACTTAAATCTTTTAATTCTTCTGTACATCCTATTACAAGAAATAAAGGTTTTAGATTATTCTCTTAAAAAAATCGTAGCAATCTGGAAATTCAATTTTCAGCTTTACCTAAAAAGTAATAATAAAATATGGAATCTATTACTATAATTCTTGACAAAAGCATTAATGCCCAAGCTTATGGAATCAGCGGGGAAGTAACCACCCAAAATGCAGCAGCAAACATAGGAACTCTTGTTCATAACAAGGAGTTCAAAAGGGCTAAAGAATTAATTGAAGACTTCATCCCTGAAGATGGTCAAAGCGAGAAGAAGAATCTGCATAATACGATTACGGTCTTAGGCACCAGAGGAAGCGGAAAAACTTCATTCCTCTTATCCATTAAAAGAGAGCTTTCCGAGAATCAAACCGGAAAACACCTCCAGATACTTGATATCATTGATCCTACTCTAATTGAAGAAAAGGGACACGTCTTCTTAAATGTAATTGCCATCATAAAAGAACTGATCGATAAAAAACTCAACTTACTGGAATGTGATCCTTCCAAAAAACCGGCCTACAGCCGCAAGGAATGGCGCGCAGCCCTTAACAAACTTGCTGCCGGCTTACCTTCTATCGATGGTATTGGAACTAACGGTCTAGACAGCTGGCAGGATCCGGAGTTCGTGATGGATAATGGACTCAAAGCTGTACACGCCTCACAGGAATTAGCCGATAACTTTAATGAATTTCTGCGCTTATCTCTCGCTATTTTAGAGAAAAAAGCTTTTTTGGTAATGTTTGATGATATTGATGTTGATGCTACAAAAGGCTGGGCAGTTTTGGAAACCATCAGAAAATATTTTATTGGAGGCAGATTAATTACTATTGTCAGCGGTGACAGTCAGTTATATTCTACAGTTGTACGCCAAAAAAAATGGCAGAATTTTGGAGACGAAATCCTAAAATATGAAGGTAAACTTTTAGGAAAACTCAACGTATTTAATGACATGATTACTGAACTGGAATCACAGTACCTGCAAAAAGTATTGCAACCTAAAAACAGAATCCATCTCTCGACAATTGGAACCAGCAAACGTTATGAAGGGAAGAAGATGTTTTATGTTTACGAAAAAGCCACTAAAGATATAATTGAGAATGATGCTGCGAATGAAATTAGCGCAATATACACTCGAATTCTAAAATACTTCGGAATCAATAACGGCTATCAAGCCAATGCCTACAGTGATTACCTGCTCGAACTTCCTTTAAGAACCCAGGTTCAGTTTTTAAATTTATTTGATCTTAAAACTGGACTTTACAAAAGAGAAGATGCCAATATCGTTCCCCTGACAGACATTTTTTTAAGTGATCTCTATGCTAAAAACATCGATATTCATACTGCAATTCGATCTCCAAAAAATTTAAACAGACTAATCCTTGATTTTTTACTTCGTGAACGTAAACTTGAAGAACTCTATCAGCTCCAGCCTATCACCACAGAAGACAATCTTAATGCCAGTTTACTGACTCTTAATTTTTTATCCTCCTACAATATCCAGAAAGACCAGTATCTTATTTTTGATTACTTTATTAAAGTCGGCTATACCAGAAATCTATTGCCTCTCTTAGGATATTTTGATCAAGATTATGCCTTATTGCCTTCTATTGAAGATTTATGTAACAATACGGTCATCTTAAATGATAATGTCTTAAAGGATGTTGCAGGAAAGATTATTGCCTATATGAGAGGTACTATTGATCTGAAACAAACCAACAGTGAAAAAGTATCACAAGCTGGCACCATCCCCATCTTCGGATTGGCATCAAGCCTAAAGAAAGACAGTAAACTGACCTCGGACCGTATTGACAGTGTGCTTAAAAATGAAAATGCTGATTATGTGCAGCAGAGACTCGTATATATGCCCCTCAGCTCTAATCAATATATTTACAAGCAAGCATCCCTTCTAACCTATTCACCTTATTTACTCATTGGCGCAATTGGAGAATTGATCCGAAAACACAAACTTGATGATTTAAAAAATGGTTTTACCGAACTATCACAATTCAGAGGATATATGATGCCTGACTTTAAACGAGGTCCTGGAAGCGATGAAATTACAGGTACCGAAGAAGATACTAAGGAACTCAGTGACAAGAAGTTACCTGGAAGCGTCGATATCGAATTGGTTTTTGGCCGCTGGGTGGAAAAATATCCGGCAGAAGGAATGAAAATAGCGATCCATTTATTAGGAAAGATTGCCACCCGTTTTTTTTATGCTCTTACTAATCTCGAAGGTAAAGTGGGTAATAAAAATCTTGGAGATGTTTTCCACTCCCACATACTTGCTTTCATAAATGCGGTTCTAGTTGAAGACTGCAGGGAAAATGCTAATGAGTTCTCCTCAGAACTTAACTTAAACAATACCAATTATAAGGATACCATTTTCCTTAACAACATAGACAAACTGCTGCAAGAGGATGACAAAAAGGTCAAAACTGTAAAAAGTCGTCAATTGTCTTTTTCTCAGTGGCTATTATCCTGTCCTTTGCTTCTCGTGTATTTAAAAAAGGATGCTAAAGTAAAGAACAGCCTTAAGTCTTTTTGTGGTGACTATTTGAAAGATGATCAAAATGATGGACAGATAGACCTACTGCTTAATACAGATCTAAGCAAATTTTTGGATAAAATCCCTATCAGAAGGGAATATGAATCAAGGGTATTCGTTTCTCCAAGCGTTATTGCAAAAATAACACCTAAAAAGAATGATAAGGTTCAACTTTCTATAGGAAATTTAGCCCATTATGATCAAATATTTGAAATATTAACACGAATAAATTTTTCCTTTGACAAATTAAAAACAGATACAGTAACGGATGATTTGAGAAAGGAACTTAAGGCATTAGGAATTATACGTCCATCCGAATCTAATTTCATTAAATTCCAAGAATATCTTACAAAATATACTAAATAATAAAAAATGCTTAAATTTTTACTATCTGATAATGAATCGCTTGCAAATTATACACATGGACAATTTGTTTCTTTTGAAGATGTAAAAAGGCGATTGCTGTTAAAAAGCAGAGCGCAGAATCCGGATATACCCGATCATCTGTACCGCCTTCAGCAGCAGGAAACGTTTAAAGATATAGAATTCTTATCTGATATTTTCGCAAATGGACTGGCTAAAATAGCAGAAGATTACCTTGAAATACAGGACAATAAAATTTATGTAAAGCCGCCTCAGCAGAACAACTGGCAGGATACTATAACGTATATTCCTCCTTTACTGCTTCAATGCGCGTTGTTGCATAAAAAAACCAACGTAAGCGGTCTAAAAAGCACTGCAGAGAGGTACCAGTATTTTAAAGAGTATCTCCTGCCTAATTCCCGTTACACGTCAATTCCAAGGGCAAAAATCCCTCAGCTCGATTATTATGTAAAACATCATAACGGTCTTCATGATCTGCATATGCACCTCAACGGGGCTCTGGAAACCGATCAGGTATGGCAGGACTTTCTTTTCAACCCAAATGGAATTTATCAAGACCTTTTAAAGGGATTCCAAATTCAAAAAGTGAGGGAACAAATGGAACAGGAATCAAATCTTTTGGAACCAGTGAAATATGTAACGCTTTTAGCCACAGCACAAAAACTTAGAAATTACTTTTATTATTTTCTCTATCCATACCGCAATAGTGGATATGAGCATTTAAATAAAGTAGCGCTGCTTAATAAATTTGTAAGCATGGACTCTGACCTTCCCCGCAGCCCGTACCACCCATTTTCATCCTTGCTCAGCGAAAGCGACAATCATTCCTGTCTTATGTCCGTGGAAGGTTTTATGTACATCCTGATCTTAGAAGAATTAAGAAAAACCAGCAACGAGCTCCTGGCAGGTTTATTTCATTTTTATCTTCTTATTCTGGGTCTCACAAATCGACTTCTTGTACAGCAGACGCATCAAAATGGATTCGAACAGTTTCAAAAACACACTTTAAATGGATTAAGGGAAAACAGTGAAAAAATATTTTTGCGACGCTATTATCAAATGCATGGTAATGATTTAGATCTAATCAGCTTTCTGGAAGGCCGTTTTTCTCCAAAAGAATCACAGCTTGAGATGGTCAATTTTCTACAGGCAATTGAAAAAGGATGGAAGAAAATGATACAGCAGATTAGTGAAAACTTTGCTAATGATCCCATAGGCACAGTCAAAATACCAGAACTGAGGCTCATTGCCCATTTTATAAAAAAAGCGGATGCCAAACCTGATGCCCAAGTAAGACATAAAAAACTGCGTATCGAGGTGGCTAAAAAAGGACAAATTTTGGTACTGCTTCTTCAAAATTACCCTGACTATAGAAAAAAAATAGTTGCTTTGGATGCTGCTGCCAGCGAATTTGATGCTCCCCCAGAAGTCTTCGCACCTGTATTTCGTAAAATGCGTCGTGGCGGTGTAAAGCATTTTACCTATCATGCCGGGGAAGATTTTTACCATATTATCAGCGGAATCAGGGCAATATATGAAGCAATCGTTTTTTGTGATCTTCAAAGAGGTGATAGAATTGGCCATGCTGTGGCTTCCGGGCTTTCTCCGCGGCAGTGGCAAAATTGCGTTGGTTCAGATTTACTGGTTAAGAAAGGGGATTATTTGGATGATCTCATTTTCAGTTATCATCTGATCATAAAAAGCAAAATCCAATCTCTACATAACATACTTCCCTTTATTATCAATAGAGTAAATGAACTGAGTTATGATATTTATAACCAACATTATCCAATAGCAATCCTGGAACAAGCATGGCTGATGCGCCAATGCTGCCCTTTGCATGCTTTGGAACAGGATAGGACAAATATGACTTCAAAGTCAGTATATGATGAAGAGGAATGGTCCTATATGCTGGAGAAAGGTTTCGCTAAAAAAAGAATTCAGAATTCAGAAGATAAGGTTTTGGAAGTCTTTGAAATCTATCATAATGCTAAATACAGGAGAAAATTTGATAAGATTATCAGCATCGATTCTTTTGAGATTCTAAAAGCGGAGCACATTGAGATATTACAGATAACCTTACTGCATGAAATGACAGTAAGGGAAATTGTCATTGAAACGTTGCCAACCAGTAATGTTCGTATCGGTTTCCACAAAAACTTTTCGACCTATCATTTAATAAATTGGATAAAATGGCATGACCAGGGTAAAAGTATTCCGCCAATAGTAGTAGGCTCAGACGATACAGGAATCTTTGCAACCAACATTTACAATGAATATGCAAATATATACTGTATGCTGGTCAATACCTATAATCTGCCTCATGCTAAAGTTATGGATGTGGTTCAGAGACTTGATAAGGACAGCCACATTTACAGATTTGAATAAAACTTAATAGCAGTAAGATGTTTTTAATTTATTTTGAATCTAATTAGATCTTAACTTAATGATCTGAAACACAAAAAATAATTCTGACAGCTATTATTGAAGAACATACAGAAGAATGCTTGCCCATATGAACTAATTCAAATCAAATTTTTTTATGTGGCGGCTTGGAATCCTTTTCTCAACTAGAAAAAAGAAAATAAAAGTAATTCCTCAATTTAAAAATTTGAATTACACTTTTTTATTAAGTCCTTAGTAAATAATTTTATAAAACCTTTTAAACACTACTAATACAAAAAATTAAATGCGGAGCCTCTTCATCCGAAACAAATTTACCATAAATCATCTAAAATCTATTTTGAAAATAGACGCTTTAAGTTTTGTGGCAAAATCGTGGCACATGATATTTTCGAAAACAAGAAATCCAGCAAAACAAAGGTCTAGCGAGTTTAGGTTCGAAACTTTTAGATCTACAAATAATTAAAAAAATTAGTATGCAGAGTTTTATTGCAGAATCGTGGCATGTTGTATTTTTGAAAACTAGAAAATCAGCAAAATCAATATCTGCCGAGTTTAGGTTCGTAACTGTATTGCAGCATATCTGAGCGTGCTCGGTGCTGCAGGCATACAGCTCACACCATATGTAAAGTATTTATTTCCGTTTTTACTTATTTTATAACAGTAAATATGTATGCTCTATATCATATGGCAGTCAAAAAAAACAATTATATTCCACTAATACTTTGCGCAACCGGTTCAGTTCTTTTAATAATATTTGGATATTTTTGTTCAATAAGGGTGTTTCAAATTATTGCTATTGTACTTCTTTTTATGGGCTCAATATTAAACAGTGCGCTGTAATTCAGAAGAAAACTAAAAATAAATTAAACTTACAAAGTAAAGCCATCCTAATTTAAGTGGAAAATAAAATCAGCAGAAACGAACCTACTAACTAAAATAAACAATTACAATTTATAAAACATTTAAACTAAGTTCTATTGATATTTTTGTTATTTTTATGTTGTTTTCTTTACTGTAAATCTTTTTATAATCCTCTCTGCTATTTTCTAACATCTATAAACACCAAAGCTTTTCATTACTCAGTAAATTCATTTTTTCTTTAATACCCTTCAAAGATTTATTGAATCTTCAATTCATGTCAAATTTTAATTGTAGTGAAGAATTGTTTTAAAGACCTGTGCGTTTATGATGAAATCGAAAAAATGATTGATGTTTTTTTTAGATAATCCTTGTCTCTTTAATAAAAAATATTGTTCATTAATAGATGATTGCACCATAATAATCAAATATCTTCTTCTAAAATAGAACGCTTGGAATTTAATATGATCAATTATGGCTAATAAAAACTATTTCAAAGAATAAACAGCTATTTATTGGCCGATTAGTAATATCTAAAAATTTGAATGTGCTGGGATGTGCCAGGCAACTTAAAATTTCAAGAAATACTGTTAAACGTTATGCCAGAATATATGAACTTTTTTTTTCTGGGCTTGTGTTGATACCAACTAATCATAGTATTTCCAATCGAAATGTTTAAGACCGATATATTAAAAAAAGAAGTAGAAGCTCACAAAATTAAATATATACTAATCCACTATTAAAATCCTTGACTTGCCCTATTGTATCCCTGAATTAATGCATCCATTCTTTTTGGGCTATCTGGATGCGAAGCCGTCCCGGTATAAGAAAACATTAGATTCATTGCAGATAATGCGTCTTGAATGCTAGGACAACCCAATTTGTAGAGAACATAGCCTGAAATGTAGTCAGACTGAAGTTCTTTTGTCCACGGATGCAAAAATGATCCGTACCATGAAGAGTGCATTCCAAAATGATGACCTACTTCATGTGCTAAAACCGAAATAGGCGCCCATTGATTATTTGTGTACAGATAGTTCAAGAAATTTGGATTGTAAGTAATAAATCTATTGCCAAAATTATCGGCAAATGCGCATGCATTTTGAACTTCGCCTCGATATACAGGTATTTCAGAAATACCTAAAGTGGCACATACACTAGTGACTACATTTAATGCCAAGTAACTGGGTGGTTGCATTCCTGATGAACATGCCCCTCCTGAATATGAGCAATAATAAATTTGCGAATATCCTTGAAAAGAAAACAATAAAATTGCGAAAAAAATCTGTTTCATAGCGTAATTTATTTAATATAATAAAGACATTCAGTTATGTAGTAGTTAGATTATTAATTAAAATATGTCATGAGAACTTTGTATAAATGTATAGGCTTCGATTCGCTGTGGTGTATCGACTGTTATTGCAAAGGTTAGCCAACATAAACTTAAATCAATCTTCTTGTTCTTTGACATTTTAAATCTATATTTTGGAATAATAACTGTATTTGAAGCATGTAGTGTTTTGTTTATTTCTAATACATTGCTTTTGTTTAAGGGGATCCAGCCCTCTGATCCAAAAGTGCTTAAATAAACTCTAACGTATTTTATTGATAAGCTGTCTCCGGGGATTTTTTTTCTAGGATTTTTTTTTATGATTCCATACTGTGGTTGAAAAATAATTTCATTGCTATTAATTTTAACTTCACCTTTAATTGTACAAACTAAAGGAAACAAAGTGTCGTTTAGTGTGGATTGAATAATACAGTTTTTGATTATTGTTCGATTGTCGTTTACCGTATTTAAATCATTTTTCTTTAAATACACGATCTCATCAAGTGGTTTGGGTTTTCCAAAAAAAATACAGCTGGCTAACAACAGTGATGAAAAACAGCTTATAAAAACAACTGTATAAACAAGGATATATCCTGCAAATTGTAAAGTTTTATCTGAGGATTTTGTAAGAGAAGAAAATACAAACAATAAAACCATTAATCCAATCATAATAAGTATACTTATTAATGGAATCTGAAAATTGTTAATTCCAAATGACTTAATTATGGCAATAACCGCCACAATTCCAGCAACTGACAAAGCATATTTTGTGACGGGAACTTTTTCAATTGCGACCTTTATTACTACAAGTGGATTCATATGCTCATTTATTAACTGGTTTTTATATACAGTTGAGACAGTCAATTTAGATCATAACTTTTAAAAACTATTGAATTTGTTTTATGATATGGTTATATTAACGGATTAGTTATGTGAAGTTCAAAAAAAATAAACCACGATAAAGTCTGGTAGTGAACTAAAAAAAATCGTTGATTATTTGCAGGTTAAATTACTGTAATTTATTGAAATTCAAATAGGTATATTTACCTGTTTTGCTGTAAATAACTTCTCAATAAATAACTTAGGAAAGTGAAAAGTTTCAGAAAAATCTGAACATGAATTAGTGGGAATTAAAAAGACACTATGTTTGGAGTGGATACCTTTTCTGCCACAAAAAGTTAAGGCATTTTTTAAAGATATTTCACCTGTTTAAGTTTTGTGGCAGAATCGTGGCACATGGACTTTTGAAAAATGAAAAGTCCAGCAAAATTAAGGCATAAGAAGTTTAGGTTCGAATATATTATAGTGCTTAATTGGATCCCGGATGTTCTACATTTTTAATATTAATTACTTCAATTTTTTCTACTACAAAAAAAGTGTCTTTAAATCATTTATAATCTACTAATTGATTGGCATATAAACCAAAGTAAAATTGAATCTTTGTGGTTTTTTATCATTGTATATCTTAGAAATAGTAGGCACATCGTGCCAGGCATGTGCACCTAAGATATTTAAACATCCTGGATTGTCGTAAAAAGGGATTAATTCGTCATTATATTTTATTCTTATACAACCATCCACATTCATTGACATCGGAAACTGAGCATTTATCATATCACCATAATGGGAATCATGATGTAGTCCAATAAAATCATTCTCCCCATAATAGAAGATGCTGCCGTAATCATAACGATAATTTTCTCCTACGGAAATCATAATAGGTCTAATTAATTCTGATATTTTAACAGACATCATTTCCAGTTCGTCACTAAATATCTGCCAAATCTTATCATTTGCAAGTGCAATCTTATCATACTCTGTTCCAGGCTTAAAAAACAATCTTTTAAATCTATGCCCTGAAATAGAACGACCAAAATACTCTCTATCTTTTCCTTGATAAGACACAAAGTATTTATACGAGTTATCAATAACATACTGGTAAAGATTTGCTAGAGCTTCACTATCTATTATTGATGGTATTTGAACGAAGCCTACCTCGCGAAATGTTGTTGCGTACTTTTCAATATCCTCATCAGTAATGTTTGATATTGAAAATATTATTGAATTAATTACTTCTGAAATTCTATACTTTAAATCATCTTTATTACACATTAAAACAATTTTTATATTAATTAAATAATGCACTTTATTCACAATATGTATATTTATGAGGTAAACGTTCTGTTTCCCAAGATAAATTACATAAAGATCGACATTTGGATAATTCTCGTGTTTCAAATGCTTTTTTACTATTCCAAATACTTTGAAACGAATTTGACTTAAAATTACCAAGGTTTGTGTCTGTATTTGCTGAATAGTAACACGGATACCCATTCAGTTCACTATCTATAAATAACTTTGTAAATGCACAGCAGCAAAAATCAATTTCATTAAATAACGAACCTTGACCTTCTGCCTTGACAGTATTATAAGGCACTATCCCTTTTAATTCTGGGATGACTTTAGCTCGATCACTTATTTTTTTATAAAATTGTTTGACAGAATTTTGATAACTTTCATCATTGTTTTTTAATTCTAATTCATTTCGTGGTACAATTGGAAAAAAACGAAATACTTTAACACTTGGAAAAAAACGATCAATTAACTTATCTGCCGTATCTAAATTGCCTGGAGTCAGAACAGTAGATATACAAATTGGCTGATTTAAGTTGCAGAGATTTTCGATAGCACGAATCGCTTGGCTTCCACCAGCACCTCTTTGTAAATCATTTATTTTAATGTCAGCTGAATCAAGGCTAACAGCTACAGTAGCCTTTGGTGAGTGTTGATTGAATTCCTTGGCATATTTACTATGAGAAAACTTAATTCCATTCGTATTGACAGTAATTTCACTTATTCTTCCAGACACACATTTTAAGAAATCAAAAAAATTAGGATGAAGCGTTGGCTCACCTCCAGACAGAAGTAATGAAAACACTTTTGCATCACATAGATCATTGAGAAGTTTAAGCGTACTTTCCTTATCAGCAAATTTTCCATTAAAAGGCATTGCTGAACAATAGTTACAACTTAGCTGGCAAGATGATGAAAGAGCCATTTCAACATGTAAGGGCGCTGAAATCAAAAAATTGGAGACTTTAGTCATTTTTTTTTCGCTAAAGTTCAATTTCGTAATTTGTTAATTGTTCTTGGAATGAGATAAAATCGTCATGTGTTAATGGAGAGGGACTTTGTGATAAATCATCCAAAGTCTCACCGTTTTTAATTCTTTCAAGAAGACTAAATGCATCTTCATCCACAGTAAAAATTTGTGCTGTCATTCCATACACAAATAAGCCTCCCCAAGATTCTTTACGTAAATCAATTAAAGGTACTAAACCTTTAATATTTTTGTCGCCCGATGCAGGGCCATGGAACCAGCCATTAAAGGCTAATTGCCCAGATTTAATTGAATGTTCAAAAGATACACGATTTAATAATAATTCAATTTTCATAAGTCAGTTTTTTTTATTAGTTAAAAACCTTAATACATAATATGTTGAAAATTCAAGACTCTAAATAATCACACCATTAAAAACTTACATTTTTAAAATTAATCAACTGTTTTTCAATTAGCTAATATAAAAAATTCTTACAACATAAGAAATTATTTTAGTTAATAAACATACACCAAGTGTGAGCCAGAAAAAAATAGACTTAACTTTTTATTTCATATGGTACATTTGATATAACGTTTGTGATGTAATTACTTGAGATGAGGAAAATTCAAACAAAATTCGGGTGTAATAACATATAATTCTTTATCAGCATCACTAATGGGTGCATTCAAAAAAGATGAATTTTTCTACATATATGTGGAATTAGCGAACCAGATTAAAATGGTTTGGTAAGAAGAAATGTTTATTTGATTGGAACTGCTACTATTTTTGCCACAAAAAATTAAAGTTGTAAGGCTGGTTATTACCTATTTTCGATAATTAATAGTTATTGTGGCAGAATCGTGGGACATTGTATTTTTGAAAACCAGATAGTCAACAAAAACAAGGGTTAAGCAGTTGAGGTTCGGAACTTTTAGAAACTGTATTAAAGCTCCAATATAAAAAGTATCAATATCATTAATTCTGAAGCTTTTCTTGGTGCTGTGTCTTCAGAAATAATGAAAATAAAAAACTCCAAAGTAATAACGAGGGCACTGAAAAAGTAAATAGCAACCTAGAATTCTTAATTAAAATGTTTTAATAATTACACTTCTAAAAACTAATCGAACAGTTTTGAGTTAAATAAAAATGGATTTTAGTTACACGCAAAATATAATTTGAAGTTGACAATTAAAGCCTTAACACTCAGAGAGCTTTATAAAAAGGCTTACATATTAGTAAACGACGTTTTGTAATATAATCGTAGCACTAGGGTTTTTAAAAATTTAGAAACGAAGTAAAACCAAGACTTGAGAAGTTTACGTTCGAATATATTTCCATAAATCATTAATTTTCAGAATGCTGAAATAGAAGATTTTAAAAGCTATTGAGCGTTATTAAAAAAATATACTATATACTAAACTTACAGTGAATCAATATCGAGTTTGTTCTGATATTTTCCATGTTCCTTTAATACAAAATTCATAATTCGCAGGCTCTCATCGAACTGTGGCTTTTTAAATCTAAAGGAAGGCCCGGAAACACAAAGCACCGCAATGGGTCTGTTTTTATGAAAAATAGGGATGGCAACACAATTAAGATCCGGATCGTAGGCCTCTACATCTAAGGCATATCCTGCATTCTGGATGGTTATGATTTCCTTTTCCATCAGTAAAAAATTTTCTTTTTCAAATTCTTTAGCAAGACTAGCCTGTAAATGCTCAGAATAAGCGAGGAAACACTTACCTATCGCCGTAGTGGTCATCTCGTAATCTTTTCCCATATTAAGGGTAATCTTTACAGCTCTGTTGGGCTCACATTTAAGTTCGTGCCTGTAATAGGATCCCATCTGTACTGCAAGGTAAGAGGACTCCTTTGTTAGAGTAGATATTTTTTCAAGTAAAGGACGTATTTCACGTTTAAGCTCATGGACTGAAAATGACGGCACATACAAGGATTCAATCTTTGGGCCTATTTTATATCGTGGGCTGATATCATCCTGTTCTAAATATCCAAGCTGTTTAAGGGAATCTAAAAAACCATGAACAGTATTCTTTTTCAAATTTAGAGCCCTGGCCACATCATTGAGCCTTACAAAATTTCCATTGGAAGCAATATACTCCAATATTTGAAATGCTTTTTTTACCGATTGATTCATAAGTTCGAATATAATGAACAAATTTACATTTTAATCTTCACAAGAGGTTATAAGTTCGACAAATATCTACATTTGCCAGCAATAAGAACAACAACTCTTCTGCATTATAAATTAATTGGGTTCTAAAATTACCGAAAGGGCCCCCAATAGATTACATTATGAACAATTCGATTACAAATGTACTGGTTACCGGTGCAAGCAATGGTATAGGTCTTGGTCTTACCAAAAAATTATTACAGGAAGGCGCGGCAGTAATTGCCATAACACGCTCAGGAGAAATCAGCAATTTTTCACATCCAAAACTTACTATTATCAAAGGTGATATTAGTAATGAAGAAAGCATAAAAAATGCCGCACAACAGGTAAAAGAACTTGGAATCAAATTAGACGCTTTGATAAACAATGCCGGGGTTGGCCTGGATTTAGCAGACGAAATTCCTTCCGCAGCACTTATGAATGAAACATTTGCTACAAATACAACCGGAACTGTTTTGTTTACCGAAGTCTTTTTAGAATTTGTTAAAGATGGTGGACAGATTCTGTTTTTATCAACAGCAATGGCATTAATACGTAATATCGCTCCGAATGCTCCGGCATACCGAATGTCAAAAGCAGCGATAAATATATATGCAGTTATGCTAAGCCAAAGGCTAGCAAACAGAAACATACGTGTCACTCCTTTACATCCAGGATGGGTACAAACCAGAATGGGAGGCGATACCGCCCCTGTAACTCTTGATCAATCGGTGAATGGAATTTACAAAGCGATTACTGAAAATAAGCAGACTGGTAAATTTTGGAATATAGAATTAAATGCTGTTGAAGAATATTAAATTATATAATACAGTAACCTCTATGTTGCTGTCATCGTAATCAATAAATTTAAAACCCGGAATATTCAATATTCCCGGGTTTTATTTTTTTACTCTTACAATAATTGAGCATAACTGTCAAACAAATTAATGTCCTGAAATATTTTTAGCATGTACTACAAATTTCAACTTCTTTGCACAGTATAAGCCAAAAAACAGAATATATAAGTAACAAAAAACAGGCACAATAAAGGATTTCTGTACACCAAAATCAGAATCGGCAAGCGCTCCTTGAATCATAGGAATCAAAGCTCCTCCTAAAATCGCCATAACCAATAGAGATGAACCCTGACTAGTGTATTTCCCCAGTCCTGCAATACTCAACGTATAAATATTAGAAAACATAATGGAGTTAAAAATCCCAATTCCCAGTATACTGTACATCGCCATTTTGTCTTTAGTGAAAATACATAAAAGTAACAGAATAACATTAATCACAGCAAATATTGCCAATGTTCTTACCGGTGCAGATTTTCCAATCAAAAAGGCTAAAAAGTTTAAAACCAGAAACACAAGGAAAAAACTCATCTGACTAAAAGTAAGATTAACTATAAAATATATTTGAACCTTTGAATTATAGTGTTGAGTTAAAAATTAAAAGTAACAAGCCAAAAGAAATTATTTCAGTTCCAATTAATTCTAAAACTGTCGCTTTACTAATGGTTGCTGTTGTTTATCCTTCAAAGGAATAAAAAGATATTTCCCACTGGCGATTGTTTGCAACGAGTGCCTACTTTCCTTATAAAACAAGTCATAGCGTTTGCAACGCAGATAACTACAATAGGAGTAACTTTACACAAGTATATTCCTGTTTTTTTATTACTTTTCTTTTAAAATCAATATATTTGAGAAAAAAGAATGTCTGAGAAATATAAAGTTACAGATAGTACAGTACCCACTTTTATTATCATAACAGTTGTTGATTGGGCTGATTTGTTTGTGCGTCTTATTTACTGTAATATTTTTCACGAATCATTAAATTATTTGTATCAAAGAAAAAGGATTGAGTGTGCATGTTACTAATTCTCCGATTGGTGTAAATTTTTGATTAGACCTGGAATTAAAACCAAGCAATAAATATGGATAATAATTAGGACTGTATTTTTCATTTATACGATATGTTCTTAAACTGTTTGCTAACTTGTTTATATGCGTAACAATCTACACAAAGCTATCCAAATTTGGGTAGTTTTGTGTGATAAAATATTAAACATTATTAAAATCCGTATTTCATTATACTATAATAATCTTCAACAAACTGGTTAGATATTTTAATGCTTCCCGCTACAAAGAAAAAGCTTCAGAGAAATCCGGAGCTTTTTTTGTTTAGATATTGGTGGGCTCATATCCTTATACTATACCATTCAAAATTTGGTATTAATCCTAAACTTTAAGGATAAAAGCTTTTTTACTTTAAGCAATTCAATCATTAAACGCTCCAACCATCAATTAAGGCAACATACCTAATTATCTGTTTTTTTTCATAATTAATTATTATTTTAAATACAAAAAAACCATATACCTAAGTTAAAACAACATTAAACCATAAAAAAGTAAAAAAACAATTTTATTTTAACAATTAACTAAAGTTAAAATTTCTAATTATCAGTGTTTTACATTTTTAACAATAAAAAAAACAATAAAAAAATCCCAGAATGAGGGAAACCGTAATTAAATACAAGAATTATAATCTAGTTTTGAGCGCGTTAACAAATAAATAACATAATTAAATACAATAAGATTTACAAAAACAAATTCAGTACTCAAATAATTTCAAAAAATTAGAGAATACCTAAATTTCAAATATGATTAAAAACTAAGATTAAAGGCCCCTTACCTATCCATATAATTTAATTGTTTTATTCTGTGAAAAAAAATACCCAATCGATATTAATCACATTTAATATCATCCTATTATTCTTGTCATTATTAGTTTTAGTTTTAAACTATACAAAGAGCAACACCATAACTGTGTATGTAGATAATGAAAAACTCTTCAATAGCTTTGTTATGACTAAAGAGCTAAAAGGTTTAGGAGAAAAAGAATTTAATGCTAAAAAAATAAGTCTTGATTCTTTATATCTAAAATTACAATCTCCAGAAATTACAGATTCAGAAAAAAAAATATTGATGCAACGATTTGTTCAGGGAAAAGAAGAATTAAATCAATTTAATGAATACTTCGCTTCTGAACAGTCTTCTAAAATTTGGGCAAGGATTAAAAGCTATTCCTCAGAATTTTCAAAAGAAAACAAATACCAGCTTATCATCGGATCAGAAAATAAAGGAAATGTTTTATATGCTGATGAAGATATCGACGTAACAAACGATTTACTTACCTATATAAACAAAAAATATGAAGGAATTAAGTAAACTTATTTTCGTTTTGCTTTTTTTTACTTTATTCTCTTGTAAAAAAGATAATCAATCAGCAAATCCAGACGACTCAGAAATTAGAGATCGTTTTTTCAACCTCGAAAAAATTGGATGGAAATCTCGCCAGTATACTCAAAAGGTCGAAGACATTGGTTTTACTGCAACCGAAGTTCCAATTCAATACTATCTCTTAAAAGATTTAGGTACCGAAAATCTTAAAACAGTAGACTCTCTTTATGAAGTAAATAAAAGAGAGCGTATACTTGAATTTACTTTTCAACAGGAAGAAGAAAAAGATTTGCTCTCAAAAGATTTTACCGGAATGGAATATACAGATGCTGTAAAATATATGTCGTTTGGGTTAGACAAGGATTTTTATGTCGTAACATCCAAAAAAGATACTATTGCCTGTTCAGGCGTCACTTATGAACGAAACTACAAAATAGCTCCTTATCAAAAAGTAATACTATTCTTCTCCGGAATAGATCCTAACGAAAAAATACAACTTGTCTATACTGACTTCCTTTTTAGAAAAGGCACTCTAAAATTTAAATTTAAAGATACCTACACCCAAATAGCCTTATGATCAAGCAAAGAAAAATAAGTAAATTTAAAAAAACGTTAGCTATTTATTTAGCAATGATGATTCTTCTGGAAACCTTTCAGCCTATGCAAATTTATGCATTAACCGGAGGGCCGTCACAGCCGGAGTTCGAAGCCTTTACTCCTATCGGAACTTCTGATATGGTAGATCTCGCAAGTGGCGATTTTAACTATAACATTCCGATAATGGATGTGGGCGGATACCCTTTAAATCTCGCCTACAATTCAGGAGTAACTATGGATCAGGAAGCTTCCTGGGTAGGACTGGGATGGAATCTTGACGTAGGACAAATTAACAGACAAATGCGAGGTTTGCCTGATGATTTTAATGGCGATGAAATGATATATGAGAACAATTTAAAACCTAATGTTACTATTGGTGCCAATGTTAATGCTTTTTTAACCGCATTTGGAGTTAAAGAAGGCTCTGGAGGAAAATCGATAGGCGCCAAATTAAGTGCCGGAATGGGGATCAAATATAACAATTATGAAGGAATTACTGTCACCAATAGTTCTGGTATTAGTTATGCTATTTCCGACAATCTCTCTGTGGGAATGGATGTAACCTCATCTGCTTCAGAAGGTGTCTCTGTCTCACCAAGTGTTTCATTTTCTAAAAAAATACAAGAGAAAGAATGTTCGAATAATTATTTAAGTGGAAATCTGGGAGTTAATTACAATAGCAGAAAAGGAATAGAAACTATGACACTTTCATCTAGTTTGAGTAAAGTTGATGCTTATAATCATAAAACACTTGGTCAAGATCAATTATTATCAAGCTCTCTTTCCCTTATAAATGCTTCTTTCACTCCAACCAAGAGAGTTGGTATGTCCTCTTCTAATTATATGTTTAGTGTAAATGTTGAAGGAGAACTTTGGGGAATTGAAGGGGGAGTAAAATTTTCCGGATACAGAACCAGTCAAGGTATTAAAGATTCCGAAAAAAACAAGATTGAAAAAGCTTATGGTTTTGAAAATACTTATAATGCCGGCAAATCGGATATTTTAGATTTTAATAGAGAAAAAGACAGAATTTTTAATAAAAATACAACTTCATTACCTATTACCAACAATACTTATGATTTATACAGTATCCAGGGGCAAGGAATTTCAGGCATGTATCGTCCTTATAAATCTCAGGTAGGTTATGTATATGATAATGAAACGACAGATGCCACATCGGGAGGTACTCTAGGTTTAGAATTTGGTGCTGGCGGTGGTGTTCACTTTGGAGTAGATGCAACCGTAACATTAGGAAAGAGCAATTCTCTAATTTGGGAAAATTCAAATCCTTCTTTAGGAAGATTCAAAGAAAAAAAGAATAATAAACCAGACTATGAAAAAGTCTTTTTTAAGAATATTGGGGGCACACATGTAGATAAGGAATTGAATCTTTTAAACGATAACTTAGGAGGATATAGCCCTATAAGGTTAAACATTGACGGGGGGAAATTTTCAAGAAAAACTACTCAAAGATATTACAGCAGTAAAAGCACAATTCCACTAGAAGGTACGGGCACAATCGCTAGAACGAAACGCTTATCAAGAAATCAATCTATTGAAAAACTAACACGTCTTGAAGCATCAAAATTTGGATTTACAAAATATGATGAGACTAATCAATTTAGTCCATTTTCTGTAAAAGGAAAACAAGATCACCATACATCAGAAATAAAAATCACAAAAGATGGTGGAGAACGCTATATCTATGGAAGAGCAGCTTATAATGCCATAAAAAAGGAAGTTACTTTTGATGTAGGTAATAACACTGTTGACTATAAAACGAATCTGGTGAATTACAATGCAGATGTTGACAACTCAACTAAAAATGAGCAAAGCGGCGATCAATATTTCAATAGAATTACTACTCCTGCCTATGCACACTCCTATTTATTAACCTCTGTATTATCATCAGATTATCAGGATTTGAGTGGTGATGGTCCTTCAGATGATGATTTGGGAACGTATACCAAGTTCGAATACGAAAATAAAAACAGAGACAAAGCACATACTTACAAATGGAGAGTTCCTTTTAATTCTAATTCTGCCAATTATGATGAAGGTCTTCGCTCAAGCAAAAAAGACAATAAAGGAAATTATATCTATGGAGAGAAAGAATTACTGTATGTAAAAAAAATCGAAACCAAAACACATATAGCCATTTTTTATCTTTCTGAAAGAAATGATGGTTATGGTGTAGCTAATGAGAATGGAGGTCGTGGTAATGATTCTAAAATGTATAAACTGGATAAAATCTCTCTTTACTCTAAACCAGAATATAAAACTAAGGGTGAACAGGCAACCCCTATAAAAGAAGCACATTTCGAATACAATTATAGTTTATGCCAGGGTATTGATAATAATAAAGATAAAGGCAAAACTGATCCTTTGTCCCTAAATCAACAAGGAAAACTAACTCTTGCTAAAGTTTATTTTACTTACAAGAATTCAAAAATGGGAAAATTTACTCCCTACGTTTTTAAATATGCGCCAGGAAGTACTGTATATAAAAAAAATGGAGAAGAAAACTTAGATTATAACATTGCAACTGATACTATAATAAACAACCCCCGATATAACATGAAAGCTTACGATACCTGGGGAGGTTATAAACCATCAGAAGAAAAATTAAACGGACAAACATTAGGGAATTTATCAAATGCCGAATATCCTTTTGTAGAACAAAATAACAGAGAAAAAGCAGATCAACAGGCTTCTGTATGGTTATTAAAATCTATACGTTTACCATCAGGAGGTCAGATCGAAGTAAAATTTGAATCTGATGATTATGCTTTCGTACAAGATAAACAAGCCATGCAAATGTTTAAAGTTGTTGGAAGTAGTGATGATAAAATACCTGCAAATAAAGAGAATATTAATGAATCCAAAAGAATTGAATTGGTGAAAAAATATCTCTATGTTGAAATAGACCCAAGTCTAAATATAAAGGACAGTAAGATTGGTGAAACATTTTATAATAAATATATCAAATCTGTAGGAACAGAATCCAATCCTCTATATTTCAGATTCTTATTAAACATGGTAAATCCAAATCCTTTACCGGGAAGCAATAAAGACAAATACGATTATGTTACGGGTTATGCTAATATAGAACCCCCTACTCAATCCGAACCAATAAAGTGTGGATTCTTTGAAAATAATGGTAAAAATTATGCTTCTATTCCTATTACGTATGTTGGACAAGGAGACAAATTTACTAAGGAAACGGATACTGATAAAAATACAAATCCAATACAAAAAGCGGGTTGGAATTTTGGAAGACAAAACTTAAACAGACTTGTTTATAGTATGACTAATGAAGAAGACACTAACAATGTAAAAGGTGTTGTAATGGAACTAATTGGCTGGATCCCTACTCTTCTTGACATTTTTACAAGTCCAAATGAAAAATTAGAAAGAACCGGAATTGCCAGTCGTTTTATAACCGGAAAATCATGGATTCGTCTTATGAATAATAATGCCTGTAAAATTGGGGGAGGTAGTAGAGTTAAAAACATCGAACTCCTGGATCAATGGAATTTGATGACAAACAATAGCGATAATGATAATTATAAGCAGTCATATGGACAAGACTATACTTACAAAGACAAAGACGGAAATTCATCTGGTGTTGCTAGTTACGAACCACTAGGATCTAAAGAAAATCCTTTTGTAAAACCTTTTTATGATAAAAAGAAAAAAGATCTATTATTAGGTCCGGACAGTAACAATTATGTTGAGGAACCTATGGGAGAGTCTTTCTTTCCTTCTCCTAAAGTGACTTATAGCAGAGTAACTGTGGCTAATTTGGCACGTCAGAGAAAAAATGATCAAAACGAAAACTTAGTAGTTAAAAAACATGCGACCGGATCTGTAGTAACTGAGTTTTATACGTCTAAAGATTTTCCAACTATAGTCGATCGTACTGCTCTGGCTTCTAATTTTGATTCCTCTACTGCTCTGGCTAGTCTTTTAAATTTAAATGTAAAAAATCACATAACAATGTCACAGGGGTTTTCTATCCATACCAATGACATGGATGGGAAAATGAAAAGCCAAAGAGTATATGGAGAAGGACAAACTGAACCAATATCCGGAGTTGATTATAATTATAAAACGATAACTGATATTCAAAATCCAAATCAAGGAAGACTTGACAACACAATACAAACAATTGATTCTAAAAGAAATATTAATAAAAAACTTGTTGGAGTCGATTATGATGTTATTAACGATTTTAGAGAAAGCACTACCACCACTACAACCGCTGGTATTCATGTTAATATTGCTACACTACCAATTACAATATTTGTAATTGTTGTACCTACACCTATTCCCAGCTACTCTAAGCATGAGGATCAAATCAGGACAGCTACAACAACAAAAGTAATTCATAGTTCTGGTATACTTTCTGAAAAAGTGGCTTATGATTCAGGAGCAAAAGTAGCTACAAAAAACTTGGCCTGGGATGCTGATACAGGAGAAATCTTATTGACCCAAACCACTAATGAATATAATGATAACTACTTTAATTTCAATTTCCCGGCTTATTGGAGTTATGATGGAATGAGTCAGGCAGCAAAAAATGCTGGATTAGAATCTGAAATTATAAAAGTTGGCGATAATTATCAATTTAAAACGAATAATACAATCTCTGACTATTTAATTAATGGTGACGAAGTATATGTAACAGGATTTAATGCCGCTGGAGATATCAGGGATAGTAAGGCCTGGGTTGTGAAAGCTGGAAATGCTGATTTTAAACTTCTTGACATAAATGGAAAGTTAATTAGAGATATTGATGATAAGGGAAAAATAAAAGTCATTCGCTCTGGTCATCGCAACATTCAAACTGCTACAATGGCTAGTATTACTTCAATGAGAAACCCACTTTACAACTATGATGCAAACAATATTGCCACTACAGTAAGAGATACAATTGCAAAAGATCCATTTCGTCTTGCAACTGCCAACGATAGAATCGTAAATGCTTCTGCAGTACAATATAATGATGTATGGCCATCACAATGCGAATGTAATTTACCTAAAATGGTTTTTGTTAACGGCATTTTACGATATGAATATGAAAATGCTGCTAATTCTGATGATGATGCGGAAAGTAATAATTTTTACAACCCCTATGTTTATAATATTCTTGGTAATTGGAGAGCAAATAAATCCTTTGCATATTTAACTGGAAGAAATTATACACTTGATCCAACTCCTCGAAAAACAGGATTCTTTATGGACTTTGCTTCCTTATACATTTTCAAAAATAATAACTGGGTTATCAGAGACGATTCTAATTATAAAAAATGGACGTTCGCATCTGAAGTTACACAATACAATCCGTGGGGACAAGAGCTCGAAAATAAAGATGCTTTAAAACGATATTCATCAGCTATATACGGCTACAACAATCGTTTTCCCGTTGCAGTGGCATCGAATACAAGATATAGTGAATTAGCCTCTGACGGTTTTGAAGATTATGATAGTAATCCGGAAGAATGTTTAAAGGCTTCTCATTTTGATTATAAAGCGCAATTAAAACAAAATGATATCAGTATATCTACGACTCAGTCTCACACCGGAAGAAAAAGTTTGAAAATAGCACCAAGTAAAAAAGCAATAGTCAAAAAACAAGTGATTCTGTGTGCACCTGGGGAAACAAGTACCCAATAATTAGTTATAAAAACAACTATTAAAAAAATATTGATTTAATAATAAGAATTGGTAATAAACTAAAAATATGTCAAGAATTTTTAAACTAAAAAAATATTGGATCTCCACTCTATGTCTGTTACTTTTTTCATTAACAACAGTTGCTCAGGAATATAGTGATGAGACAATTGGTTTTGATTTGGTAAAAGAAACAGCCATTCTTAAAAAGTATGGTGTCACTGATCCAAATATGGCCAAAGAGATCGCTTTAATAAGAAAAATGTGTACCAGACGTTATCTTGCAATTGAAAAAATTAATAAAACCATTCTTCAAAACATTCATCCAACGGCTCAAAAATCAGCGAAGTTAACTGCCAGATCTACGGCAGTTACAGTCGCTGATATACCACAAACCGAACGAGATGTACTGCAGGCATTTTATAATATAGCTACAAATAAAAGTAATTTAAAAGGCTGGAATTTTAGTAATCCTGTAACTTCCTGGAATTCTCAAAATGGAACCGGATGGAACGGAGTTACAATAGTTGATGGACATGTTACTAAATTAATATTTGAATATGGAATTGACCTAAATGGTAATATTCCTTCCAATATTGCTCAGCTTAGCCAATTAAAAAATCTTTCGATAATTAATAATAAAAATATTAATGGATCAATACCGCCCGGGATTGTAGGTTTAACAAATCTGGAAACTCTTGATTTATATCAAACTAAGTTAACTGGTACGCTGCCAAGTAATATAGGCTTAATGTCAGCTTTAAAATTTCTGAGATTAAGCAATAATTTGATGACTGGCTCAATTCCAACTTCAATAGGGCAATTATCAGAACTTCGTGCTCTTGAAATTACTAATAGCCAATTATCCGGTACAATACCTACTGAAATAAGCCTATTAACAAAACTCCAATCTATAGCATTGTATGCAACCGGAATAAACGGTGAAATACCGCAGGGAATTTTCCAATTACATGATCTTGAATTCATTGCTTTTGCTGGAGGTACAGGATATATACCTCCTTCCATAGGCCAATTAACCAAGCTTCAATATTTAGATTTGGGTATTTCCAAAATAAGAGGAACATTGCCAGCTGAGTTAGGACTATTATCTGAGTTAACCTATCTTTCAATTAACAATAGCCCGGAACTAACCGGTACCATCCCTTCAGGAATTTTTCAATTACAAAATTTAATTGAGCTATTTATGGTTGGCTGTCCAAATCTAACCGGATCACTTCCAAATTCTGTCAACCAACCAAACATACAATCTATTTACTTAAACAATAACAACTTAACAGGATCAGTACCCGTTTTTAACTGTCCTAATTTAGGAGAAATATACTTAAGCAACAATAAGTTTAGTTCTGTATCGCCACAATTTGGGCAAGGTACAGCACCTATAGGTACAATAAATTTAAGTTATAATAAGTTTTCAGGAGCTGCACCTGCTTCACTTTTTCAACTTCAGAGTTTACATGAAGTATATTTAAATAATAATGAATTAAGTGGTCCGTTACCAGTCAATATTGGGAATGTTAATATTCTGGATTTAAGTTATAACAAATTTACCGGATCAATCCCTCTTTTTAGCAATATCGCTAATCTAACGAATGTTTTCTTAAACAATAACCTGTTAAGTGGCAACATAAGTAGTCAAATTGCCTTTGGATTTACATCAAATCTATCTGAACTACGTATAGAATCAAACAAATTCACATTTGCTGACATTATGAACTTAATGCAACAGCATATTGTACCCGGTCTTACATATTCACCACAATTAAAAGTAGGACAACCAAAAACAATTAACACTGCTAATCCTATTGTACCGCTTTCTATCGATTATGATAATCCCACACCTGATGACACTTTTCAGTGGTACAAAGGGATATCTCCAAACGGAGTATTAATCAACTATCCTGGTATGACTTCTACCGGGCCCAGATTGGTTCTGGAAGATGTAGAATCCTCTGATTCTGGATATTATTATTGTGTAGTAAAAAATCCACTCCTTGGTGGTGGTGGCCCCGGCCAACAACTAGTTTTAGAAAGCGAACCAATTCTGCTAAATGTATTGTGTCGTCCACAAACTACTGGCACATTGAATATAACCTCCGAAGATTTTTTAATTGGAAGGCCTGTTAATTTTTCTTTTGATACTAGTACTCCTAATGTATATTTTAAATGGAGTTTTTATGATCTAAATGGTGTAGTTACAGGGAGTACCGTACTATCCTCCAGTACAGTTTCAAAATCCTATAATCTTCCCGGTACCTATAAAATAAAATTGGAAGCAATACAAAATAACTGCACAACAACTATTGAAAAAACATTTACAGTTGTATCATGTATCCCAATTACAGGAGCAATAAAAGTTACAAAAACAACCAGTTATCCTTTTCAATTTTCAAATCCAGGCAGCATTTCTGCAATTGCCTGTAGTGAAACTGCTTTCCCTGTTAAATTTTATGCTTCGACACAAACACTTAATATAGGCACACAGCTTTACACAAACGAAGGCTTGACAAGTGCTGTAACAAATGGGATTTCCTGGTATCAAAATCAAACTAATGCCACATCCTATAAAATCGATGCAAGCGGTAAAATAACCGAAACTTTTTCTTGCAGCAGTCCTATTGGCTATGCGTTTAGATTTTCAAGTCCCGGCAGACCTACTTCTAGTGAAGTTTGTTCGCAAACTGGTTTTCCCGATACATTCTATGCTGCTTCATCTTCTTTAGGTATTGGAACGCAACTTTACCTGGATCAAAATTTAAAAACTCGTGTAGGTAGCGGAAATTTATGGCGCAAAGAAGGGATTAATGGATTAACATATCGAATCGATAATGATGGTAAAGTAGCTGAAACCTCCTCTTGTACACCTGTTTTACAATCTTATTGGTATAAAGCAGACGACCCTGTTGTAAGCCCACAGCAAGATTATGTAGTTTACATTTCTGAAGATGGAGATGAAAGGACTGCATACTTATCTAGAGAAGAAAGCGGAAATCCTTGTCAAGAAATAATTGCCAGAAGAATTGTGCGAGCAATTAGAGTTTCTCCATGCACTCCATAGTCGAACCTGCAAATAGTTTTACTTTCAAGCTTCCAAAAGAAAGAGAATCGGATTCCATGGCTTGTCCAAAAACTAGTTTTACAAGTACACATTATACTGATACATTGATTTTACAAATTGATATACAATTGCTTACACATCAATTCAGTTTCAAAAAATTATGCTAACATAAGTTTTATAATAGTAAAAAAACGGCTAAATCAAATAATCTCCTAACAAGTTTATTTATTGAAGCTCATCTATTTCGAAGATTTGGAGCACACACACAAGGTCGATGTGAAGAAATACAAGCCCGAACTATTCAAAATTGAATTAGTTACTTGTAAAGAATGAAAAATAAAAAAGTGCCAGTTTATTAATAAATATTAAATAAGTCTGTAATTAAAATATAATATGGAAAATATTTTCAAAACATATAAAAGTTGGATAATCAATTTAGGAATAATCTTATTTTCATTCACATCTTTTGCTCAAACTTACAGCGATGAAACTATTGGTTTTGATACTGTTAAAGTTTCTGCAATATTAAAATCACATGGTATTTCTGACAAAGACCTTAATTATGAACTTACTATAGCTAGAGAGCATTTTACTTTATTATATCGTATGCAAAAAAATGAATTAGACAAGATTCAACAAGGGCAAAAAACTAAGCAAAATTTAAGTACTGCAAATAGCAAAACAATGAGAACATTAGCAGTTCCGGATATACCTCAAAGTGAAAAAAATGCTTTATTAGATCTGTACAATAGCACTAACGGAGATAATTGGACTGATAAAACAGGTTGGGATTTTAATACTCCTGTTACATCAAACTGGTATGGAGTAACTGTTTCTAGTGATAATCACGTAATAAATCTTACAATACAAACCAATAACCTACAAGGTCCACTTCCCGAAAGTATTGGAAACTTAACACAGTTAAAATCTTTATTTCTTGGTGCAAATAAAATAACTGGAACAATACCAACTAGTATAGCAAATTTATCTAATCTAACTGTAATAAGTTTAAATATTAACCAATTAACGGGTGGGATACCATTTGATAATGCTAACTTACCTAATCTTAAGACACTTTACTTGTATAGTAATAAACTAAATGGTAATATTTCTGCCAACATTGGCAACCTGCAAAGCTTAGAAACCTTAGCAGTAGATATGAATGAATTAACTGGAACAATACCAAAATCGATTGGTAATCTGACTAAATTATCTCAGTTTTCTTTAAATTTCAACCAGTTAACCGGAGAAATACCAAAAGAGATTGGAAATGCTTCTGCCCTTGAATATATTCAAATTTCAAGTAATAAGTTAACTGGTAAAATTCCTGTAGAAATCAAGAAATTGGCACTATTAAACAATTTGCATTTAGGGAATAACGAGTTAAGCGATCTCATCCCTCCAGAGATAAGCCTTTTATCTAATTTAAAATCATTTGATATTAGTCGAAATAATTTTCGTTTTGTAGATTTTGCAAATGAATACCCACTATATAAAAGTCGCCCTAATTTTTCTTTTTACTATAATTCTCAAAAAAATATTGATAACACAGCAACAATAACTGCGGGAATTGGTACCTCTGCCACATTAACTATGTTCGAAGACGGCAGAACAGCAGGTACAGATGCGTTTCAATGGTATAAAAATGGAGCTGCGATATCAGGAGCTACATCGAGAATCTATACTATCCCAAATGTGCAAGCTGTTAATGCCGGAAGCTATTACTGCATCGCAAAAAATACTGTAATAACAGATCTAACTTTAACCCGAAATACTATTCAATTAGTTACCGCAGCATGTACCAATGTATCCGGTGCCATTAATTCATCTCTGGAAAAGTTTTGCATCACTGAGCCAAGTACGTTTTCATTTCAAACCAGCAATACAAATTTAAAATACAAATGGTCTGTAACTACAGCCGAAAATGTCGAAATAGATTCAAAATCAGATGATGTCACTGGTAATTATGCTTATACTTTTAGTAATCCTGGATCTTACATTATCAAAACCGAAGTAACAAATCAGGCAGGTTGTATTACAAATTTCACCAAACCAATTACAGTAATTGATTGTCAGACTTTTTGTGTAAACCGTCCAATTAATCTGTCTTTTGAAACAACTGCTAAAAACATAAGTTATAAATGGTACACTGTTAAAAATGGAACAACTCAGCAACTCAACCCAATTACAAATACAACTGGTTCCTATTCTTTTACACCTCCCAATTCTGGTTCATATACCATTCATTTGAATGCCTATTATAATAATGAATGTACTTTTGAATTTACAAAAAATGTTACCGTTGAAAAATGTGAAGATTTTATCTCCTGTACAAAGAATAATCCAAATACTCCAAATATTAAGGCCATTTTTAAAACCTTAGCTAATAAATTAGTCAACCTTCCCGCTGAAACTATAAAAAATGGATATACCTGCGATGAACTAAAGGCATTAGCATTTTATATTAAAGATGAAAATCCTGCTATATATAATTTCGTTCATAACACACAACAAGGTTTTATTGCTTTTTCATTTTCAGAACACACTGATTACGATGTAAAAATTGCTACTAACGGAAATTCAATCGCAGATTTTAATCTGGATGATTATGAATCCAATGAAATTGTAACTAAACTAATAGCACCAAGTGGTCATATTGATACTTATATTAACCATATTGATTTTTGCTCTGAATTATATTGTGTGAATCACGTTGCTTTTGTATTAGACGAATCAGGATCGATTGACCTTACTGAAGCAATTAAAATCAAGAAGCAATTAAAAAAATACATACAACAACAAGCTAATGATAATGACAAACTGCAATCGAACATTTATGTTTCTTTAACCGGAATGTCTGACAGTGATAGTGTTACAAGAGAAGACAATATAAAACCAACCAGATTAAGTAATACAGATCCTGCCACTTTAAAAAAATTCAATAACTGGATTGATAATTATCGTACACGCAACGGAACTGGTATAAGTTCCTCTTCGGATTATTGGAAAACCGCTTTAGACGTAACGCTAAATTCTTCTATAAAACCAAATGTTGTTATTATGATTACCGATGGTTGTGAAACGAGTAACGTAGAAGCATTAAGAGACCAAACGATGGCACGATTTAGTAATTCGAAAAGTACTCTTTTTACCAATCCTGATAAGCCTCATTTATATGTAGTAGGTATCGAAAATGGATTTTACGTAGATGGTGGTATTACAGGCGTAGCATCACTAGCTCGTAATGAAGATCCAAATTATGTTCAGTCATTAACTGCATCAAATAACGAATCAAGAGTTGTTCCTGTCTTGCGAACATCACTAAAATATCTACTAAGCCTGGGGGAAAAAGAATACCCAGAAAGTAAAATTAACGATTTCAGATACGATTATTATGGCTACGAAAACTTTGATCCATTAGGAACATTAGAAAACGAAGCTTTCTTCTCAGATAATCTAAAACTTAGCAAATTTACTTGTGGGGATCCTACTGACAAAAACTATTGCTCAGATTGTTTAAGTTTTCAACCTATACCTGGGAAAGAATATCTGTTAAGTGCGTGGGTTAAGGAAGAATCTGCTCTACAGGTAAAAACATATGAAAATGCAGTAATAAATGTCATTTTTTATAACAGTGCTGATACTGATGATGTCAGAAACCGAATTGGAACAGAAAAATTAGTTGCCAAAGGCGATATAATTGATGGATGGCAAAGGATTACAAGTAAATTTTTAATTCCAAATCTAACAAAAGCGATTGGTATCGAACTTGAAAATTTGAGCAATGGACTTCCTGTATACTTTGATGACATCAGAGTTCACCCACTTGATGGAAGCGTGAAAACATTTGTCTATGATTCTGAAACTTTCAAACTGATGTCTGAACTGGATGAAAACAATTATTCGACTTTCTACGAGTATGATAATGAAGGTGGTTTAGTTCGAATCAAAAAAGAGACCGCTAAGGGAGTTAAGACAATTCAGGAAACCCGCTCAGGTACTATTATTAATAACTAGATTAATGTTTATGTTTCGCAAAATAATATTTTTTATCAGTCTTTTATCCCTTGGTTCTATTGCATATAGTCAAACCGTAAGTGAAGTTTTGCAACAAATGGGAAAACAATATACAATAGCTGAACCTCTTCAATACAATTCAAATTATGCTCTATATAAAAGTGCTGATTCTAAAAAAATAGAGCAGGCCTATAAGGGGTTTTTTAGCAAAAATTCTTCTAACGAAATTTACATGAAAATAGATCAAACTGAAATATTAAACTCAAAATCTATTAATCTAAAAATTAGTCATCCTGAAAAAGCAATTCAGATTGCTGATCCGATAAAAAATTATTTTGGAACTTTCGATATTAAGCCTTTACTAGATCTATGCAAAATAGAATCTTTTAGAGATTTTAAAACTCATTGGGAAATCACTTTATTGGCAAAAAAGTATTCAGCTCTTCCCTATTCTAAAATCATTATACAGATATCAAAAAAATATTATCTGCAAAAATCAATTTTTTATTATAGTACAGCTGTCAATTTTTCTAAAGATTACAAAGCTCCAAATTCGTATTATCCACGATTAGAAGTTACCAATACCAACTTCAGTAAAAAAACTCCTAATCCTTCGATTTTTATAACCAAAAATTATATCACAATGATGGGCAATAAAAATTATGTTCCCGTTGAAAGATTGCAGCATTACGAAATTATTGACCAAAGAACCATTTCCAATAAATAAAATCAGATATATGTCTATCAACAAATATTTAATAGCATTTGCATTTACTCTTATTTCATTGTTGTCATTTGCACAACAAGAAACCCATGCAGAAAACAAACTTATTGGAAATCAACTGCAAAGTCAAGATACTTTGTTTATAACTGACCCTAAGTTTGCAGATATACAAAAACAAACTGTTTTTACATCAGTAAATCCAAATATCTCTATTCATTTTGGCTTTAATGACGATAGAAGCAATGCAACAGAATATAAGAAAATCTACTCTTCTAGAATTATATTAGCCATAACCCCTTATGACAATAACAATCATAAAATAACTACTTATAAAGATGAGAATCAACTTCCTATATCAAATTTTGAGGTTACTTTAAATATAAAACACGATAATGTATCAAAAGGACTTACGTTTGATGATTATGCTGTTTATACAATTCCCGGAATTCACAAAGCTGCTATAAAGATAAAATCGATTACTTATTATAATGAAGCAGGAACAGATACTATAATCAATAATTCATTAGCTTATTTACAATTAAAATTTAGTACAGATCGTTACTACAACCTGGAGCTAAGTAGTACTAAATATAGCTCTGTACTTCCATTAAATCATCAATTCATCAAGTACAACGGAACAAATGAACCGGAGGTCAGGAATTCCAGTGATGGCGCTGATGAAATTGCAATAATTTGGCATAAAGATAAAGAAGCACCAGCTGTAGAATATGAACTTGAATGGACCTGGATTGATAATTTTGCAACAGACGGAGGTACATTACCCGCAAATCAAATTCCGTTAACTGATCAGGATTTCAGGTTAAATAGTACTAGAATTCAAACTAAAGATACACTCTATAAAATTCCACTTGTATATTCAAAAGGATATATTATTTATAGAGTAAGACCTATTGGTCGATTTTTAAACAATATTTCTAAAAATTACTACGGAAACTGGACCTCCGGTTTTATGGAATCACATAAACTCGTTAGCGAATGGTCTCATTATTTAATAATAAATCAAAATCATGAATTAGGCAAAAAAAACTGGCAGTACCAGTCTTCTTTTGCCGAGGATGGAAAGAAAAAAGAAGTAGTTAGTTATTTTGACGGTTCATTGCGAAATCGCCAAACAGTTACCAGGATAAACTCGAATAATAAAGCCGTCGTTGGCGAAGTTATCTATGATAATCAAGGTCGGGCAGCTATTGAAGTGTTACCTGTTCCGGTAGAATCTTCAGGTATACGTTTTTATCCCGATTTAAACAAAAATGAAAGCGGCACGTCTATCTTTACCCATAAAGATTTTGACTGGGAGAAAGAAGATGAAAAAATATGTGCTCCCACTCTTATTTCAGGAATGGCTATTACAAGTGGTGCCAGTAAATATTATTCTAATAATAATGTAGAAAAATCCAATTATCAGGATTTAGTACCCGTTGCAGATGCTCTTCCTTTTTCTCAAATAGAATATACACCTGACAATACCGGACGTATTAAAAGAAAAGGTGGTGTAGGTAAAGAACATCAAATTGGTACTGACCATGAGATGAGATATTTTTACGGCCATCCTGAGCAAGGAGAACTTAATCGATTATTTGGTTATAAAGTTGGTGATGCATCCTATTACAAAAAAAACATAGTTATTGATCCTAACAACCAGATTAGTGTTAGTTATTTAGATCCTCAGGGAAGAACTATTGCTACGGCATTGGCAGGAGACAATAAAGGAAATTTAATTTCTCTCTATGATGAGACAAAAGCTGGTTTACACCTAACAACAACCAAAGATCTACTGACTAATAATGACAAGTATGCTTCTGGAAAGAACAATATCATTCCAGATGGTATTCGTGTAAATACCTCCGTAAATGTAATAAAAGAGGATGTGGTAAAATTTGATTACTCGTTAACCAAAACAATTGGCAGTTACAATGATGAATGTTTAAGTAATAAATTTTATCCTTTTGTATACGATTGGACGATTACTATGACTGATGATTGCGCTAATGAATTATTACAAGAATTAGGCGATTCAAAACGTAACGCTAAAATTGGACTTGTGGACCTTAGCTCTTACGCACCAACAACTTTGTCTATTACAAAAACTTTTGACGGAAAACAACCCAAAGATGCTACGACCTTTAAATCTTTGAGTGTAGGAACTTATAATTTAAGTAAGAGATTACAGATTGACACAGATGCGTTAGACAAATATGCAGATGACTTTATTGATCAATTAAAAAAGGGTACAGCTTGTAAGCCTGCTATTACTGAATTTGAAGAAATAATTCAAACTACAGATTGTAATGTAACTTGCAGAAGCTGTGAAGAAGCTTTAGTTACCTCTAATTTAGAAAGCATTTCAGACAGAAATAGTTATATTGCGGCACTTCCTGTAAATGAAAGCGACCTTGGAAACCTAAACAACAGAGAGCCTTTTATAATTCTCGCAGAAGCAAAATACGCAACTTCTAACATACCTGACATAGGCCTTTCTCCTACAGAAATAGCCACTTATACAACCCACTATAAAAAAGAATTTAGAGCTTTACTTGCCAATTGCAGAGAGCTCTGCCAAAAACCAGTAAATCTGTGCAGTATTAATGAAGAGACTTTATTGTCAGATGTTAGCCCTAGCGGACAATATGGTTCTGTAGTTGGACTGGAAACAGTTACAGACTCAACTCAGGTTGCCCGAGATGTCGATAAATTAAGCATCTTTAACGAAAACAATCAATTATTGTACTTAGGATATACTAATGTAACAGAGCCTGAATCTGAGACTTCTCCCACACTTATAACATCCAAAATATCAAAATATAATTGGAGAAGCCCTTTTAACGGTTCTTATAAAGATGAAAACGGAGAGATTTCAAAAATTTCAATTGTAAAAAATGGAGAGGGCTATTCTCCGGCTTTAAGGCCACCTGCTAATGATAATGACATTATCCCGGTTACAGAGGATCCAACTAATGCTGATTATGCTTTTGTTGAACCTCAATATTTAAATAGTGTCAGAGATTTTCTTGCAGCATGGCAACCAAGCTGGGCAAAATCATTAATACAATACCATCCTGAATATCAATACTATGTATACAACAAAGCTATTTGTGATCAAGTAGACGCCAATGGCACCAATTCAGACGGTTTTGATGAAAAGCTAAGGGATTTAGAGTATTATGATACTGAAACTCAAACTGTGATTGATGTAAATAACACCATTTTTTCAGCAACCGGAATTCTCCCACGAATAATAAATTCACTAGGCTCAATCGATCCATTCTACATTCAGAAACATACTGCCGAGGAACAAGACGAATTTGACGCGCGAAAAAATATCCTAAAAGAGGCCCTGGAATTAAATTACGATGGACTGACTTCTGGTGCTCTAAAAATGAACATGTTGCAAACCGCTTACTATTTTGCTGCTTTTTCAAATGGCATTGCTGTTCCCGCAGATATTCAAGCAACTCTAAGTCAAAACAATAGTGCATTATTAAGTACTATTAATAGTTCTTCTAATTATTTAAAACAAAGAATCTGGTCTAACTTTAAGAGCTATTATATTGCTTTAAGAGAAAAAACACGTACGGTTTTTAGTCATATGTATGCTAATAAAAAGTTAGCTAATAATGACTGTATAGGCAACGCAGAAAGTATTAATTCTTATGCTAGTTTATTTAAAAAATACGACAAAATTACTCCTAATAATGCTTTAAAAGTTACAGAATTAATTACAAGGTCCCTGACTCCAAATGGAGCTACTTATACGGAAGCTATTTGTTCAGACGAAACAGCTCTTTTCTATAAAAATAAAGAAAGACGTTTTGTTGCAGCTGATTATGGATATAATGCGGAGTTAGATGATCAGGAAATAATGGAAAATGCAAAAGCAAAAGCCAATGCTAATTTGTTTGTTGAAACCGGAAAATGTCCTTTAGCATTAGATATGGAAACTTTCTTAAAAGGTTTAACAGATGCAAATATTCAACCAAATGGTTTGTTAGTTAATACTCCTGCATCCAGAATGCCTTACTTAACAACTGGTATATTTAACGCACAGATAAACCCTGACTTTAACTTAAGTACAGCTTCAGTGTCACCAATATTAATTGGAAAAAAATCCGGGAATGACTTAACAATAGGTTTCTACCTGGATCAAAACGCGGCAAATAGTATTGCAACTCCTATTACTCTAAAATTTGCGAACCCGGGTGCTTACAAGAATCCTTGCACTGGTAGTAGTACCCCTCCTCAATGGGAAGATATTATAAGTTTTAAAAATATTTATTATGATTTATATGATGCTGCCACTAAAACTTTTAAATTTAAAATAATAGCAACTATTCTTCGTAAAGGTACTACTGCATCATGTAGTACTCCAGATGAGATAATTGTAGAAGGTTATACGAAGGCAGCAGTAGGTGAATGTCATTTTACCGGCGGAACCGGCGTAGGTGAAACTCTTGCTTTTGAAAATTCTCAGTGTAATAAAAAAGAACTTTTTGGAGCCGGACTAAAAGAACTAATGCTTCACTTACAAGCTTCACCAGCAGGTTTGGCCTCTCAGGATATTACAAATGACAATACTTTTGTTCAGGGATATTTATATCGTTACTTTGGTATTAAGCCCGGAGATGTTGTAAAATGGGATGCCAATAATGCTACTGATTCAAGATCATTTTCAATTTTAGTAAATGATAAAAAACACCTGTCAATAGGTGCAGGAAATGGCAGAATTAGTGTAGGGACCATTACGGATCTCTTCATTCCTTCTTCAAATAGCGGAAACAGTATAACGGTAAAAACTAATAATTCTAACGGTCCTGCAATAAAATATTGGAGTATTTCTACAGGTAATCGTAAACCATTGTATTTTGCTTGTTGTGCACCTTGTGGAGAAGATGATTTTGATGGGGATGGCTATGGAGATCTTTGTGGAGAAGTTATTGTAAAACCAGATACTGATGGTGACGGAATTTATGATGACGTGGATAATTGTATAAACACCCCAAATCCAGATCAAAAAGATTCCAATCAAGATGGTATAGGAGATGCTTGTCAAGAATGTGAAAAAAAGCATATTGCAATTATATTCAGAGCTCCCCATAGCAGAATTCCGGGTGGGGCAGAACGTAATGATCATGAAAATTTACAACAAGGGGTACTTAACTTTTTAAACTTACATACTAGCCCTTCAAAACAATTTTTCTTAACTTCAGCTGACGACTGTGACGGCTGTGGATTCTTAAGGTTTCAAAGTGCACAAAAAAGTTTAGATGACACTCCATATGTAAATTCAATTGGTGCTTATGAAATTCAGTCTGACCCAACAGCAATAAGAATTCAGGATAACAGTTATTCAAATAATTTTATCAGCAATTTTAATAATATAATTCAAAATAATCAAAGCGGTGGTGCTTATGTTTCAATAACAAAAAAAGTAGATCGGGTTTTTTACATTTTATCAAGTATAGGAGAAACAAACACGTCACCATTAATAAATTCATTCTCAAACCTATACAACCCTACTACAGGAAAAGCTTCAAAACCATATTTTATATTTTTTGTTAATGATGTAGGTAACATTTTTAATAAATTTCAGCCAGTACAAATAGCAATAACTCCAATACAGTATATGACGCAAATAGGTATAATACCTATACTTGGAGAAAATTATTCCGTATTTAATTATAATGATATGTCGGGAGTAAATTTCCCTAATATAATAAGTAACTTACTGGAGACCGAGTTTCAAAAAATTCCAAAAGGAAATAATGATTGTAGTATATTAAATGCAACAGCAGCATTAACAAAAAAATCAATAAATTCTGGCTTAAGCACAAAATCAACGACCACTTTAAAAGTAGGCACACCTATTTGTAGTGCTGTATGCATACCTCAACCTGTACCACCAATAGTTTGCAGTGACAAATGGACTGAATTCAAAACTGCCCTACAACTACAAATGCCAGGTTATACAATTCCTGCTAAATTAAAAGACAACGGAACCTTTTTCTGTGAGGCTAATTATGGCTATATCAGTACAGATTATATTACTTATTTAACAAAACTCGAAGTTACATCAGCTCAGGATGCAAAATTTTTAACAATTGCTGAATTTGGTAGTACCAAACTAAAATATGGTAACACTGCTACCGCTGCTGCTGTAATTGCTTATTCTAATTATATTAAGACACAAAATCCTAATATTATTGCTGACACAGATACATGGATAGAATTTGCCAATAAATATGTTGCCAACAACGATTTTTGTGCTCCTGCAACTATGGCACCTTCATTTAGTTTAGATGTACCAGGTTCACCAGAAGATAAAACGCCATGTGAAATCTACAAAAAGGCAATAAACGATGCCAATATTCAACAGGTGTCTGAATCTTTTTATGCAGAGAAAAAAGAGGCTTTTAGACAAAATTATTTAAAAAAGGCATTAGAAGGTATAAATGAAACTTTAACACAAAAATCTACAGATAAAGAGTATCAATATACTTTATATTACTATGATCAGGCAGGAAACTTAGTTCAGACGGTTCCGCCGGAAGGAATTCAACGATTAAAACCTGCTTCTGATATCACTATTAATAATCTGAGAGAAACAAATACTCAAAAAGAAGATACATTATCTGTAAATGGTGTTAAGGTCGTTCCTTTTCATAAATTAAAAACCCAATACCGCTACAACTCTTTGAATCAGTTGGTATGGCAACAAACCCCAGATGGTGGTCAAACTCGTTTTGCTTATGATGAGTTAGGACGGATTATAGCTAGTCAGAATGCCAATCAAATTGGGAAATCCCAATTTAGTTATACATGTTATGATGCCCTTGGCCGAATTACCGAAGCGGGTCAGCTAAAAACAAAAACGGGAGTTTCTTTAACCATTAATGATAACGGGCGATTAATAGACGCAGGAGGAAATGAGATTTCTTCTGATGCTGTCGAAAAAACGATTAATTATCCATACAATATTACTGATACAACTGATCAGGTAACCAAAACCATCTATGACAATCCTGTAAAAAATACTCAAAGTTGGTTTACCTCATACGGATCTGATAACAGCCATAAGCGCGTAACAGCTGTTTTATACTTTGATACATTCGAAAGTAAGTCTGCCGTAACTTCTTATACAAATGGTATTTTCTATGATTATGATGTTCATGGCAATGTCAAAGAGCTCGTGCATCATATTAATAACAGTACTGAATTGAACAGTATGAATGTTGGTGCCAAAAAAGTAGTATATGATTATGATTTAATTAGCGGAAATGTAAATAGAGTAACGTACCAGCCAAACGACCCAAATGATCAGTTTATTCATCGTTACGAATATGATGCCGATAATAGAATCCAGCAAGTGTACACCAGTAAAGACAACATTATCTGGGAAAAAGAAGCCAACTATTTGTACTACGATCACGGTCCGTTGGCACGTGTTGAAATTGGAGATAAACAAGTTCAGGGCCTTGATTACATTTATACCTTACAAGGCTGGTTAAAAGGAGTTAACTCTGAAAAAATCGGAACTGCAAATGATGCCGGAAAAGACGGTTTAAGTGTAGCTCAGGATGCCTTTGGTTTCGCACTCAATTACTATAATGGTGATTACAAATCTCGTGTTGGCACCAGAGACAATAGTATTTTTAGCTTAAGTAAAGATCTTAATCTGGAGAAAAAAGACAACAATTTGTACAACGGGAATATCAAAGAAATGATCACTTCGTTATCAAATACGGATGCGGCACCTATTGCTACACAATACAATTATTATCGATATGACCAGTTAAACAGAATCATGGAAATGACTTCTAAGTCTGTTTTGGGAAGCACAACTGCGAACAGTTATGCCTCTAATTATAGCTATGATCGAAACGGAAATTTAAAAACTCTTTCTGCTTCAGCTCCTAAAAATGGTGTTATTACTGACATGGATCAGTTAACTTATAATTATAATTCAGGTACAAACCAATTAAGACGTGTAAACGATGCTATTGCTAATAACGTGTTTACAAATGGTGCTGCAGATGACACCTCTTTAGATATTGACAATCAAACCGCCGAAGAAAACTACGAATACGATAATATTGGTCAATTAACAAAAGACAAACAAGAAGGTATAAATATTGACTGGCGTGTAGATGGTAAAGTAAAATCAGTTACAAAAAACAACGGTACCATTATAAGTTTTGAATATGACGGTTTAGGAAACCGACTTGCAAAAACAGTAACTACACCAACCAAGATAACGACTACTTACTACGAGCGCGATGCACAAGGAAATGTTTTGAGTACTTATGAAATGATTAAACAAGGTAATTTAATCACTTATTACCTTGTAGAACAGGACATTTATGGTAGCAGCCGACTTGGTGTTGAAAAACGCCGAACAAAAATTAGCCAGTATACTGCCGCCGCACAACAACTTAAAACAAGCGCCCTAAGAAGTAAAACCGTTGCAACTGCTGAGCCTATGATGGCTCTTGCCACTGCCCCAGTTGTTACTGCACAATCAGGTTTAAACTTTGATGCCAAAACAGACAATGCTTCCTGGTTAGAAACTAATGGAAATTCTATCAATTTGTTTGATAATACAATTCAAAAAACAAAGAAAATAACCTTAAATACGCATTTAAAAATCAATGAAACTGATACTAAAGTGAAATTAGTAGCGGCTCTTCACGGAACCTTAAAAGAAGGTACATCATGGCCGTCAGATGGCTCACGATCTTATTTAAGTTCAATTTTCTTATCTGTTAAAAAGACTACAACAGGAGGTTATTTACCTTATCTATCAATAGTAAAATACAGAAGAGATCATAATTCTTATAAAAACAACTCCGGAAACAGACGTTACAGTTACAGAAATTTCAGGTATAGAACTGATTATGAAATTGTATCTCCCGCTATTCCTGAAAACGAATGGGACATAACAGCAATAGTGAAAGAAGGAGCTACAAAAGCGGCCAATTATACGGTAGAGTTAACCATAAACGGAAATATTTATACCGCTGTTGCTAAGGCAACCGTTACAGAACAAGACGGAAGCAATAAATACGAAAATAAAGCGATGAGGAATGGAGCACCAGACATTAGTATTGTCGTGCCAAAAAACACCCTTGGAGCTGCAGCTTTAATATATCGCCCAGGTGAAATTGTACCTTATGATGGCCTTAAATCAGAAATGTGTGATTTTAGTTATTCTATAGACAACGGACAACTTCCTGAAGACAAAAAAATCAATGAGTATAAATTTGATGAATTAAGTGGTATTTCTGCAGGCTCAGTTAATGGGCAATTCATGAACTTATCAGGTAATATTCCTTATTATGGTGCTACTCCGTTTACTACTGTAACATATGCTCAGACCTATTGCGGAACGAAAGATGGTGATATAGATGGTGATGGAGTCAAAGATATCGAAGACAATTGCCCATATGTATTTAATCCAAACCAAGAAGATGATGACCATGATGGCGTAGGAAACGTTTGCGATAATTGTCGCTATACACCAAATGGAATAGCACAAAAAGATCTTGCAGAAGTAGGAAATCAATTAGACACAGATGGAGATGGTGTGGGTGATGCATGTGATAATTGCAAATATAATGCTAACTTTGACCAGAAAGATAACGATGGTGACGGATATGGTGACGTCTGCGATAATTGCCCGGGCAAACCTAACCCTGATCAAAAAGATGACAATAAAAATGGTATAGGAGACATATGCGAAGGAGAAGCACAAGGCGAAGGCCAAAATGCTACACCGGGAGCACCAATTATAGCATATCGTTTTATAGGAGACAAACAATATGAATTATCGAACCATTTAGGTAACGTTCTTTCGGTAATTTCAGACCGTAATCTTTATCTTTACGATCATTATTCAGCTGACGTTATTAGCTATTCAGATTACTATCCTTTTGGACAGTTAGTGCCTAATAGACATGGTAGTTCTGACTCGTACCGTTACGGCTTCCAAGGGCAAGAAATGGATAACGAAATTAAAGGTGAAGGGAATTCGCTTAATTATACTTTTAGGATGCACGATCCGAGGATTGGTAGGTTTTTTGCGGTGGATCCTTTACAAGAAAATTATTCCTGGAATTCTCCTTATTCTTTCAGTTCAAATAGAGTAATCGATATGATTGAACTTGAAGGTGCGGAAACAAAAGATGCAGTTGCTTTAGGAACTATGTTAGTAACAACTGGCAATGCTGTTCAACTCTCAAACTTTACATATAATGATGCTATCGAATTGGTTTCTAGAAAATCTGAAAAAACACCTGATTTTGGTTGGATAAAATATGTTAATAGAGGTGGAATTGTTGCTTTATTATTACGTGATTATTTAAGTCCAAATGTGGGTGGAGACAAAACTGAAATTAGAGATAGCTCTATTAAGTTTAATTTTGGTGTCTTGGAAATTTCTAGAAGACTTAGTGGGACAACCTTTTTATTTGTTCCTATTAATAGTAAAGGACAAAAAGATTTGACTAAACCTTATGAGCCAAATCCAATGGAAATTTTCACTAATGACCCCTCAAAACTTAGTGATAATTATTTAGCAGGAGTGATCCAAAGAACAAATCAAGGAAACAGCACATTTTCTGATCAAAACTATTTAAAAGAAGCAATAAAAAGACATAATGTTATTAAGTCAGATGATGGAGGCTATCTAATATATGAAAATCCAGGGCATCATGATCCTAGAGGTGGTAGATTGCCTTATAATTCCACAAAAAGTGTTATTCCTTCAAATGATTTAGAATTATGGAAAAATAGTGTTTCTGATCCAGTTGATTCAGAAACTAGATGGACGAAAGAAGGTAAGGGAAGTAAAGCTGTTTATCATCGTTTTCAGTCAGATAATAATGGAGTATGGCATTGGAATGGCTCAACAAATGGTAAGGATAAAAAGGGAAATCCTAGAGAAATAAAGATAAACAATGTTCCAAATCAAATTCAAAAATTATGAAAATAGTAGGTAATAATTCTATTTTTGCCGTAGAGTATGAAGTTACTGATAAAAAAGAACTCATGGGATATGCAAGGATATGGTTTAATGGAGAGTATATAGGATCAAAAAAGGAGTTAATTTATTTAAAAAGTTACCTTTTAGAACGATTAAAACGTATCAGTGAGAAAAAAATCTTAAATATTAATAATGATAATATTATTGAAAAATACAATCTATTGGAAAATAGATTAAATGATTTAGAAGATAATGATATTCATAAATATTTAGTTTCTTTTGGAACTTTATCAGATGATTATACAATTTTTTCCTATTTGACGGATGATGATTTTATTTGTGTTATTTGGAAATTAGTTGGTGATTATCCTTGCTTTGATGATATTAATTATAATGACAGAAATGTTAAATTTTTCAAGATTTTAAAAAAAGATTATTTGATTGAATTGGAGAAAATTGAAAAAGATATATACGATTCAGTTTACCCCCCAGATAACTATGGTTTTGCCAAATAAAAATTGTTAAAATTTTCGATTATTTTTTGCGAATAATTCAATAGCTTTATGTTGTAAAAACACAATAAGTCTTGCGAAGGGGAAGAAGTTTTTTTACTTCTTTCCTTTCAAAAGAAAATTTATTATTTGTTTTGGATTAAGCTACTTTTCTTTCGTATAGCTTATTATCCCTTACACAAGCGCAAATTATGTGTACTAACTTGTTTCTAATATTATTTATTACTAGCATTTTATTTTTGCCTTGGGCTACTTTTCTTTCAAAATAATCTTTGAGTTCCCCCAGCTGGTCCGAGCAGAAATAATCACAACAGCTAGTGCGAGTGTCACACTCGTACCCACAAAGAAACTCGACAAAGTAATTAAAAAAGAAACCCCGCAAGATGCGGGGTTTTATGTTTTATAGCGGTATTTTTATTGAGCTAACTGCTGTATTTTCTTTTTGGTAATAAAGGCATCAATTAGAATTTTAATTACAGATTTATCCCGATCGCTCGGATATGCGCAACGATAGCGCGGAAATTCTTTCCGTGCCCGCAAGGATAAGCGATAAAGAGAATAAAAAAACCTCGCCAATTGGCGAGGTTTTTTTATGTTTTATACAATCGAAAACGGTTTTTGATTGTTGTTGATTTTAGGAAAGAATAAATCTTTAAAAGTAAAGTAAAAATATAGTGTTATAAAAGTGGTTAAAGCAACAAATAAAGCTGAACCAATATAAAATCCATTTGCTGAAAATTCATGTTGTAACCATGTGGGAGCAAAAATAAAAAGAGCAACAAAAAGGAAAAATAAAAATCCTGTTGCAACAATATATTTAAGGATTTTTTTTTAATTGAAAATAAAAATTGTACGAAAAATCTTTTATTTTTTTTCTTTCAATTGAATGTTTATCTTAAATGTTTTGCTATTTTTACAAGGATTGAAAATGAAAGAGAACGTTCTTACCAAAAACCAAGTACTCGCGCGAGGTAAATATTGAGCAGGCACATACTGGTATGGCTTCCAAGGTCAGGAGAAGGATGATGAGCTGAAAGGTGAAGGGAATTCTTTGAATTATTCCTTTAGGATGCATGACCCGAGGATTGGTAGGTTTTTTGCTGTTGACCCATTGTTTAGAACTTATCCTCATAATTCGCCTTATGCATTTGCCGAAAATAGAGTTATTGATGGAATTGAGTTAGAGGGATTAGAGTGGATGCCTCGAATAGGATTTATGTTTGAAAACACGAGTACTATACCAAGAGTTTCAATTGCGGAAGAGGTAGTTAACACAGGAGTTGCTAAACCAAAATGGAACGCAGAAATTACTCCATGGGAAAATTTAAGACATTTTTTTAAACATGGTAACGATATGCATAGATTAATTCAGGGTAGTAATAGATTCTCTAGATGGGTTTCTGAGTTTACAACGGAGAGCGGTAAAGGAGGTAGTAGAGTTGACTTATATAGAATTCTTTCTAAAGGAGGTCAAAGAATTGCACAATTTAAAGAAATCAAACCTAATTCTGCATTTGGAAGAAGAGTAGGACCTGGACAACTTGGAAGAGCTGTTAATGATTTTATAAAAAGTGGTAAAGCTGAAGCATTAGGTATTGATAAAATCGAACAAGGAATGATTTATTACGAACCTATAATAGCGGGGCTATATTATAATGTTCAAAAAGGAGAGACGTTATCAGAAATAGCAAATGATTTTGGGACAACTGTTAATCAACTTAAAACAATAAATAATATTAATGACCCAAATAAAATTCAAGAAGGCCAATCAATAAAATTACACCAAGATAATGTAGATGCACTTAAAACTCAGATGATGATGTATATAGAAAAATTAAAAGCAGATGAAATATATGAAGCTGAAAAACAAGAAATGATAAAACAAGGTACCTATCGTGAATTATAAGTAAAAAATTATGATGACAAGAATATTATTTAAAAATTTATCAGTTTTTGACGTTCCCGAATTCAGTTTCACTATAAAATTTCCAGAGTCTTTATGGATGTTTAGAAAAGTCACTAAAAATCAGTATTGGTTTGTTAATAAGAAAAATAATCAAGCATTGATTTTAGAATATTTCGATGATATTGTTTATAACGAAGAAATTATTAAAAACGAATTAAAGAATGTTTTTTCAGTTGCTCAAATAGGTGACTATAATTCATTAGTGAAATGCAAAAGATTTGTTGATGATGCTATATCACAATATGAATGGATAATAATAGATTCAGGAAGGAAAATTCTATTTTCATGTTCAATTTTAGATAAAAAAACTGAAAAAGAGAAAGATAATGATTATAACGAAGCTTTTTCAATTTTAAATACTTTAAAAGCTAAGTAGCCAGTAGTGTTCCTAATAAGGAATTCGTTAAAAATATTCCTGTACTTAGACAGCCAGCTCTACGAGGTGTTCTAATTAGCAAAAATGTTCTTAAAAATCTGGATGCTGTACGAATGTCTCCTGACTTCGCACCCACAATCTAAAGCAAACAAAAAAGCCACTTCATTACGGAGTGGCTTTTGGATTTTATAGAGTTGCTACATGTTTAGGGAATAGCCGTAAATGTACCTGTGGTGATATTGAATCTTTTTTCTACTATTTTAGTACCGTCACAGTAACCTAATGGAAAACCTGATCAAAAAGATGACAATAAAAATGGTATAGGAGACATATGCGAAGGAGAAGCACAAGGCGAAGGCCAAAATGCTACACCGGGAGCACCAATTATAGCATATCGTTTTATAGGAGACAAACAATATGAATTATCGAACCATTTAGGTAACGTTCTTTCGGTAATTTCAGACCGTAATCTTTATCTTTACGATCATTATTCAGCTGACGTTATTAGCTATTCAGATTACTATCCTTTTGGACAGTTAGTGCCTAGTAGACATGGCTCAAGTGATAGCTACAGATATGGATTCCAAGGACAGGAAAAGGATGATGAGATTAAAGGGGAAGGGAATTCTTTGAATTATACGTTCAGGATGCATGACCCTAGGATTGGGCGTTTCTTTGCAGTTGACCCATTAACCAAATCATATCCTCATAACTCACCTTATGCGTTCTCTGAAAATAGAATAATGGATGCTGTTGAATTAGAGGGAAAAGAAGCCTTCTTTATTCATGGAACAACAAGTAACAATAAAAGATGGCGAAATGATGATAATTCTCTAAAAGAAGGTACAAAACAATTACTAAGATTACAAAATAGCAAATATGTAAATACTGGATTTGAATGGGGTAGTATATGGAAATTTAATTATGGTAACAATTTCTTTAATGATGTTGAAGATAGAACAGAAGCAGCAGCTGAATTAGTAAATTATGTAATGGCAAAAAGAATCAAAGGTGAAGACATTACTTTAATAGCTCATAGCCATGGTGGGAATGTTGTGATTCAAGCAGCTCCACTTTTGAAAGCTGCATTAAATTCTGTTGGCGAAAAAGATATTAAAATTAATATTATCACAATTGCAACTCCTGCTGTAAATAATCCAAATAGCGTAGAGAATCCTGAAATGGCAGAAAAGATTTTTCCATCTTTAGGAAAAATAATAAACAAACATATTCATATCTATAATCCCCAAGATAAGGTTCAAACTGACCTAGCTAATAGTGTTGATGGTGAAAAGTATGAGAGATATTATAAAAATAAAGAAACCGTAAATGTTCGTTTGGATGTATTAGATGAGTACATAGGTATTACTACCGATGCACATAGTGTTGACCACGATAAGCCAGAAGTCATTAAAAAGAATATAGATAATAAAACAATTCCAAAAATCGGTAAATAAATGAGAAAGACAGCAGTAACTATTATTATCCTAGCTAATTTATATCTTCTTTATTTTTATATAATTGATATTGTTAAGTATTTTTCAAACCAATATAATTATGATGGAATGAGATATTTAATTCCTTTATTTACAGCGGATATTTTCTTTTTAGTCAGTTTAGTTTTGATGTTTTTTTCATCAATTAGAGGTAAGTATTTTTTTGGATATGTGATATTAGCTGTTGCTCATAATTTGACCATAGGCATTGGAATTGAAAACACTCCATTTGCGGGACTATTATTAGTAATTATGACAGTAATTTATATTTTTAAAATTGTACCCTCTGCAAAGAGTTCTAATTAGCGACTAATTTTCTTTTATGTGCTCTACGAAAGTCTCCTGACTTCGCACCCACAATCTTAAGCAAACGAAAAAGCCACTTCATTACGGAGTGGCTTTTAGTTAATAAGAAATACTATTATTACGGAATAGGGTAATGTTACAGATTAGTTTTTTTTACAAAATAACAGCGTAACGAACTGAAAAAGAATATAAAGTATTAATTATTGAGTATAAAAAGAGACAACCAGTTGGTCGTCTCTTCTATTTTTGAACTTTTTAAAAGCCTTAAAATACTTTTGTCTTACCTTAGTGTTTCAAATTAGGTCATGAAAATAAAATGTAATTGGATATACATTTAAAAATAAAGTAGCTTTCGAAAATGCCGGTAAATGGTCATCTGCATTGCCAAATGGAGTATTAGATGAAAATATTGGTAATATGAAATTTGATAGTAATGGAAATCCATCAACAACTTCTGAAGTTAAAAATGCTCCTAAGCCTAAAGAAAATAAGAAAAAACCAATAACGATAACTCCGTCAAATGGAAGAAAAGGTTAAATTAATTAAATTTATAATTAGATTGTTAACGTTTAGTTCGTTCTTATTATCGTGCAATGATAATAAGAATGGAACTTATAATATTGGAAATTTTGATAGCTCTAATTTACAACCTAAATTAGATTCTAAAATAAGAAGCAACTGGGATTGTGAGGGATTTTACAAAAATGATAGCTTAATAAAATTGACTTTTTTTGACAAGAGCAGTAAAGCTTTAATAAAAAAAGATTCAATAATATATAGAAACAAACTTAGATATTTTATTAACGTTTCAAATGTTAGTTTTAATTCATTAAATATTAAATTATTCAAAATTACTTTTGTACAGAAAAAACGAATCCAAAGGCATTTTTTAATCCATCAAAAAGGAAAACTTTATTTAATCTGTATTGATGAAGAAAATGGTAAATCAATTTTTATCCGTCAAAGAATTAATACAAATTTGTACAAATTAGAATTGAAAAGTGTGGAAGAATATCTTGACAACATCAATACGTTCAAAAAAAGAAAATATTATTTTTCGGATTTTAGAACATATGAAATGCTATACAAAAACAAAATTTTGATAATAAAACCATCCCATTATTTTAGCTGGGGAGTGGGAAAAGAATTCTCTAAAGAATTTCCTGAAAATTATGGGAGTTTATACTTAGATCTAGATAAAAATGATGAAATAGTATATTTAATGGATAGTAGTGCTTATTGACATGAATGTTGCGAATATGGTAGTTTTTCACAGTTAGTGATATGAGAATTTAAATTTCTAACATGTTGAAATAGAATAAATATTAACAAAAAATAATTTAAAGATGAGCAGTAATGCGGTAATGTATCAGATGTGTTGGTGATGTAAAATTAAACCCCAAAACAACAAAATTTTTTAAACGAAATTAACATGAAAAAAAAAGCAGGTTCACTAGAAGAAATAATTAGTTACGGTTTAGACACTATTGAAGACGGGAAAAGTGTGAATTTATCTTTAAAAGATTTTTTATTAGTTTATAGAACTATAGAAGAATTGAGGCGTTTTTTTCATAATAAAGACCATTATCCTGATTTAGAGACTATTCATAAATATGTTGGAAATAAAAATCATGGAATGGGAGTTATATTAAATAAAATTTATTTAGGTATTTTAGATAAAGCTATTGATTCAGATATTGAAGATTTATTAGAATCGAAATCTTTATACTGCAATCTTATTCCTTTTTATTATAATTATAAAGAAAAATAAAAAGGTCATTGAGTAAATTATTGAGAATGTAAATAAGCAATCTAAAGCAAACAACAAAAGCCACTTCTTACGGAGTGGCTTTTTTGATTTTGGAAAACCCGAAGGTTGTTTTAATTTTACTGTGCTATTAAAAAAATCCTTGATAATCTGTAAATGTGAGATGGAATAATTAACCATCAAAACATGTGATACTATTACCTTACCCATTCTTATAACCTATAAAATCATCGTTAAAAGGATTTTCTTCATTTTTAAAATTAGAGTAAAATTCATTAGAATAAATAAAATCTTTACTAAAATTATTATCCACATTATAAACTTTAGAAAAAATTAATATAGCTATAGTATGATAAATTTTTCTATCTGCCAGGTAATCAACTAACATCTCATAAATATAATTCTCTTCTTTAACCAATTTATTAGCTAAGTCAATTTGTTTTGCAATATTCATAAACCTAATCTTTAATAAGAATCACCTACTTCATTTAATAAAAAATCAGCTCTAACAAACGTACAAATTATTTTTTTTTAAAAATATGGCCAAAAAGCATATTGTCTAGCCTTAAAATAATTTTATTTTGAAGTCCATTACCTCTAATCTCCAGATATCTACTGACTCCACCCCACTACAATAATAGTACTGCTGAATATGATTCTAATATTTAGTTTTTTATTTTATCTCAACCACCACTTTTCTCTGTTTTAGGTCATAATATCTAAGACAAAAACTTAAAAAACACATAAACAGCAACAATATTTGCGAAAAACAAAAAAACAAACCAAAATGAGGAAAACCGTAAAAAAATTAGAAAAATATAAAATAGTTTTGCTTATCTGAGATAACATCTGTATGAAAAGTATTGTCCGAATGTTGTAAACAAAAACTATTTTGATAAAAAAGTATATTGCTCACATTTAAAAAATAAAGCTAGCCCCTTGAAAACATATACAATACCACGTTTTATAATTGTCTTTTTTGCATTTGCATTATTTTCCTTTGTTGATCCTTATATGATCAAGAGAATTTCGGATAAAGATTTTAGATATGAGTTTTACACCACAGACAAAAAAATCGAACCTAAAATCACAAAAACCTACTATTGGTTCAAAGGCGGACTTATACATGAAGCTCAGGGTGGTATAGCCGGTGATTTACTAAATGATAAATTTATTAAAATGTATCATAGTAATCAGTTGGCAGAACAAGGCCAGTTTAAAAATGGCTTGCGTGTAGGGGAATGGAAAACCTGGTATTCAAATGGCACATTAGCAACTACACTAAATTATCGTAAAGGTTTAAAATCAGGAAAATATTTTAGATATAATGAAATCGGCACCTTAGTCGAACACGGAAAATATTCTTCCAATCTAAAAACAGGAAGATGGACCAATACAGACACCAAAGAAATAACAACATACCGAAACGGTATTATTGTGAAACAAAAAGAAACCTTCACTAAATCTGAAAAATACAGAATTAAGCAAGAGAATATTAAATTAGAAAATGCACAGGGCGCTCAAAAAGAATTAGAAGCAACATCTGATGCCATGAAACTTGCCAGTTATAAAGCAAAAACAAAAGAAGAAAAAGCCATTGCAAGCAAAAAAGCAAAAACAGAAAAAGAAGCAAAAATCGCAAAACAAAAAATAGAAAAAGCTACAGAAAAAGCGACTAAGAAAGCAGCCAGAGAGCAAGCCAAAAATGAACCTAAAAAAGATTCAAAAGTAAAAACATTCTTTAATAATCTTTTTAAAAAGAAAGATAAAGCTCCAAAATAATGGTAAAAGCTCATAGTTTGCTATATGCCATATACATTTGTCTAATCGTTTCTATAATTTGCGGTGCATTGTTGTATTTTTCAAATTTATACAATCAGCTTAATTTATATTATAACCTACAGGAGGAACTTTATATACAAAATCAATCGGTTTTAAATTTTGCTTTAGGAAACAAAACAATACCTGCAGAAATCGATAAGGATGAAAATTCAGGTATCGAAGGTAGTTTCGAAACGAAAATTTATGGATTGTTGTCTCTTGTTTTAGCCAAATCGTACACTGCAAACGACACCGTTTCATCTGTTCATTTTGTTGGAGAGAGAAACATTGATAAAAATGCGATTTATTTAACCAATCTATCCAAATCTCTTTTTTATTCAGGAAAAGTAAAACTGATTGGAAATAATCAATTACCAAGTACTTTTATCGAAACATCTTATATCAACAATAGCTTAAACAAGCTTACTGCAGAAGGAAAAATTACAATCTCTGAATCGCAGTTACCTGAAATTAATCCCGAATTTAAAAAGATTCTTCAAGGAATAAAATCTGAAAAAATAAAACTTTCAGATGTCGAAAAACCAAAAGATTCACTGTACTACAATTCTTTTTTTAATATCACAAAAGAGATTTCTGTAAAGTCGTCTCTGGGCAATCTAATATTCAAAGGCAATTTTATATTACGATCTGAAGATTCTATTCGGGTAAAAAAAAATACCGTTCTGGAAGATGTGATTTTAATTGCTCCCAAAATAACTTTCGAAGAAGGATTTACAGGAACGGTTCAGGCATTTGCATCTAAAGGAATTGAACTTGAAGAAAAAGTTACCTTAAAATATCCATCGGTAATTTGTGTATATAATGAAAGTCCCGACGAATCAAAAATTAAAATAAAAAAGGGATGTTATATAACGGGTGCTGTTGTTTTATTTGGAAACTCACATGATTTAATAGATAAAAATACTATCGAAATAGACGAGGAAGGACTAGTTTTTGGCGATTTGTACTGCACTGGAAAATTGATGCTCAAAAGCAATGTTTACGGTTCTGTTTATACAAATCGTTTTTTTCTGAAAACCGGTGCATCATCTTACGAAAATATGATCAGTGATATTGAAATAAACACCAGTAAACGTCCGGAATATTTCATTTCAATTCCATTATTCAATACAACAACCACTACCTATGGAGTCATTAAAAAAGTGTTGTAATGTAAGAGGTAATTCTCTTCTGGAATCAGTTATTGCGTTAACCATTATTTCGGTTTGCCTGTATTTTGCCATCATGATTTTTGCATCTGTTTATACACCAAAAACATCGGCCAAATTTTATAGCACTCAAAATAAAGTCAACGAACTTTTTTATTTATCCGAATTAAAAAATGACTCGATTTCGAACGAAAATGAAAACGAAAATCTAATTATAAATGAAGAAACAATTAATAAAAATCTTAAAAAAATTTTAATAGAATATAAAGGCAGTGCACAATTTAAATTCGAAAAAAGTTTCTATGTACAAAAACCGTAATAGCGCGTCATCCTTGCCAGCTTTCTCTATAATTGAGGCTGTCGTTGGCATGGCTATAACGGCTATTATTATGGGGGTTTTGTTTGTTATTTTTTCGATTATTACCGGCAGAATGTTAGACTTTAAAAACCAAAATCAATTGGTTAATGATCTCAACAGATTAACATATAGTTTAAACAAAGATATTTTTGAAAAAGAAAAAATGACGGTGCTGGAAAATGAAATTTATTTTAATGGATATACCGGAGAAAGAGTTTCTTACCTGTTTTCAGATGACTATATTTTGAGAAACAGTGAAACATTTATTGATACTTTCAGAATCAAATTAAGACAAATAGTTGTAGATACTCTAAGAAGTAAATCGGAACAATTTGTTTTTCAGAAAGTAAAATTAAATATCGAATCAAATGAGAAAGAATTGGATTTAAAATTTTATAAAAGAGTCTATGCAAATGAATTACTAGAAAAAATGAAAAAACAATGAGTTTTGATTTAACCACATACAAAGCACCAAAAGCAGAAAAGAAGGATTTCAGGATTGAAACCGGTTCTTTTGAATTCTCTAAAAAACTTTCTGATAAAAAAAAGGAGATTTTTTACAGAGAGCTTGGTATGCTTTTAAGATCTGGCGTCGATTTTAAGAAAGCATTGGAAATTCTGAGTAATCAATCCAGTAACAAATTTGAAAAAGAACTGATCCTTCAAATCAAAGAAAAAGTGGTTGAAGGAAAAAGTATTTACGAATCAATGCGAGAAAGTAATCAATTCTCAGCTTATGAATATTATAGTATTCAGATTGGTGAAGAAACAAGAAAATTAGAAGAAGTTTTAGGTGAATTGCAAAAGTATTTCAACCGAAAAATTCAGATGAAAAGACAAATTATATCAGTCATGACCTATCCAACGATCGTGATGTTAGTGACAGTTTTAGTTTTATATTTTATGCTGAATAAAGTAGTACCAATGTTTAGTTCTGTCTTTAAACAATTTGGAAGTGAATTACCAAAAAGTACTCAAATTATCCTTAAAATAT
>NZ_JBIPCR010000012.1:0-188096 GCF_044007335.1 Flavobacterium sp. FlaQc-48 | reverse complement strand
TTTCTTATTTTCGAACATAAAAAATCCGGTCTGCCAATGCAGACCGGATTTCTGTATCCTAACAGGTTTTTAAAACCTGTTAGGTATTATTTTTATCCCCACCTCTAAACATACCTAACAGGTCTTGGAGACCTGTTAGGAAATCTAAGTCCGCTGAATAGTAACGTTCAAATTGCCAATATCTCCTGCATGCCAAACCTCATCGGCCTGATTTACATATTTTAAAATAGTATCATCAATATGACTGTAGGTATCAGAAAGGAGGAGGATTTTTTTTATTGCAGGTTCAAAGATTCAGAGGTGCAAAGGTACAGAGGTTTTTTTAAAGCACTAAGATTCAAAGGTGCTAAGTTGCTGAGTTTTTTTTCGCAAAGGCGCACAGCAGCAAGTCTTTCGTACCCTTTTCTTATTTTCGAACATAAAAAATCCGGTCTGCCAATGCAGACCGGATTTCTGTATCCTAACAGGTTTTTAAAACCTGTTAGGTATTATTTTTATCCCCACCTCTAAACATACCTAACAGGTCTTGAAGACCTGTTAGGAAATCTAAATACGTTGGATAATTACTGTTTCTTAGGGCTTTTACCTTCTTTTGAATCTTTGGTATCCATCATTTCCATTAGTTTTAATCCTAAAAGGCCACTGATAGAACCATCAGACCCACCGTTTCCTGAAATTAATACATCCGGAATTACTTTGATGTTTCCTTTACCAATTTCTTCGGTTACTTTATATCTGGTAAAATTATCGCCACCCATTGCACTTACCTGAAGCTGATATGATTCAGCAGTCGATTTACCAATTGCCATGATTTTCTCTGCTTCGGCCAAACCGGTTTTAGAGATTCTTTCCGCTTCGGCACTGGCATTCAGTTTCGTTGCTTCTGCCTGTGCTCCTGCTCTTGCTTTTGTCGCTTCGGCTTCGGCATTGGCACGCATTTTTGTAGCTTCCGCTTCAGCGTTTACATTGAGTTTTAAACTGGTAGCATCTCCTTCTGCTTTTTTCACGGTTGCATCGGCGGTACGTTGTGCGATTTCGACACTTTGAGAAGCGCGTACAATTTCTTTTTGCATATCGGCAATAGCCGTTTCTTTTTCCATTCCCTGACGTTGCTCCTGTGCCATTCTTTGGGTTTGATACGTTTTTTGCTCTTCTTCGGCCAGTTTCCTGTCCGTTAAAGTTTTCATTAATGAATCCGGCGGAACGATATCTCCAATCAAAGTATCAACCGCATTTACGTTGTATTCGTCCAATACCAATTTAATATGATTTTTAGCCGATTCCTGACGCTCTTTTCTGGTTGATAAGAACGAAATCACGTCACTGTCCTGAGCCGAGTTTCTGAAATAGTTACCAATGGTTGGTTCTAAGACCTGAGAAACAAGATTGTTCATGCTTCCAAAACGCGCAATTACTTTTGGGGCTTCGGCAGCCGGAACGTGAATAATTTGTGCCACATCCAGATTAAAAGGGAAACCATCTTTGGAACGAACAGTAATCGTCGAAAGATTTTTATCCAAATCATGCGATTCACTTCTGGCATTAGCCCAGTTCAAAACCAGGTTCGTTGTTGGAACAGCCTCTAACTTAGTCGTGTATTTATTCAGCGCATATTTTCCAGGTCCAAAAGGCTCCATCCAGACACCACGCTGACCTTTTGAAACAATATTTCCGTGTTTGAAAGTATCACCGGTCACATCTTTTCCGTCTTCTCCAATATAAGAAATAACAACTCCAACATATCCAATTGGCACATCGGTCATTGGGTTTTGTTCAATCTGTACTCCCCATGTATTAATGTAATACGACCCGGCCAACATTACCTGAGGCTGCAATCCACGATTTCCTCCTGTATCTAAAAACTTGTCAAAATCCTGAAAGTTATTGTGCCCCTCAACAAATTTACCGGCAATTTGTCCCTGCGGAATTGGTTCTCCGTCAAGCGCCGTTACGATACCAATCATGTTCTCGTAAATCTTAATCTGGTCAGCAATTACAATTTCGAATAAGAACGTATTAATACGATAGGATCCTGTAGTAATAAAAGCCGTCTGACGTCCTTTTTGCCCACCATTGTCCAGAAAAAAAGTAGCATCCTGAAAGTTATCACTATCTACCTTTCGGGCTAAGATTCGTCCGGTTGGGATTTCCTGCCCGTCCTTACTTAAAACGAGTCCAATTTTGCCTTCCGGTATAACTGTAAATCCGGACATATCGATTGAATACTGCCAGATCCACATTCCCCAGTACAATCCAGGGGCAAGCGTTTTTGCCTGATAACCCGCCTCCCCTTTTGTCGCAATAATACGACCATCAGGAAGTGATTTATCCGTTCCAAACAAAACGAATTTTTTGGTCACCAGACCAATTTTGTCTTCCGGAACCATTACCATTCCGAAGAAAACGCGTAAAATAAATTTGTAAAAAATAATGGAGAATAAGATTAAAATTATCCACCAATAAGAAGTAATTTCATTCATAATTTTTTGATATTTAGACTACAAACATAATAGAAATATTTCCTATTAAAATGAAATATTTTGAAAATTAACTTTTCCGGATTTTCCATAAACAATGTTAAAAAAAAGCTTTGATTAAATCGTTGGAATTGTCCATTTCTGACACGATTTTTTACCGGGCAAACTATGATTGGTATTTTGGGTTTTAACAGTTTATAGAAAGGTACAGCGGTACAAAGAGACAAAGGTTCATAGGTTTTATTATGCAATTATAAAAAACATAAGCCTTTTTGTAGATCGCACAGCAGTACGTCTATGTCATGTGTTAGACGCACTACTGTGCGCTCTACAATACAACCATAAAAAAAACCTTTGTACCTTTGTACCTCTGTACCTCTGTACCTCTGTACCTCTGTACCTTTGCACCTCTGCACCTCTGCATCTTTGCACCTCTGCATCTTTGTACCTCTGCATCTTTGAACCTATAAAAGAAAAAAATCTTTGTACCTTTGCGCCTCAGAACCTCTGTCCCTTAAAAATGAGATATTTTATTCAATTTGCCTATAACGGAACCCATTATCATGGCTGGCAATTTCAGCCCAATGCTTCTTCTGTTCAGGAAACGTTAAACAAAGCGCTTTCGGTTTTATTAAATGCTCCTATAAATGTAATGGGTGCCGGACGAACAGACACTGGTGTTCATGCACAGGAAATGTACGGTCACTTTGATTTTGAAACTGCGCTTGATGTTCCGAATTTGATTCATAAACTGAATTCGTATTTGCCAAAAGACATTGCCATTTTTGATCTTAAATTAGTTTATGATGACGCACATTGCAGATTTGACGCCACTAAAAGAACCTACGAATACCATATCAATACGGTTAAAAATCCGTTTTTACAGGAATTGAGCTGGTATTTTAATCAAAAATTAGATGTAGCTTTGATGAATGAAGCGGCAAAAATCTTATTAAAGCATACCGATTTTCAATGTTTCTCGAAAGTCAATACAGATGTCAATACATTCGATTGCACGATTTTTGAGGCGTATTGGAAAACTGAAAACAACAAACTGATTTTTACCATTTCAGCCAATCGGTTTTTACGCAATATGGTTCGCTCTATTGTGGGTACTTTGGTAAACATTGGCTTGCATAAAATTTCTCTTATCGATTTTGAAAACATTATTGCGAGTAAAAGCAGAGAGAAAGCCGGATTTTCGGTTCCGGCACACGGATTATATTTAACCGAAATTGAATACGATTATTTATAGCTGTACGCTATAGGCAGTAAGCAGTAAGCTTAAAGTCTAAAGCCTAAAGCTTAAAGCTTAAAAAAATACATGAAAGCAAAAGCATTCGACACTGGATTATTCAAAAGAATTTTAAAATATACTAAACCTTATAAATGGCGCTATTACGGCGTTATACTTTTTGCGGTTTCATTATCGGTTTTTGCGGCACTTCGTCCCTATTTATTAAAAGAAACGGTTGACGGCTATATCAAAACGCACGACAAACAGGGTTTACTCATGTACATTATGTTAATGGGGGTTGTGCTGTTATGTGAAGTTTTCTCTCAGTTTTATTTTGTCTATTGGGCCAACTGGCTGGGTCAGGATATTGTAAAAGACATCAGGACAAAACTTTTCAAACATATCCTGAGTTTTAGAATGAAGTATTTCGATTTGGTCCCGGTAGGACAATTGGTGACCAGATCAGTATCGGACATTGAATCTATTGCACGTATTTTCAGTCAGGGTTTGTTTATGATTATTAGCGACCTGATGAAAATGCTGGTCGTTTTGATTTTCATGTTTTACATGAACTGGAAACTTACCTGGATTGTGGTCGTTGCCATGCCCATTCTGGTTTTTATTACCCGGATTTTTCAGCGTAAAATGCAGGTTGCTTTTGAAGAAGTACGTACACAAATTGCCAATATGAACTCGTTTGTACAGGAACGTGTTACGGGAATGAAGATTGTGCAGCTTTTTAACCGTGAGAAAATTGAAGCAGAGAATTTTAAAGACATCAACAACAAACACAGGGTTGCGTGGATCAAAACCATTTTATACAACTCGATATTTTTCCCTATCGCCGACATCATTTCCTCTATAACTTTAGGATTAGTGGTCGTGTATGGCGGATTCAAAATCCTGAATGGAGACCATTTTACGACTTTTGGGGATTTATTCTCCTATACGATGTTTATTGGTATGTTGTTTAACCCATTGCGTCAGATTGCGGATAAATTCAACGAGATGCAATTAGGAATGATCGCTGCCAATCGTGTTTTTGATATTATCGATACCCAGGACCATATTCAGGACACCGGAACGCTCGAAGCTCCTGTTTTTAACGGAAGCATCGAGTTTAAAGCCGTTCGTTTTAGTTATATTCCGGAAGAAGAAGTCATAAAAGGAATTGATTTATCTGTGGCTGCAGGGCAAACAATCGCCATTGTAGGATCTACAGGAGCCGGAAAATCGACCATTATTAATTTACTGAACCGTTTTTACGAAATAAACAGCGGAACCATTTTTATTGACGGCCACAATATCGAAAACTATACTTTGGCTTCATTAAGAAAACAAATTGCGGTAGTACTGCAAGATGTATTTTTGTTTGCCGATACCATTTACAATAATATCACTTTGCACAATCCGGAGATTACACGTGAACACGTTTTGAATGCTGCCAAAAAAATTGGTGTGCACGATTTCATCATGAGTTTGCCGGACAATTATGATTTTGATGTAAAAGAACGCGGCGTCATGCTTTCGTCCGGGCAACGCCAGTTAATTGCTTTTTTACGTTCGTATGTGAGTAATCCGAGTATTTTGATTCTTGATGAAGCTACCTCATCCATCGACACCTATTCTGAAGAATTGATCCAGCGTGCGACCGAAACGATTACTAAAGGAAGGACTTCGATTATCATCGCACACCGATTGGCTACTATTGTCAATGCCGATAAAATTGTAGTAATGGATAAAGGACTAATTGTAGAGCAGGGAACCCATCAGGAATTACTGAATAAAGTCGACGGTTACTACAAAAACCTCTACGACTCGCAATTTTCGGTGGCTAATTAGATTTTAAAATGCTAAAAAAGTTCTTAAAAAAGTTAAATTAGCGTTATAGGAATCATAAATGTAATATCTGAGGCAAATTATATAATTGTTATGCTTTTTGAATTATTTATCTTTGAGAGACAAAATTCAAATGCAAAAGAAAATGCCACAAAACAGATTTTATCCAAACGAACAATTCAAAGAAATAGAAATAAACGCCTCACTACAACTTAGATATGCCATTTCAAACAAAGGTCGCCTCATAAGCTTTTCGGATGAAATTCAAAACGGCCGCCTCTTAAAAGGAGGTTTAAGTGACGGATATCCCACTTTTAGGTTTAAGGTTAAAAAGGATGACAAAATCGTTAACAAATATCTTTTTTTATACAAATTAGTCGCGCAGTATTTTATTCCGAAGCAATCCGAAGAACAAACTTATGTACTTCATTTAGATTACAACCGAAGTAACGATGACGTAAACAATTTACGCTGGGCCACCAAAGCCGAAATGATGGCGCACAGCCGTAAAAGTCCGCGTGTGATCCAGGCCAAAAAGAACCTGATCGAACACAACTTAAAAGCCGACGGAAGAAAATTAACCACTACTAAAGTAATGTTAATCAAAAAAATCCTGGCGAGACCGGAACAAAAAACACGTCTGAAAATGATCGCCAAACAATTTGGCGTAAGCGAAATGCAAATACGACGTATTGCCAGTGGAGAAAACTGGGGACACGTTAAAGTTTAATTGTTTATTCGTAAAATGTGTTTTGTAAAATGTGAGATGAACGAGAGTTTATTGCATTTTGCAAAACACATTTTACTTTTCATATAGACTGCATTTTTGTTAAAAAACACTCAAATTTCAACTTCATTTTACTTTTTTATATCACTTTTATCTTAATCTCTGTGAAAAGATCAGAATCAGTATGGGTAAAAATAAAATTTCAGGTGTTTTTTAAAATAATTCCTTAAATTCGCAATCACAAATAACAAAAGAAAAATCGGAAAATGAGTTTCGGAATTATAAACTTCATTTTCGGTATTTAATACTAAAAACCAAAAAAATGAAATACGACGTTATTGTTTTAGGAAGTGGTCCCGGCGGATATGTAACAGCGATCAGAGCTTCACAATTAGGCTTTAAAGTAGCTGTAGTTGAAAAGGAAAACCTTGGTGGTGTATGTTTGAACTGGGGATGTATCCCAACAAAAGCATTACTAAAATCAGCTCAGGTTTTTGATTACTTAAAACACGCTTCTGACTACGGATTAAAAGTTTCTGAATTTGATAAAGATTTCCCGGCAGTGGTTCAACGTAGCCGTAATGTTGCTGACGGAATGAGCAAAGGAGTTCAGTTCTTAATGAAAAAAAACAAAATTGACGTTATTGAAGGTTTTGGAAAACTAAAACCAGGAAAAAAACTTGACGTTACAGACAAAGACAATAAAGTTACAGAATACAGCGCTGACCACATTATCATCGCAACAGGAGCTCGTTCCCGCGAGTTGCCAAACTTACCTCAGGACGGTGTAAAAGTAATTGGATACCGTCAGGCAATGACATTACCAACACAGCCAAAATCTATGATTATCGTAGGTTCAGGAGCAATTGGAGTTGAGTTCGCTCATTTCTACAACTCTATGGGAACTGATGTTACTATTGTAGAGTTTATGCCAAACATTGTACCAGTTGAAGACGAAGATATTTCGAAACAAATGGAGCGTTCAATGAAAAAAGCGGGCGTAAAAATTATGACCAACTCTTCTGTTGAGAAAATTGATACTACCGGAACTGGCGTAAAAGCAACTGTAAAAACAGCAAAAGGAGAAGAAATCCTTGAAGCTGACATCGTACTTTCGGCAGTTGGAATTAAAACAAACATTGAAAACATCGGTTTAGAAGAAGTTGGAATCGCTGTTGACAGAGATAAAATCTTAGTAAACGCTTACAACCAAACTAATATCCCTGGTTACTACGCTATTGGCGATGTTACCCCGGGTCAGGCTTTAGCTCACGTAGCTTCGGCAGAAGGAATTAACTGTGTAGAGAAAATTGCCGGTTTACACGTAGACCCAATCGATTACGGAAACGTTCCTGGTTGTACGTATGCTACTCCGGAAATCGCTTCTGTAGGTTTAACAGAGAAACAGGCTAAAGAAAAAGGATACGAACTAAAAATTGGTAAATTCCCATTCTCGGCTTCCGGAAAAGCAAAAGCTGCCGGTGCTGCAGACGGGTTCGTAAAAGTAATCTTTGATGCCAAATACGGAGAATGGTTAGGATGCCACATGATTGGTGCCGGTGTTACCGATATGATTGCTGAGGCAGTTGTAGCCCGTAAACTGGAAACTACAGGTCATGAAATCCTTAAATCGATTCACCCTCACCCAACCATGAGCGAGGCTGTTATGGAAGCTGTTGCAGATGCTTACGGCGAAGTAATTCACTTATAAGAACAAAACCGTTTTTACGGTTATATATAATTTTCAATTTAAAAATCCGGTTTGCGAAAGCAAGCCGGATTTTTTTTGTCTTTACTTTTCAATTGCTTATCTAAAATTTAACCTTATTGTATCAGAAGTATGGCTTATACAGGCAGTTGATTTAGGGTTCAAGTCTTATTTTTATTTTTTGAAAATCATTGTTATGAAACCGTCTTTTTAGGCATAATCGATTCATAAACAAAAAGAACCTGTCAACGAATTGCTATGGAAACAATATCACGTGTTTTATTCTTTATAAGCCACCACGGCTTTTACAGTGCGGTCATTTTTGTACTATCAGGCATATTATGCCTTTATATACGCAAAAAAGGACTATGGGGCACACTAGTAGAGCGATGGGTCATACCCGTAGTGCTCTTCTTAATAATCGCAAATGCTATTGCCGGTCAATTCTTAAACGCCTGGTTTCTGAATGCATTTGGTACGCGGGGAATGGCCATTATAACGCAGCAAACCCGAACAGACAGCAAACTTTACAACTCCAACGCCTATATTTATGACTATACGCCTAATTATGACTATGATGTACTGGTAAAAACACCGGAAGGCAAAGATGTAGTAACAGAATTTAGTAAAACTACTGCCGCTATATACCCTATTCGCAATGCGATTAACATACCGCGCACCAATATTTTCTTTCCGGTGAAATACATCCCCGGCTATGAAAAGAATATTGTAATACTTAATAATGAAAGTGCAGATGGCCTACAACGTAATGCGTCGGAACTCATGCGTCCTGTAGTGAAGGCCCGTATACAATATCAGGCAAGTCCGCAGAATAAAACCTTTATTAAAGAGTATATAGAGGCCATGCAAAACTGGATCGCTAAAAGTACGGACCCCAAAGGTATCCAGACAAGCGAGTTCAGGGATACAATCGAAATGTTACAAAAGCAACTATAAACAGTAATGGCCCACAATAGCCGGAATGCTGAAACCCTAAACAATATGGGACAAACTAAAAATACCTTTTTGACGGACCAGGCAAAATTTAATGCCTTATTACTACTTAATACTATTACTTATTTAGGGCAGCAAAAGTACAAAGCACAAATAGAAAAAATATATTCAACCAACAACAAGTTAACCCAAAAGATAAACGTAGGGAAAACAATAGAATTTATGGGTTGCGGAAACAGTTGGGGTCGTGAAATATTACAAACCGGTGATCGGGCTTTCATCTTTATAAGTACTATCTGTGATACATTTTATGAACATTCCTCCTTTGGACATTTGATACTCGAAGAAGAAGAGGGCGTATTGTACGCAAAATATCAGCAAAGTGAGCTTTGGCTTAAGGATCACATCCCTGCCATCATTAGAGAAAATGCAAGGCAGGATCCCAGACGAAGCTATTCGACCGCTATTAAATTTGATGTAATCGAACAATATTTAATCGATTTGGTTCGTGACAGCCAACCCTAAAAAATATCAGGCAAAAACGCAGTTTGCCTGATACTGCCAAAATAAAATCTAAACGAATCAGGTCTCCCTAAATTATTCTTCTCATGAAACCATTCTTAACAGCTGCCCTTATAGTAATCACTGCAATTATTTTCTATGGCTGCACCAATAAAGAAAGCGCAAAACACAATGCACAGGCTTATTTAGATACCCATTATTCCTCGTTACACTTAAAAGTAGTATGCTTTTTAAGTGCATGGAATGAAGGGAATATGAACCTTAACAACTTTGCATTCCTTGCTGTAGATCAACAGGGCAATGAAATAACAGGCTCATGGGATAACAGCAAAAAACAAATAAGCAACATACAACCGTTGTATAATGAGGTGCTCAAAAGAAAAAAACAGGCAGCCCAGCTCATGCAGTACCTGGGAGATACTATAAAGTCCGATGTTTATTTCGAAAAGAAAGAAGCTGGACAAACCCTGAACCATACAGCTACTACAGCAATAAGTATGTTTTGTTTTACAGAGATCAATACTCAAAATCAATCTGTATTACTGTCAACAATTCGGGAACGCATTAGCCGTTTTGCCCGCGAAACACAATTGGGGCCCTATAAGGCAGTAATTATCTTTGTATACCAGAATCGTCCCAAAAAAACAAAGCCTTACAAAGACCGTAGCTTTTCTGATTTATATGCTCCTCCCTGGCAATCGTACGACGGGTATTTAGAAGCAGGTGCCAGTATGCCTGAACAAAAATATTATAGTGCACCCGTGCATATTACAGGATCAGGCTTTTTTGTGAAGGAACTTAGAGAAAAAGCCTGGACGCAGATCAGTAAAAAGTTTCCGCCGGAAAAGAATGCACAGGCAGCTATTTATATACGCAATCAACCGCGTTTTTTTCTTGTTAACCGCCATAACCTCGATGAAATATTTTTCATGTTTGAGCAGCGGGACCGAAAAGGAATTAAAGCACCAGTACTACTAACAGGCTATTACAATGTCACAACCAGTCTTATTACAGCAGTAAAAAGCACTCCGGTTGATGCAACTAAAGCACGGCTCAATAAAGATCTTGAAGAGTTTGTTCCGGAAAATTGCAGAGTAGATCTGGTAGACAGTTTTACAGAAAAGAAATAATATAAAATTGCTGCAATATGATATTACACAGCTTTATAAGCAAAATAATTCGCTTACCCTGTCTACAAATTGTGGAGTCCCTAAAAAAGAGTGTCTTCCCTATTTAACTTAAAATTTTTTAACCAATTTTTTTTAATCAAACAGAAATAATAAAATGAGAAAAAAAATCATGATCGCTGCATGTGCATTAAGCATGATAGCCGTGTCCTGCACAAATGACAACGAAACAACACCAACGCCAGACTCAACGGGTACCAAATTTTTAACCTCTATATCAGATAGTACTATGGTTACAAACGTATACAGCGCTATTGCGTATCATCCTGATATGAGTTTTAAAAGCTACACAGATTACCCGGAAGGTTCAAAAACAGGAAAAGCACTTGTAACTACTTTGCAGTACACCAACAGTAAGCCTGTAGCTATTTTAACGGGCGTAAGAACAGATGGCACAGATGCAACCGTTTTATATGAATTGCAAAGTAACGCTGCCGGACAGGTGGTAAAAGTGATACCCAAAAAAGAGCTGCAAAGTAATATGAAATATGATTCATTGTTTTACGATACAAAAGGTTATGTTACAGCAATTCACCATTATGGCGAAAATGGTATAGACAATACAGCATGGCTTACAGGCATCGAAAAATTTACCTGGGAAAATAAAAACCTTGTAAAAGTAGAAGAAGAGTTCTGGCAGTTAGGCGTAAAAAGTGCACAATATTACGTCACGACTTATACGTATGATGATAAAATAAATCCGCATAAAACAGTACCGCAAATAGCCTGTTTGTATAGCCAGATGGAAACAGGTCCCTATTTAAATGGTAAACTACCGTATTATGCCTATGCCTCTCAGAATAATCCCCTTGTCATAGCGTCTGTTTTTTATGCATTTGAACCCGGAACAGGAATAACGGGAACTACCACAAAACAAGCCAGCACCTATACTTATACCGAAGATGGTTATCCTGCAACATGTCATTACGAACTCGCCCACATGGAAGGCGCTACGCCACAAATTATAAAACAGAAATATTCTTATAGCATTAAATAATTCTTAAAAACTTTAAAAAAAACAATCATGAAAAAATTAATCTTATTCGCTTTTATTATTAGTTCATTTTCGGTAACAGTAGTACAGGCGCAAAAAAAAGTAGAAATGATTTGCAAAACCATTGATGGCAAACAAACAGCGACCTATAAAGTACAAAATTTTAATTACAATATTAGTCCGTCTCTAAAAGACCCGCAAACTAAAGAAGAAATAATGCCAACCGTAAGTATTTACATGACATTAAAAAATATTCCGAATAAGTTTTTATTGCAATGGGTGTCCGGTCTGAATACTGAAATGAACGGCGAAATTATCAGCACAAATCTGGCGACAGGAAAAGTAGAGCGAACTATCTCTTTTAAATCGGCCATGATTTTAAGCCTGACAGATAATATTAGCACAGCAGGTTCAGGTTATGGAGAAGATGAAGGCTGTGGCTTAACCATAATGCCCAAAAAACTGATAATAGACGGTGTTGAAATGAAATTTGATTCTACAAAGTAACACAACCGTAAACCAAGAACACAAAAGCAAAAGCAAGCTCATAAAACATACGCTTGCTGTATTGCGTTGCTACAAATAAGCACTAAAAATACACCCAGTTTAATCTTTAAACAATATAAATGAAAAAACATTTTAGTACTGTTTTTATATGCACAGAAATCACCTGAAAATATGCACAGAAATCACCTGAAAAATTCTTTGGTAAAAATTCCTCTACAGCAGAATTGGTATGTTCTTCATCCGCCTATGTTGAATGGGTTGCAGAAAGCCCGGAAGTATTTATAGAAAATAAATAATAATAAAGAATTATCATGCTAATAGCTTCAAATTGCCCTCATTGTTACGAAAAAATCATGCTGGAGGATACCGAAATACTTGGTTTTTGCCTGTATTGCGGCAAGAAAATCAATCTGGAACAACTTAGTTCGTCAGAAAATAGTATCGAGAAAGGACGTCAATACCTGCTTGAAGAAAACTGTGAAGAAGCAGAAAGAATATTTGATGTATTACTGCAACACTACCCCAAAAATCATGAAGTATTATGGGGTAAGTTTAGATCAGCTGATGGCATCTTGATTGAGCAGTACAAAGGCTGTATTACCATCAATGATAAACGTATTAATCTGCGCAAGATTATAGAAGCAAATCCCGCTGCAAAATTAAATGCTATTAAAGAACTGAAAATAGTTTCCGGTTTAGGTTTAAAACAGTGCAAAGATATAATAGATGCAGCTTATCCACGTTCCGGTGAACTCGTTTATTCTATCCGGAACCTGACGGTAAAAGAAGCAAAAGCATTAGAAGAAGCTGCACTGGGGCGCACAAGCTCAATGCCGCCAATAACCGCGAAAAATCTTGAATATGCAAACAATGCCATAGCTTATGCTCCGGAACAAATGAAGAATCATTACAGCAAAAAATTAAATGAGCGACAAGAAAAAGTTATAAATATAAAAATAGATCCCGACAAAGGAGCCTGTTACATTGCAACAGCAGTATATGGCAGCTATGATGCACCGGAAGTAATAGTACTGCGTCATTTTAGAGATCACGTACTGGCCCGTTCAGTTGCAGGTCGTTTATTTATACACTGCTATTATTTTATCAGTCCGCCGTTAGCGCGACAATTACAAACGCCCTCTTGTATCAATCTAGCCGTAAAAAAAACACTCAACAAACTGGTCAAAAAAATAGCCGGAAATACTATAACATCATAAGCAGACAGGAAAGGAGAAACGCTTAAAATTACAATAACATAATTTTTCTGTATCTTTAAAAAGTCAACCGATTACAAACATTTAATCCTACAACTGCATGAAAAACAGTATCAAATTAGTAATCCCCCTACTATTTATCACCGTCCTTGTTTATATCATAGTAACCGTGCTAAATAAGAATAGCCACAGAGAGGCTACAGGAGAATTAATTTATTATACCCTAAACAATGCACCAATGGCAGCGGCTTGCGTAGCACATTTTAAAGCCCATACTGTCAGCGGGGGAATGTCAAGCGGCACAACATCCCATTATGCAGAAGCTATTAACCTTCAAACGGGCGAAGTAGTGTGGAGTACAGAATTATCAGGTCAAAAAGGCGATTGGGTAAGCACAAATCTCTTAATGGCACAATCTAAAGCGTATTTTTTTTATTTTTTAGACGGGCTCATTGTGGTAGACAAAGCAACAGGAAAAATAGTAGCCGAAACGAAAGACCTGGAAAAAGAAAATCCCGCACAAAAAGAAAATTTTCCTTCAGATCCGAAGAAATACTATTTCAACGAGCCTGAACAAGCTATACTCTTTACAAGGAATGACGCGTTATGTTATGTGCTGAACACAAATACATTAAAAACCACCGTAACTTCAAATAAAGAAATCCCCCGGCGCCTATTACAGAACACTGCTATTTGTGGATACGATGCTGCAAACGGAAAATTTACCGGCATATTGGGTGAGGAGGATAAAGAACAGCTAGAGAATGGATACTATTATGGTGGCCGTACTGACGAAAATGCACGACGTTATTTATACAAAAGCAGTTATACAGGGCTAAACAAAACAGGCCGCGGATTTATCATGGATAGCCTGATAAAAATAAACGACGAGCCATTTATTTACGGTACTTTTTTAACCAGTACACCACTTCCTGATAATGTGGTACGCGAAAATCCACCTGTGCTGCACCTCGCCCATCCTGATGCTTATATAATGATACACCAAACAAGCCTTGCAACTGATGCCAAAATGCTGATTAGTATTGTACAACCCAACGGAAAAATAATCAGGACCATAAAAACGCCTTTGCAGGGAATAAGCAGTTATCATCTTTATAACAGGCACCTGGCCCTGGCAGGAACTCAAAAATACGGGAATATAACTGATCTCTTATACCTTGACCTCACCAACGGATCTGCAAAGGGATTTACTTTTAACAATCAGGAAACATACGAAATACGGTAAAAGAGCGCTATGTATTCTTACAGATAAACAAGGAAAATACCCTTTCAGGTAACCAAAAACCACGAAGTAAAAAAATTGTTTAAAAGCAAAGAATAGCAACTAAAAAAATAGCATGAAAAAAAACAATATCAAATTCCTGATCCCCCTATTGTTTATCATGGGCGTTATATATGTCATGCCAAATATACTAAACAAGTATCGCAAAGGAGAGGCTAAAGGAAAAGTTATATACTACACCATAAACAATGCCCCAATGGCAGCGGCTTATGTAGTCCGTAGTGGAAACAGAGGCAGAAGGAACGGTGCAGTATCCCATTATGCAGAAGCCATTAACCTTCAAACGGGCGAAGTAGTATGGAGTACAAAATTATCAGGTCAAAAAGACGACCGGCCAAGCACACATCTTTTAATGGCACAATCTAAAGTCTATCTTTTTTACTTTTTAGACGGGCTCATTGTGGTAGACAAAGCAACAGGAAAAATAGTAGCCGAAACGAAAGACCTGGAAAAAGAAAATCCCGCACAAAAAGAAAATTTTCCTTCTCGCCTGGACAAATACTATTTTAACGAACCTGAACAAGCTCTCTTCTTTACAGGCAATGATGCGTTAGGTTATGCGCTGAACCTAAATACACTAAAAACCACTGTTACTTCAAATAATAAAATACCACAGCGCATCCCGTTATATGACAATGTTTATTTAGATAATACTATTTGTGGATATGATACTGCAAGCGGAAAATTTATCGGCATATTGGGTGAAGTGGATAAAAAACAGCTAAAAAGCGGATACTATTATGGTGGCAGTACTGACGACAATGCACGACGTTATTTATACAAAAGCAGTTACACAGGGCTAAACAAAACAGGCCACGGATTTATTATGGATAGCCTGATAAAAATAAACGACGAGCCATTTATTTACGGTACTTTTTTAACCAGTACACCACTTCCTGATAATGTGGTACGCGAAAACCCACCTGTGCTGCACCTCGCCCATCCTGATGCTTATATAATGATACACCAAACAAGCCTTGCAACTGATGCCAAAATGCTGATTAGTATTGTACAACCCAACGGAAAAATAATCAGGACCATAAAAACGCCTTTGCAGGGAATAAGCAGTTATCATCTTTATAATACACACCTGGCCCTGGCAGGAACTCAAAAATCCGGAAAAATATCTGATCTCTTATACCTTGACCTCACCAACGGAACTGTAAAGGAATTTACTTTTTGACAATCAGAAAACATACGAAATACAGTAAGAGAGCGCTATGTAATCTTACAGATAAAACAAGGAAAAAATACCCTTTCAGGTAACAAAAAACGGCGAAGTAAAAAAATTGGTTATAATTAAAGAACAGCAATTAACATGCAACTTTAAAAAAGAACCTTGATGTAAATCCGGTTTGCGAAAGCAAGTCGGATTTTTTATTCCTACACATAAAATTGTTAATAAAATTACGGTTTGTCAGCATATAATCTGACAACATTCTAACCTATTCGTTAGACATTTGGTTTATTACAAATCATCGCTTTTGAATTAACAGTAAAGACCTGCGACAATGAAAAATCTTAGAAAACTAAAAATTCATACCAAATACAAACCTGGAATTCGTACCTATACCACAATTCCCGTAGTAAAACTGGAAGGAAAATGGCTTAACAAACTTGGCTTTAACGAAGGACAAATGGTAAACATCGAACAAAAGAATAAAAAGCTGATCATTACGATTGATAAACAACAGGAATAACCAGACCTGACCAAAGTCTGTCCCTATATTTAGGAATAAACTTCAATCTAAAAATGTTATTTGCTTTTTACGATCTAGTCCTATTTTAATATAAAATTGTCTTTTAAAACCTTTAATTTTTTTTAAAATACTTTATTTTGTTGTTTTATATTATCTGAAATAAAAGCAAAGAAGACCCTGAAAAATTAGATCGTATATTTCGGTTTCTAATGACGAAGAAACTTTAATTTTGAACTTATCGAATTATTTATTAAGATAGAAAAACCTTAAAATCAGAAAACAATGGCACATACTTCCTACTCTAACCTGGCATTTATTGCACCTTCTTCAAATGCAGACCTGACTCTTTTAAAAAATAATTTAGAAGCTTTTTATAACAGGCCGGTAATAAAAACCAAACCGGAAATTGTAAGCGATCATCACAAAATCACGATCACATTTAATGATGGTTATCGCTTGTACATTGTATTTAATGATGACGAATATGTCAATACAGAAGCAAAAGAAATGGCGGATATTTTTGCACTGGATTGGAATGATAACTCTTTTGATAAAGAAAAATTAAAAACCTGCAATAAAAGATTTGAAGTTTGGGGTGATAGTGATTTTGATATGGAATACTTCAATGATAGTTTGTTTGTACTAGAAGAAATAGAGCAATTCCATGATGTTGTTATATTTACCATGTAAGAAGAGATAAAGCACTATTGTATTATTTCTTGTAAAGATGTATTGCTATCATCATCTAAAATCAAAATATTTTAAAATACAAAGCCAATCTAATAGACTGGCTTTTGCATTTTAAATTCTTACTTCGCTTTTAGTTCCTTAAATTGCTCAGTATACATATCTTTTACTTCTACTTCGGTATTGTCTTTTAATCTGCGTATTTTATATGATATTGGGGCTGAAGACCCTACTAATGATGCATTATCAGGAGTTTGTAAAAATTTCACAAAGCTATTATAATCAGTTACTTTTCCGCCAAGTGAATTTGGTCCCCCAACAATCATAACTTTCACTTTATTTTGCGCAAATAATTTTTTAAACTCCTCAGAATAATTTACATCTACAGCAATATCGACCACTTTTAGTGCCACACCCACTGATGCCTTAACCATCATATTATTGTAAGCCTCATCTTTAGTTGTTTCAATGAGTATATAAGCAACCCGGCCATAATCTACATTACTTACATAAACAGGTTCATGAGATCCAAAGTTGTTCGCATTTATATCCCCATCTATCCAGTCTGTATAATATTTGGGGTCAATGGTCATACTGTACAAACGTTGCCTTACTTTTACCATTACATAAGACTTTGTATTGGTTGAGCCGCTATTTTGTGTGTAACCAAAATTTACTTTTACTAAACCGCCTAATACGTTTACATTTAAATGCGCATCAAGTGCTTTTTTAAAACTATTTTCTGTTGTAATCTCATCACTTTGATATTCATAGTAAGTTGGTATTGCATTATAATCAATAAGATTTTTATTTTTGTTGACTAAAATATTTGTAGCATTTGTTATCTCACTATACGTTGGCAGAATGTTCGCACTAACAGACAAATCACCTCTTAAAGACATTGATAAAGTAACAGGCTTAAAAGAGTTTTTAAGCACTAACGGATCATACGTTGCATTCATGAAACTTGAACCACGCAAAATACTTCCGGGATAAATTACGTCTAGATTTGCCTCGTTTATAATAGAAAGGGGCGAAAGTGTAGTTTGCTTTTCTACTTCTGTAAGATAAACGTATTCGTTGTTACCTGTTATAGGATTTAATTCCTGTAACCCGGTTTTTTTAGAACTAAGCACATTATCCGGTTTTGTTGCGAAAACTACGGGTTGCAAATCTTCTAAACTACCACCCGTAGCATTGTTTTTATCATCACTACTACAAGAAGTAAATAATCCGGCGCTAATGGCTAGCACTAAAATGGGCATTATTTGACTATTCATCATTATCAATAAATCGGATGCACTACCCGTTTTTGAAGACTGGCAAAATTACTTATCCACTACAGTTCAAAATTTAATCACACATCATTTATCGAAAAAAAATCATTCTCTTTCAAAAAAATGAACCACCTATCGTTATCGGCATTTACAACAATATTTTTATATTTAACACCAAAAACATAATTTATGATTAAATTATAAAAATCATCAAAGATATACATTGGCATGTCATTAAGTTCATTCTTGCTAAAAAGATAGACTTTTCCGTCTTGTTTACTCAGCATAAGTGGTTCATACAATATTTGCCCAATGCATAACCAAGCATCTTGCATTCCTTGTATTTCTGAAACATAAAATTGGTTATTAGGTATGCTATTAGTGTCCCAAAGGTCGATATCCCCACAACGAGCCCCATTGCATACACTAAGAAACTCACTATAGGCGGTGTAACTTTTCAACCCATCAGGGATACTGGTAGCCTTGTTTCCTAACTTACAAAACAATATTGACTTTGGTCTTTCGCTAAGCTTTTCTCTTACTGTGTCAATAATTTTTGGCAACTTATTACTCAAAATTCACATCCTTTCCTTCTACATCTAACACTCTAATTGTTATAGGAGTACTGGACTCAAGATTTCTTATCTGTGGCCATATTTGCAATGACCCAATATCATAATTAGTTTGTGAATGTAAGAATCTAAGATTAGATACATCATCCGACCCTCCCAGCTGAAGCTCCCAAATATGATCTGGTTGCATTTCACTTGTTACGCGTTGAAATCGGATCACTGCTAATGTTGTGTTCATTGCTTTAAAAAATTATTTTTCTGTGGGTCAAATAAAAAAACACCCTCTATATCTTCCAAAAAAGAAATAATATGAATTATTTGATTTGTATACTCTTTTTTATCATCAGAACCAAATACAACTCGAACTCTTTTATCAATTTTTGATACATCATATGCAATGTCACTGCCCGCATTTTTTTGAATTTCCGATGAGTCACTTTGCACAAAAATACCTTCTTCATAATGCACTCTAGTCTTCCATCCCACCCATTTCAGAAGTACATTTTTATTTTTTTTAAAAGGTATTTTTTCAAATTCCAATGAAAATTCATTATCATTTTTAAAAAACTCCTTAAGTTCAAAAAATAGTGACTCAATAGAGATTTTTGGCGATTTATCACTAAGTAACGCACACAAAACAAAACTCATAAAACTAATCCTTATTCATTTTTTCCATCGTTTAATACTACAGGCTCTAATTTGTCTAAAGCAGCCTGACTTCATCATTTTTATTGTTGTCACTACTACAAGAAGTAAATATTGCCGTGCCAATGGCCAGAGCCATAATTACATTTTTTTTCATTTGGTTTTTCATGTTAGTTATTATTTCTGTTTAATATTCAAATTGCTATATGTAATAATATTATCAGGTTCATGATTTCTTTTTTGTGTACTTTTAAGTTCAGACAATATCCAGTCAGGCACTATCTGGGGGCCTTTTTCAGTATTTACCTTTTCACTAAATGTCATCACAGTATTTATAGCAATATTTCCGTCATATTTTTTACCGTTGTATAATGCTGTATAACTATTTTGTTTAGTATCACTGTCTGTTAAGTAGAGGTCGTTGGTCTGATCTCCATCATCAATAGTAAATTCGTAATAACGGCTGTGTTTCGAACTTGAAAACATCGTCGAATTATCTGTTTGCACACTTCTGGTATAAGCTTCGATTTTTACTGCAGAAAACAACATTTCCTGCGTAGATGCAGCAACATATTTATTCGATTGCATCTTATGAAGGGCATATCCCTGCACAAAATTTCCGGGTTTTAAAATCGAAACAAAAAAAGAAGAATTTGCTTTTTTAAGAATAATGCTGTCCCGCGTTATTTTAGCAACAATACTGTCTTTTACCAAGAGACCTGAAGGAAGTACTTTTATTTCTTCCTGAAAATTATAATCAATTTTGTTTTGTTGGTGTTTGGTAGCATCTGTCGTTATTGGTTTTAACACATATACTACACCCGCTGACGAATCGAAGTCTTTGATTTTAAGATCAAATTTTAAAACTTCTCCTACCTGAATGTTGTTCCAGGCTGACCGTTCACTATTTTTAGATATAGTAAAATTGGCTTCGTTTTGATGAATAGTTTCTGATGAACTATTTTCCTCGCTACAAGAAGCAAGGCAGACAAGGATAAAAATAAAATATTTTTTCATATTACTTTTTTTTCTTACAAATTAAACCCTTTACTATATCGTTTTCGTTCACTATAAGTTTTTAAAGTAACAGAATAAGCTTTTTTTTGAGGTGCTTGAAAAATGCATGTATGACTTATTAAAAATAAGTACACTTTACGATCATACACATCGGGGTCTACAGCTACAGATAATTTTAAAATTAGAAAGAGACACAATTTGCTTTTACAAGTCGGTTTTCTTTTTTTAATTTAACCTTTATTTATTTTCTATAATTTCTTCCCAAACTTTATTTTCATAACTTTATAACGCAATACACAAGATTATGAAAGAGATAACCATTGTTGAATTTCCATCAAATTTGGGTTTAAAAGAACCTCAACCGGGCAAAGAACCCGGAGTAAAAAATTTACCGGATTGGTTATGGAGACATAATTTACATAAAGCTATTTATCCTAAAAACAGCATCAGACTTGATCCGCCCAGGTATAGCCATGTTCGGGATCATCAAACTCAAATTCTCAATGCCAATTCGCTGGTCGAGTATGCGCGCGAACAAGCCTATTTAATCAATAATATCCTGACTCAGAATAAATTTCCGTTTGTATTGGGCGGCGATTGCAGTATTCTTCTGGGGCCTGCGATCGCTTTAAAACAAAAAGGAAACTACAGCGTATTTTACCTCGACGGCCATACAGATTTTATGGATGTTTCTTTATCCGAAACCGGGGGCGTTGGCGGAATGGCGGCCTCAATCGTGACTGGAAACGGACCGGAAAAACTAACCAATATTCTCCATTTATCGCCTTATATAAAACAAGAAAATCTTTGGTGCGTGGGCAACCGCGAATACGATGACGAATACGAAAATGAAATCAGAAATTCGGCTGCTACTTATGTGAGCCTTGATCATTTGCGAAAACAAGGTATTTTGAATACCGTACAATCTTTCCTGTTACAAATAGAAAATAAGAATCTCGATGGTTTCTGGCTTCACATCGATGCAGATGTTTTAAATGATGCCATCATGCCCTGCGTAGACAGCCGGACACCAGACGGGCTTACTTATGCAGAATTCAACGAACTTACCTCCTATTTGTTTCAAAGCCCAAAATTAACCGGGCTCGAAATCACCATTTTAGATCCTGACCTCGACCTTACAGGACAATACACAAAAGATTTTGTGGCCAATATTACCACAACTTTCAAAAAGCATTTCGATACTTTATTCTGATAAAGGATAAGAAATCCTTCTTTGGAAAATCAGGATATTTCAAATTTTATTTTAAATTAGTTCACCGAATATCTTTCTCCAAAAAGATATTTTATACCATTCTATTATCTAAACTTAAAAAACATGACATTAGACGAATACAAAAAAGAATTTTCAGAAGATGATGCTGTGGGCTGGTTAGCTATAGACAAACAGCTCGACGAACTTTATCCCAATCAGGAACCCAAACATTTTGCTCCTCCAATACCGTATATGCTGGGCGGAGAAGATCCGCTTGACGGAATAAGTATCTACGAAAGTAAAAAGCAAACAGATCATTTTCATTTTGTGACTTACGGCTTTTCAGAATTGTATTATGATGAAGAAAAACTAGAAAATGAATTTAGCAAATGGGGGTTTGAACTCACTTTTCGATTAAAACCTTTTCAGGACGACAGCGAAACTCCGGGCTGGCCTATTGCACTTTTGCAAAACATTGCCAAATATGTTTTTAGCAGTGGCAACTGGTTCGAAGAATTTCATTATATGCCCGCAAACGGCCCTATCAGACTCGAGACCGAAACAGAAATAACGGCTTTATTGTTTGTAAATGATCCTGAACTGGAGAAAATACAAACACCACACGGCGAAGTTTCTTTTTTGCAAATCGTAGGCATAACTTCAGCCGAATATGACCATTTAAAAGAAAACCCGGAAACGGCCGAAGCATTATACCACAAATTAAAAGAAAACAATCCGCTATTAATTACCGATTTGACCAGAAAATAAATAGCCGCATTTCCATCCCAAAATCCGATTTATGAAAATAAGTCGGATTTGTTTTTTGTACATGTCCTAATTGTATTTCGCCAGAACATCTGCTCAGGTTTTACCTTTTTATCATAAAAAAGAGTATTTTAGCTTGGTAATAGTATTTCAAAATAAAAATAAGGCGGCCCTGTTCAATCCCTTACAAAACCTAAAAGGTCATTATGATGAATGCAGAAATACAAGAATATAACCATTTGCAAAATAGTGCCGATACAGAAATCTGTGATCTCTTAGCCACTATAATCGACCAAAACCTGCCCGAAGCCGAAAACAAAATCTGGCACGCGCACCCGGTTTGGTTTTTAGACGGAAACCCTATTGTAGGTTATAGTAAATTGAAAAACTGCATTAGGTTATTGTTCTGGAGCGGGCAATCGTTTGATGAAGCACAACTGGCCAGCGAAGGCTCTTTTAAGGCTTCGGAAATTCGTTATACAGCAGTCGAACAAATTAATAAAGACGATGTAAAGCGCTGGCTCAAAAAAGGACAGGAAATACAATGGGATTATAAAAATTTAATCAAACGCAGAGGCGTTTTAGAACGATTAAAATAATTTATTTTAGAACTAAAACAGTCTATCCAATTTATGAGCAGAAGACATAAAAAAAACATCTCGAAAAAAAGCACAAAGAGAGAGACTCTTATTTTTACGATAAAAGTAATCTCCATTGTACTTTGTCTGGTTAGTTTCATTTATTTACTCCGACATTATAATAATTTTGTAATTATAAAATTCGAATTTTTACTTTACATCTATCTGATTGCTGGTTTGTTCTTTGGGCTTTTATTTTATAAATATCAAAAAAATTACGAAGGCAAGAATTTTAAAATAATCGAGTATTTTGTTTTAATCCTTGTCGTCTATGGCTCAATTTCGTGCTCCGTTTTTTTTCTGTCCAACGAATATTTATCGACCAGCAAAGAGTATACGGTACTTTCTCCTATTCTGGAAAAACACGAAGCCTACAAAAGATCTCCCAATAGCATTCTTGTAAATATTGAAGGGACCAAAAGAGAAATCAACATTCATAATTATGACTTTAAGGAAATATGCCTTTACAGTTTTGCCGAAATAAAAATAAAGAAAGGATATTGGGGTTTTCCAATTATACTGGAAACCAAACTAAAACTGGACAAGTAAGCATGGGGCATGAAAAAACAATACAAATATTGATTTATTTTCACGCGCTGGTGGGTGGTATTGCCCTTATTTCGGGTTTGATTGCCTTAGTGGCCACAAAAGGAAAAGTGGTTCATAAAAAATCCGGCAAACTCTTTTATTACGGCATGCTTTTATCGGCATTGACAGCGTTAATCATTGCCATCCTGCCCGGGCACGAAAATGCGTTTTTAGTGGCAATAGGCATTTTTAGTTCTTATTTTATGATCACGGGTTACCGGGCTTTGCGGTTTAAAAACACAGAAGTCAACTTAAAAACCGATAAAATGATCTCCTGGATTATGATCATTACCGGCATATTGATGATTTTGTACAATCCGTTGGTACATCAAAAAATCAATATTGTTTTAACTGCTTTTGGCGTTATCGGACTCTTTTTTTCACTGCGGGATTTAATGCTTTATAAAAACCGCAATAAATTAAAGAAAGACTGGCTAAAACTGCATTTAGGAAAAATGATGGGCGGTTATATCTCTGCGACAACAGCATTTGTGGTTGTAAATGAATTTTTTCCTGGTTTGTACGGCTGGTTTATCCCCGGAACATTAGGCGCAACTTATATCCTTTTTCAGATAAGGAAATTAAATAAGCAACAACAGTTACCAATAAGAATAGAATAAAATTATTATGCAGGAAGGACAACAAATTATTGATAAAAAGTATACTTCTTCCCTAAATTAAATTTAGCTCCCTGAAAACTATAATGAAAAAACGAATAATATATCAGATAGATTCTTTTACAAAAGAAAAATTCAAAGGAAATCCCGCAGGAGTTGTGGTAAATGCAGAAGGACTGAATGATAATGAAATGCAGCAAATTGCGAGAGAATTAAACAATTCTGAAACTGCATTTCTTTTTCCTCCGGATAGTAATGACTGTGATGGCGTAATACGCTATTTTACACCCAATACCGAAGTCCCAATTTGCGGGCACGCTACGATTGCAGCCATGTATGCCAAAGCTATCGAAGAGAAATTAGATTCCTGCATTTTAAGATTTAAAACGAAAGTAGGTATCCTGCCATTTGAAATAATCAGAGAAAACGAAGATTATCAGGTTTTAATGACCCAGGGAAATTTTGAACTTAGTCCGGTATTTAATGATTCTGTCACACAAAAAATGTTAACTGCATTAGGATTAGAAAAGGCTGATACTGACCGTAAATGTCCCATTCAAATCGCTTCTACAGGGCATTCTAAAGTAATGATAGGCATCAAAAGCAGAACAAAACTCAACGATTTAACGCCTAACTATCCTGATTTAGCAAACTTAAGTAAAGAGATTAACTGCAACGGTTACTTTGTTTTTACATTTGATTCTAATGACCCGGACATTCTGACTTACGGAAGAATGTTTGCCCCTGGAATTGGGATCAACGAAGATCCTGTAACCGGAAACGCAAACGGACCTCTGGGCGGTTATCTGGTTCAAAATAAAATCGTTGATTTTGATGAAAATGAATTTGTTTTTAACGGAAAACAAGGTGAAAAAATAGATCGTCCGGGTGTCATAAAAGTTAAGGTCGCCATTGAAGATAACAAACCAAAATTAATTCAAATAAAAGGGAATGCTGTTGTTGTTTTTAAAACCGAAATAGAAATTTAAAAATACAATTCATCTCTTTGCCTGATCCAATAGTGATAATGGAAATAATCAAAATCAGAAAATCAGATCATGATATTTTAAGAACGTTATTCTTAAAAGAAAGGCAAAGGACTTTTTCATGGCTGGATCCTTCAGAATTTCAATTGAAAGATTTTGAACGCGCTACAAAAGGGGAACTAATTCTGGTGGCGATAATAGAAGGAATTCCGGTTGGGTTTATTTCGATTTGGATGAAAGATCATTTTATTCATCATTTATACATTGACCAGAACTATCAGGGCAAAGGCATTGGAACCGCCTTATTGAAAGCCGCAATTGACAAAACTGGTTTACCTATTACGCTAAAGTGTCTGGAGCATAATACCAAAGCGGTTATTTTTTACGGGAAAAAAGGCTTTATTTGCATTGAAAGAGGACAATCTGAACATGGAGCTTATATTTTATTTGAATTAGAAGCGCCTATACACTAAACCTGAAATACATGAATCCTGTTTTTAACAAAATACTTTCTTCTATTCTGATTTTACTTTGTCTTTTTTCTTGTAAAAAAGTACAGCCTATTTTCTTTGATAATGATTCTCACGCCAAAATTCATGAGGAAATGGACAAGATTTCAGATGAAATTAAAAAATTTGATGCGCAATTAGTTTTGCTCTATGCAGATGCAGAAAAAAATCCGGAACAAGTTATTGCAAAGGCTGATAGCTTATTACTAGTGAACAGCAACGAAAAAGACAAATATAAATCTCAAATAAAAAAGAATATAGAAAGTAGTTTAAACTACCTCAAAGCCGAGTTATATTACAAAACGGGCAACTACAGCCAATCTATAAAAGAATTACAAAAAGAAGAATATCATAATATGGATTATGCAGCTGCACTTGCCGCCAATTATGCCAAACTCAAAGAATTTGATAAGGCTAAAGTTGCTATTGACAGCATTGGAAAAGGGTTTTACATTTACGATTATGCATTTGGCAATTATAATGAAGTCATTGGAAATAAAACGGAAGCCTTAAAGATATATTCAGAAATAAAAAACAATAAAGAGATTAAGCATTACGCCTATTATCCGCTGGCAGTAGCACGATTGGAAGAGCTTAGTAAAAGTAATCCGAAATTGTTAGACGAAATATATTTTCCGACCCAAAACCCGGCATTTGATATCGCAGATTCTGATAATACCAACAGAAACAAAATTTTTAAAATGATTTTTGATATGCCCGAAGCCAAAAAGAAAGCTGTTTTTATTTTTGAATCCCCGCAAACCAATGACAAAGATTATTATTGGGTTAAAGTTGGAGAGCAAACAGGTTATCAGCCCGAAGACTTTAAAGCTGAGTACAGCTTTTTTATTTACCCAAAAGATTTTCAAATAAAATATTATGACGAAAAAAACAATAAGGTAATGAGCATCGAAGAATGGCGAAAATCAAAATAAAAATGAAATACTAAATCCCTTAAAAATAAATCCAAAACCAACCCAACACATGAATACAACCGAATTACCTGTCGACCTTAAAAAAATAATTGAAAATGAAAAAATCGACTTTTTAATTAAAGCAAAAAGAAAATACCCTCTCAAAAAAGCATTAGGCACAATCGCTTTAGGCATAGGCATGGCAGCTTTTGTAAGCCTTTTTGTTTTTGGCTTTTTCGGGCCATTATTTAGCCATGACGAAGTTCATTTTAAAGTAAACGGAAATCCGGTAACGGCAACCCTGGAAGATTATGACGAATTAATAATACCGGGGATTATTATAGGCTTTTTTGTACTGGCGGCACTATGGGTAAACCTTTACGGAATTTATTTACTGGTAAAAAAAGGAGGTTACTTTGTCGCAACAGAAACCCGACTGATCCAATATCAAAACGGAAATGCTATTATGACCGATTGGGAACAGTTTACCGGGAACGTAAAAATAAATGCTAAAAACAATTTTGGCAATTTAGAATATGAATTAAGAACCGGTAGAATAGAAGGCAGAAAAAATCAGCCGGATAAATTTGTTCCGGATATTATTTATATTGCAGGCATTGAGAATGTTTATGATATTGAAAAAAAATGCAAAATCAGGATCAAAGAAAATGATCCGACCCCGGCTGTTTTACCCTATTAAAAACTTAAAACAATGAATTTAAACAATTGGGATCAGGGCGTTCCGGCAACTGTATTTATATGCGTTTTTTTTCCAATTTTCCTGTATTTTACCTACTGGTTATTTATTTCGGGCACGATTGGATTGTACCGAATGATAAAAAGCAAAAAATGGAAATTTACAATTGGAGAAGTAATCCATGCCGAAATTAAATTTAAAGAGTTTACCTCAAACAGGGTTGAAAATTTTAAATTTATAATGGAAAAAGAATACCGTTACACCGTTGCCGGAAAAGAGTATCAGTCCAAACAAAGTTTACCATCTGATTCTTTGTATTCAAAAGACTTTAAACCTATGAGCCAATTTCCGGAAAAATATGAAGTTGCCCCAAATCACGTAAATTATCTAAAAAGAGAAACTGAAGTAAAAAACGAAATTGGTAAACAAATCCGGGTCTTTTATGATCCCAAAAAACCTCAAAATGCCTGTTTGATTCCGGGAGTTCAAAACGAAATTTTTCTTCCCATTTTTATGGGATTCATTTCATCCTGCGGCATTACCTATGTCATTTATCATTTAACCAAACCTTTGTTTGTCTAAAGCTTTTCTTTTTTATCACTCAAACAAAACCCCTATATTTTCAAACATAATCCCGTTTATTTAATAAAATACAAAATAGTAACGCAACCATTTAACAAAATTTATATCTATTAATTAAACCAATATAATTTTTGAACCAATGAAAAAAATTTTACTATTACTTATTCTGATCATTGTAAGCTCCTGTAGCAGTAATGACGATAATACAACTAAGAAAGTGGATGCCCTGGCCGCAAAAACACTACAAGGCAAATGGACTCTGATTAGCACCACTAACGGAGTTGATAACACTATTAGTACACCAGCCTCTACAAAAACAACCGTTTTACTGGAATTTTCAGGCTCTAATTTTAAAAAATATACAAACGGGGTTTTAACGATCAATACCACATTTAAAGTGTTAACACAATCGTATGCCGGAGAATCTAAGCAAACTATTGTTATAGGCGGGCCTAATACGATTACGAATTATTCGATTGTGAGTGACGTAAGTTTTGAAGCTTTCAAGATAAAAGACAACGTACTAACTTTAAACATGTTATGCAATAAATGCAACAGTTCTTCCTATACACGAATTGATCAGTCTTTTTACTAAATACCATACTATGAAAAAATATTTTTTAATACTGGTGATAGCTTTCTTTAGTTCCTGCAATAGTGATGATGCTCAGGTTGGTACTGAAAAATCACTACAAGGCAGATGGAGCTGGAAGGGTTCTACCGGAGGGATTGCCGGAACAACCGACACGCCAAAATCGACAGACAAGGTCATATATCTTGAATTTTCAGGGGCTAATTTTAAAACATACGTTAACGGAAAACTAACTACTGAGAGCCCCTTTACCATAAAAACCCAAAAATCTGTTTTTGGTGGCGAAAGGCCCATGATAGTTGGTGATTTTATGACGATGTCTTTTGAATTTAAAGAGGATAAACTATACCTGAATGAGGAATGTTATGACTGTTACGGGTCAAGCTATATTCGTATAAACTAACTATTTAACACTAGATCAAAACCATGAAAAACATCATTACTTTACTATTAATCGTTTTTACATTTACGGGTTGCTCCAATGATAATGACGATAAAATTAATAATCCGGTTGTTGGAACCTGGAAATTAATCAAAACCAGAAATTTAGTTGCAGGTGTGGGGGATAATCACGATGTTTTTACGGATTATTCAGATCAAAATAAAATTTACAAATTTGATGCAAAATCAAATCTGACTATAACAACGGGTTCTAATGTCGAGAACTATAAATATGAATATAAAATTGATTATCTTATGGGTGATGCTTCTACCGGAGGTACAAAATCGCCTATTGTAGTTATTGACGGCGTAAAGTATGGTTATCTTTTTATCGACGGACAAATGATATTAGAACAATCATACGTAGATGGCGAAGATTTATATCTTAAAAAGCAATAACTATTCTGGCCTTATAAATGATAAAAACCGTACTTAGCCCCGATGGGAGCGGCATCCTTTTTCCGGTTTCTTTAACCGGGAAAAGATATAGCAGACAGCGGGACAGGTGGTCCTTATAAAAAGTATTTTTTCTGCTCCTAAAAAAAAACCGCTTTTCAGATAAATTTGAAAAGCGGTTTTTTTATTAATTGATTAAAAACAGGGAATTGCTGAATAACAAAATCCCGTTTTCCCAGAACCCCCGAAACAGCGGATTATCCATCATATAAATTACCGTTCCGTCGCCTCTTTTGTCTACGGCAAAACTCACCGTTTCGTTTAGTTTTTTTCTGATATCGTTTCCAACAAAACCGTAACTCAAATACTCTTTTGGAATATATGCCACATTTATGGCATTTTTGAGCAGTGAAAATGATCTTTCGTTGCTTTTAAGGCTAAAATAAGTGTTTCCTAACCCAAATGCCATTGGATACGTTTTATCTAATTTATTCTCGATGATCGCACCCGGAATAGAACCTGAAATGTTTCTTCGTTCTGAGCCTTCAAAATCTAAAAAGCGTTTTTTAAGTTCGGTTTCTTTTTGCTCTTTCTCTGATTTTTCTTTGTCTTCTTTACTCGCAAACAAACTCAAAGCATATCCGTCGCGGTCCTGAAATAACGAAATGGCATTGCTTATCGCAATTACTTTTCCGCCATTTTTAATCCATTCGTCGATTTGCTTTTTCTGGTCTTCGGATAAGTCATAACTCCCGTCTGAAAGTATCAGAGTATTGTAATGGTACAATTTAACCCTGCTAAAATTAGCGGTTTCCACAATACTCACCGGATAACTAACGGTTTCGTCCAGATAATACCAGGTTGACCCAAACTCTGTCGAAACAATTCCTTTGCCGGAAAGCATGAGGATTTTTGGCGCTTTAAGCAGCCTGAAATTTTCTCCGCCAATATCTTTAGAATTGGTCGAAAATCCGGTAGTTATAAAACTATAATCGGTTTTGATTTTGATGATATCGCTTACCGTTTTTTCGAAATCGGTTATTTTGGGATTATCGGCACGACTTATAATTAATCCGCCCGGTTCGATAGAAACCGTTCCAAAAACCGCCTTTTTCATTGCTGATCTTACTTTTATGCCAGCCTGATGCAATAAGGAAACCACCTGGGCCGAAGTCCTGTTGTTCCAGGGCACATAAAAAGCATAAACGCTTGCCGGAACCGTTTTTTCGGCTATTTCAATTTTAGATTTTGTTTTGATCTGAAGGTTATTTTTTACCGCATAACCTTCGACCCCGTAGGCCAAAGGCAATGCCCAGGCCGTAATATCATACGATAAACTGTCGTTTAATTTTTGATTTGGCTCCAATAAAACCTGAGCCAGAACAGATCTTGGCTGATCTGCTTTTATAATCAAATCATTCGGTTCAACTTTAAAACTTTCGTTTTTCTTAGTCTGATAATGAAACCCTGATGCATTGGCCGAAGCATCTGCGTAAGTAAATTCAATATCGTTTCTCTTTAGCATTTCGGTCAATTGTTCCAGCTTTGGATTGCTTTTCAAAACATACGTATTGTAAACCCCTTTTGCCTTTATTCTGGCATTGGTATGAAAATCCCGGAAACCTTTTAGCAATACATCTTTTTGCGAGGCGGCACTTTCTACGACCGTTAAAACGGCTGTGGCATGATGCGTTAACCGGTCTTTTATGGTCACATTTGTACCGTTTTCCATCGTAACTTCGCGCCCCGCTCCTATTCCGCCCTGTTCCAGCGTCAGGCCCACTGCGCCATTGTAGGTGGGGTATGTATCGCCATAACTCGGGTAAAACAAATCAAATCGTTCGCGGGTATTGTACATCCAGTTTTGTTTGTCGAATTTTTGTGCAATATTGTTACCTAAAACAGTATAAAAATCTTTTTGGTACTGCTCAATAAATTCATGCAAAGGTTCTGCTGCCGGAGGAAAAAAGTATGGCGAATTATAACTCATTTCATGCACATCGGTATGAACCTGCGGCATCCATTGGTTATACAGTTTAATGCGCTGTTGCGACTCGATTTGAGTTTGCCACGCCCAGTCCCTGTTTAAATCAAAAAGATAATGATTGTATCTTCCGCCTGGCCAGACCTCCATGTGTTCCCTGTCGTATAATCCCGGATGCGTTTTTTTACCGGAAATTTCCCTTAGCCAGTTGCCGTATCTCGAATAGCCATCAGGATTGATACACGGATCCAGAATTACAATAGTGTTTTTGAGCCATTGTTTTGCAGCTTCGTTTGACGGATTCAAAAGTTCGTATGCCACAGTCATAGCGCTTTCGGTTCCGGCAAATTCATTTCCGTGAACGTTGAAGCTCAGCCAGACAATAATTTTATCTTCGACCCCCGTATTTTTTTTATCAGATAATCCAATGGCGGCCAGATTATTATTTCGGATTTGCTCCAGATTGGCCAAATTTTCAGGCGTCGAAATATAATACACATTTAAATCACGCTGTTCGTTTGTTGCGCCGTATTGCTGCTTCTTGATCGATTGCGATTGTTCTGTGAGGTACTTAAAATAATCCTCCACCTGATGGTAATAACTAATTTGTTTTCCGTAATTCGGAATAAATTCAGAAGGTGTTTTTAGTTGTGCAAAAACAGAAAAAGAAACGGTTAACAGCAACACTGCAGCGAAAAATGTTTTCTTCATAAGTAAGTTGAATTGGATAGAGATTAAAAATAACAATTAACTTTATACCATTTTAAAAATCGTACTAAATATTATTTTATATTTAAATCCTTTTACTAAAACCCAAAAAGAGACTTTAAAAAAAATATCACATCAAAGAAATACCTTACTTTATTTTATACTTTTACGGGCCTTAAAAACCTCATAGTCGTAAAATAAAAAACTAATCGTAGACCATGGAAGAAGCAGCAATCGAAAAATCAGTTTTTGAAGAAATACCAACAGGAAAAATTTATACCGAAAAAGCAATTCAGTCCGGAACATTCCTGGGCGGGCCATTAGTTGCCGGTTATCTTATGGCAGAAAATTTTAAAACTTTTGGTGATTTTAATAATGTAAAGAAAACCTGGATTATTGCCATATTATCCACTATCGTGGTTTTTGGCCTGATTTTCCTGATCCCTGAGAATATCAAGATTCCTAATGTCATTTTTCCGCTTATTTATATGGGAATTGCAGGTTATCTGGCCAAAAAATATCAGGAACAAAAAATAAATGAACACCTGAAAAATGGCGGCGAAAAGTTTAATGGCTGGCGTACTGCCGGAGTTTCTCTTATTGGATGTGCCGTGACTGTTGGTGCAATATTGAGTATTTCTCTTTTGAATGAAGCCGGCAGCGGAAGACTTACTGAATCGACCAAAACATACGGTTCAGTAAAAAATGAAATCGTATATCAAAATAATATCAATGAAAATGAAACCGACAAAATTGCCCGTTCTTTTGAAAAAACAGGCTTTTTTGACGACTCCCTAACCAAATATATTTATTTGGAAAAGCTGGACAACAACTACGAAATCTCTATTTCCTGCAATGAATCCGTTGAGAATGACTTAACCGTTTACCAGTCATTTGTTCAATTAAGGAAAGACATGCAACAGGATTTTCCTAACAATAAAATCATTCTTAAACTAGTGGTAAATGATCTTGATAATGTGGTAAAACGAATTGAGTAAATTTTAAGTATGCGTTTTAAAAATATAAAGGTATATCACCTCTTTTGGTTTCTTACAGTGATTGTTTTATTAATCGGAATATGCAAGCCCAACGAGACATTAGACATTAATATTCATGATACTTATTTTGTAATTGCGCATCTTCATGTCGCGATCGCAGTATCTCTATTTTTCTTCTTAAACGGATTGGGATATTGGCTCGTTCAGAAAGTATTAAAAAGAAAACCCGAAAAGTATCTGACCTTAATTCATGCGGGTATCGTTATTGGAAGTTTTGCTATTTACCAGATGATTATTTTTTACAATACTTGGTTTCCTGCCAATCCTGATTTTCCTTTATTTGACGATTATCAACTAATGAATATCTTTTTGGTTTCCAGCACTATCCTAAATATTTTTGTTGCATTGCCGGTTTATATTACCAATTTATTGATTACGATATTTAAGCTGCGTAATACCTAGTAATCTCAAAGCAGAACCATAACAGATTAAAATAAACCATATAAAAAATGACAATAGAAGAAATTATTGATGCCCAAATGCTGGCATTTAATAACAAAGACATAAAAAGCATGATGCCATTGTATACCGATAACACCATGATTTATAATTTTCAGGATCATACCCCAATAATCAATGGCAAAAAAGAATGCGAAGAAATGTTTACAACACTTTTTGAACAATCTCCCAACTTGAATGCCGAAATAATAAAAACGATATTTTTTGACAATAAAGCCATCGTTCATGAATATGTTTACGGTCGAAATGGAAATAACGAAAAGAAAGAACAAGTGGTTATTTTTGAAATTAAAAATCAAAAAATAAGCCGAATGGATTTAATAAAATAGATTTTAACAACAAAGAAAAAGCCACTGTATCAGTGGCTTTTTTTGTATTACGTTTTTATTCAACCTCTAAATAAGGGTTTAAAATTTCGGCCAACTTATTCAGCCAGTAAAAACCATTCTCAAGGGTTGGTCTTTCAGATTCAATTGTTTCGCCTTCTCGCATTAAGCTCAAAGCAAGTACATAATTTACTTGTCGGATTGCTTTTGCCATGCTCTCAGGATCAATTGATTTGTTGAAAAAATCTATTAACCTCAACTCAGTTTCTTTTGAAAGGGTGTTTGTACTCATAGCTTAAAGGAATATAAAAAACCGTATAGCTAAGGTGTCCTACGCTGTTAAGGGAGCGTACGGTTGTTTCCAATACCGTCACCATACTATACGGGCAATTTTTTTTCTGATCTCATAAACTTAACTATAGGATAGCTAAGATACCTAAAAACACATATAATTATCCTACACATTTTATAAAAAAGTTCCATAGGAACGAATCATATTTTAGGGATGGATTTTAATCCATCCTACACAAACAGAAGCCATACTATTGTGGTAAGATGGCAAAGATTTGGCCGGTTTAAAGAGATTCTTTGCTTTTTACGTCGTGACAAAATGAATTACTCTCGACAAAGATTACAATTACTTTGCGGAATTTCTTGTGTGATTCTTCGTTCCTCAGAATGACAAACTGTGCCTTTTTTGTTTTCGGTCGAAATAATTGTGGTGAGACGGCACAGATTTGGCGGGTTTAAACAGATTTTTTTGCTTTTTACGTCATGACAAAATGAATTACTTCTCGACAAAGATTACAATTACTTTGCGGAATTTCTTGTGTGATTCTTCGTTCCTCAGAATGACAAACTGTGCCTTTTTTGTTTTCGGTCGAAATAATTGTGGCAAACCAACAATCCAACAATCCAACAATCCAACAATCCAACAATCTAAAAATCTAAAAATCTAAATTTCCCCGTTTAGACTACGATAATAATAGTTTTGGCTAAATCTGTTCTTTGAATCCGGCGCAACTTTGTAGTCTAAAAAATGAGACAAATGAAAATTACAATTACAGGTTCTTTAGGGAACATTAGCAAGCCATTAACCCAGGAGTTAGTGCAAAAAGGGCATGAGGTTACGGTGATTAGCAGCAGCGTTGAAAAACAAGCCGAAATTGAAGCTTTAGGAGCTTTGACAGCGATTGGTTCTGTCGAAGATGTTGCTTTTTTAACCCAAGTTTTTACAGGCGCAGATGCCGTTTATTGTATGATTCCGCGTGCCAATTATTTTGATCCTAATCTGGACCTGGATGCTTTTACACGCAAAATCGGGAATAGTTACGCTGAAGCTATTCAGAAATCGGGTGTGAAACGTGTGGTATTTTTGAGTAGTATTGGGGCACACTTAGAGGCGAATTCAGGAATTATTCAGCGTTATAATGAGATCGAAAGTGTTTTGAACCAACTCGGGCATGTTTCGATTACGTTTATGCGCCCTACTTCGTTCTTTTATAATTTACTGGCGTATATTCCGGTGATTAAATCGCAGGGGATCATTGCTGCCAATTACGGTGCTGACGGACTGATTCCGTGGGTTTCTCCCAATGATATTGCCGCTGCCATTGCCGAGGAAATCACAACTGCGCACGAAGGGAAAAAAGTTCGTTATGTAGGAAGCGAAGAACTTACAGGCGATGAAACAGCCCGTATTTTGGGAGAAGCCATAGGAAAACCGGATTTAAAATGGGTTTTAATCAGCGATGAAGAAACGTTGAACGGTTTGGTAAACGTGGGGATCCAGCCCAAAATTGCCGAAGGTTTGGTCGAAATGTACGCCGGACTTTACAACGGTTTATTGGGAGAAGACTATTACCGTAACCGACCTGCCGAAATGGGAAAAACAAAACTGGCCGATTATGCCAAAGAATTTGCTGCAATTTTCAACCAGAAATAAGTACCTTAGACTATGGCAAACCATCAACCGCATAAAATTAAAACCATAAGCGAATTTCACGAATTTCGGGATTTGCCCAAACCGGAGCATCCGTTAGTAAGCGTTTATAATTTTGAGGATCTCAAACGTTTAAACGAAGACGAACCAAAGAGTTTGATGCTTGATTTTTATTCGATTGCCTTAAAACGCAGTCCCAATGCCAAGATGCGCTACGGTCAGCAGGAATATGATTTTAATGAAGGGGTTTTATTGTTTATTTCGCCGGGGCAGGTTTTCTCTATCGAAGGCAATGCAGAATTAGAACATACAGGATGGGCATTAATTGTTCATCCTGATTTTTTGTGGAATACGTCGCTGGCCAAAAAAATCAAACAATACGAGTATTTTGGCTATTCGGTTCATGAAGCTTTGCATCTTTCGGACAAAGAAGAAAAGATGATAATTGCAATCATGAAAAATATTCAGCAGGAATATCAGTCGAATATCGACAAATTCAGTCAGGACGTGATTATTGCCCAAATCGAATTGCTGCTTACCTATGCAGAGCGTTTTTACAACCGCCAATTCATTACCCGAAAGATTAGCAACCATCAAATCCTGGCCCGTTTAGAGAACTTGCTCGAAGAGTATTTCAGCAGTGATTCTTTATCTAAAAACGGCTTGCCAACGGTTCATTATATCGCCGAAACACTCCATGTTACCCCCAATTATTTAAGCGGATTGCTAAAATCGCTTACAGGTCAGAGTACCCAGCAACATATACATGATAAATTAATTGAGAAAGCCAAAGAGAAACTTTCGACAACCAACTTATCGATAAGCGAAATTGCTTTTGAACTGGGATTTGAACATCAGCAATCTTTTAGCAAATTGTTCAAAACCAAAACGAATGTTTCGCCTTTAGAATTCAGGCAGTCTTTTAATTGATAAGGTTTATAATTTTCATAAATTCGTAGTAATGTTAAACTAATTTCAAAATGAGCGAAAATTCAAATACCGGAAAACCGGCAAAAATGTGTTACGAACATCTTGGCGGAAAATTGGGACAATTACTAAAAGAGACATTTACAGAAAAAGGCTGGATCGCCAAAAAGAACCCTACAGATAAACATTTCTACATTACTGACTTAGGTCAAAAAGAATTTGAAAAGTTAGGTGTCGACCTCTCACAAATAAAATCAGAGGATTTATAAATGCAGCAAATGAAAAAAGTTGGACTTGTAGGCGGAATCAGTTGGGTTTCGACAATTGATTATTACAAATTAATTAACGAAGGCGTAAATAAAAAATTGGGCGGATTGCAATTTGCAGAATGCCTGATTTATTCCTTAAACTTTGGTGATATTCAGGAAAAAAGCTGGGCTAACTCTTACGAACTATTATGGAACGCCTGCCTAAGTTTACAAAAAGGCGGCGTTGACGCTATTGTGCTCTGCGCCAATACGGCACACCTGTATGCAGATCAAATCGAAAAAGAAATTGGTTTGCCAATAATTCATATCGGGACTGAAACTGCAAAAGCCATAAGGCAGGAAAACAGTAGCACAATTGGACTTTTAGGAACTTCGTTTTCTATGGAAATGGATTTTTATAAAGACCGGCTCAAAAGTTTTGGCTTAAATGTCCTAATTCCTGAAAAACAGGAAACACGGGATTATATACAGCACGTTTTAAAAGAAGAACTGGGAAGAGGCATTATCAACCCCGATTCTAAACAAAAATATATCGAAATTGCCAAAGAACTCATTACCCGTGGTGCCGAAGGCATTATTTTAGGCTGTACCGAAATTCCGTTACTTATAAGTCAGGCAGATTTTGACGTTCCGGTTTTTGATACTACAAAAATTCATTCGGAAGCGATTGTAAGCTTTATGCTCTCTTAAACTTAAAATTGTAACTTATGGGCTATTTTGGCGGACTGGGTTCCGGAAAAGGATGGAATAAATTTAATTTCATACTTACACCCAACGAATTTCAATCTATTTTTACGGATCTTAAATTCTACTTTGTTATCACAAATACAAGAGTTGCTATAGATTATACAGCAACGGATAAGTCATACGTATTTGAAGGTTATCAAGATTTTTTTAACGAAGTAATCATTGGAAAAAAGGAATTAGACAGAAAAGAACATTGGTTTTATGAGGATAAAATCAGGATATCGATTACCGGGGATATCAATAAAATAAGCTTTAAAGAAATTATCGACAAAAAAGGAATCGTTTCTAATGATTATAAACGAGTTGATCCAACTGAACCGGTAATAAATATCAGTCCATTCTATCTTTATTTTTTAAAAGACAAGGAAAGTTTAAGTGTTGCTTATATGAATGCAGAAGGGACCATTGGATTAGAATTAACGTATCCTAAATTTGTAAGTTTTTTAACTGATGAAGATAATTCTATAATCGATGCCCATGCTTTTAGAACTTACAATTTATATAATGATCTGGTCAAAAATATAAAAGCAATATCCAATAAGGCAAAAGTACAAAGCAACACCAAACTATATCGCCCGAATTTCTGGATTAGCCCGGAAGCAAAAAAAGCAATTAATGAAAACCGATATTTAAAAGTTAATGCCTTAATTATTTCGTAATACTATAAAATCAGATGAAAAAGAACCTGAAAGCATTTCTTCTTTTATTACTATCCGTTTCATTGTCAAACTGTGCTTCTTTTTCTAACAAAGATTTCAAGAATGAGTATCGTAAAATAACTAAGAGCGAGATAAATTCATTGAATGGAAAATACAGTTTCTTCCCTATAAAGAAATTCGACAAAAAAAATGGCAACTCCAATTATGAAATTTCGAAAAACATTATTAACTCCTATAGTTATACCACAAATGATATTTTAAAATTTGAAGATCAGGATTCCATTCAAAATATTCATACCCTATATTCTGTTGAACTAAAAATCACTAATGATACAGAATTAAACATTGAATTGTTTAAAAATAATTATAGCGTAAAAAAGCAGCAAATTAAAGGCAAACTCAAAAAAGACGGCTTGTTCTATCTCGATAATAAATACCTGAAATGCACCGGAATCCCCTATCTTTTTGGCGGCTGCAGCAACAATAAAAGACGAATTGCCATTTCGAAAAGCAATACTCTAATGATAAATGAAGCTGTCGATAATACCGGGGCATTGTTATTCCTTTTTTGGGCCGGACCAAGTTATAACAGTACTTATGAATTTAAACGTCTGGAATAAAATTATTAAGGGCTTTTTAATTTCCCGACTACTTATTTTTCATAACTTAGTTAGCTTTTAAATTTTAAAATTATGACTAATAAAGAAATAGCCCGGGACTTTTTAAAACTCGCTGCAAAAGGGCATTCGCACGAAGCCTTTCGTCTTCATGTTGGTAAAAATTTTAAACATCATAATGCCCATTTTAAAGGTGATGCCGATACCTTAATGCTGGCAATGGAAGAATCAACGAGAACAAACCCAAATAAAATTTTTAAAATTCACCATATTCTCGAAGACGGCAATCTTGTCGCTGTACATTCTCACTTAAAACAAACTCCTGTCGATCCGGGTTTTGCAGTCGTTCACATTCTTAAGTTTAAACTCGATAAAATTGTTGAACTTTGGGATTTAGGACAACCTGTTCCTAAAGAATCCATTAATGAAAACGGAATGTTTTAATTTTTAACCGCAAAGAACGCAATGTTTTTTTACTTACGGAGTTTTATAAATTGACAAAGTTCTTAAAGCGAAATCAATACAAAGGTTTGTGAACTTTGTGTTTTTAAACTTTCTGACTGATTAAAAAACTTAGCGTTCTTTGCGGTTAATTCGCAATCAAAACAACAACAAAATTTACACCCAAGACTGAAAAACCTGAAACCTGAAACAAAAAAAATGACTTCCAATCTTCGAATTACCCTTCTCCTATCCTCTATTCTTCTCTTTTCAAATTATAACTCATTTGCTCAGAAAAAAAACAATTATGCGTCTCAAATTGATAGTTTGATAAGCGTTAGCAATCCAATATTTAATGGCGTTGTACTGATTGCTAAAAACGGAAAAACGGTGTACAATAAAGTATACGGCTTTACCAATTTTGAAACCAGAAAATATTTAAAAAAAGACAGTCAGTTTGAAATAATGTCAAATACAAGGCAAATCACTGCTGTTTTGATCTTAAAAGAAGTAGAACAAGGCCGAATTAATTTGCTGGCACCTGTAAAAAAATACTTACCCCAATTAAACCAGACCTGGGCAGATTCTGTTACGGTTCATCAATTGCTGAATCATACGCATGGAATAGTTGATTTGAAAAAGCCTCTTTTATTCAAACCGGGAACTGACTTTAAATATGGTGATTTAGGATATAGTTTACTGGGAAAAATAATCGAATCGGTTACTAAAAAAAGCTATGCCGAAACAGCAAATGCATTTTTTAAAGAGCTAAAAATGAAAAATACGCTTTGCTTTTCTGCAGCTCCAATAAAAAATTTAGTTCCCGGGTATATCAATAACAATAACTCTTTTAAAATGGTATCAAAATCGATGATTACTATAGAAAGTACTTCTTCTAACGGAATTGTTTCAACTGCCAATGATTTAGCGCTTTGGAATGAAAATCTTCATAAAGGAAAACTGCTGAAACCGGAAAGTTATCAATTAATGTTTAAGTACACCATATCTGCACAAAACAGTCTCTTTGGAAAAGAAAAAGTTGGCTACGGATATGGTTTTAGAATTGTCGATAAAGAACCCCTAAAATATGTTGGTCACACAGGTCTTGGTGATGGCTTTTCTTCAGTAAATTTGTATTTTCCTGAAAGCGATGTAAGTTTGATTATTTTAGAAAATCAAATGAATCAAAATCGTGATTTGTTTTATGCTGCTGAATTGAAAATTAAAAATATCCTGCTGAAAAGCAATTTGCTAAACAAAAAATAAAATACAATGGCAAAGAATAAAACTACCGAAACAGAAAACAGTGTTGCTGATTTTATAAATGCTTTCGTCGAAGATGAAAACAAAAGAAAAGACTCGTTTGAGCTTATCAAAATCACTCAGGAAATCACCCGTTTTAAACCCAAAATGTGGGGACCAAGCATTATTGGTTTTGGAAGTTACCATTATAAATATGCCAGCGGCCATGAAGGCGATGCCCCACTTGTGGGATTTTCACCAAGAAAAGCGGCCATTTCGCTTTACATTTATACTTCGCCCGAGAACAGAGAAGAAATCCTTTCTAAACTAGGGAAACACAAAGCCGCAAAAGGCTGCATTTATATTAAGAAACTAAGCGATATTGATGTTGACGTTCTCAAAAACATGATTTCATTATCTTTAGCAGATCTAAAAAATCTATATCCCTCAAATTAAATACCACCATGATCATTACCCTGCTGATTCTTTTATTCGCCCTTCTTATTTTTGTTTTTCAACATCCCCGATATGGTAAAAGACCTTCCGGCGAAAGATTGGAGTTCATACAAAAATCACCACAATACAAAAACGGAAAATTCGAAAACGTTAACTTCACGCCTGAACTGGCAGAAGGCTACGGTTACTTTAATGTAATTTCTGAATTTTTGTTTAAAAAAGTAGATAGAAAAATTCCGACTGATGATATCCCGACAATAAAAACAAACCTCTTAGATCTTGCTATTGATCAGGATGTTTTGGTTTGGTTTGGGCATTCTTCTTATTACATTCAGCTTGAAGGAAAACGATTCCTGATTGATCCCGTTTTTAGCGGCAACGCCTCTCCAGTTTACGGCACGACAAAAGCATTCAAAGGAACTGATATTTACATCGCTGATGACTTTCCGGAAATCGATTATTTACTAATTACACACGATCATTATGATCATCTGGACTATAAAACCATTATGGAATTAAAACCCAAAATTAAAAAAGTAATCTGTGCCCTTGGCGTAGGTTCTCATCTTGAATTCTGGAAATTCCCTAAAGACAGTATCATCGAAAAAGACTGGCATGAAAAAATAGAACTCGATCAGAACCTGACCCTTTATACCACGCCATCCCGACACTTTTCGGGCAGAAGTACGAAACGCTGCAATACACTCTGGACGTCTTTTGTACTGGAAGCCAGGGACTTTAAAATGTATCTGGGCGGCGACAGCGGTTACGATACCCATTATGCTGAAATTGGAAATACGTTTGGTCCTTTTGATCTTGCCCTTATCGATAACGGTCAATATAACCCTGCCTGGAAATACATTCACAACTTGCCCGAAGATGTGATCAAAGCGATGAAAGATCTAAAAGCAAAAAGAGTATTTCCGGTACATTCTTCTAAATTTTCACTGGCACTTCACCCTTGGGATGAACCCCTGAAAAAAGTAACCGAACTGAATGCAGCTTCAGAAAATCCTATTCCCTTAGTAACACCAAAAATTGGAGAATTAGTGGATCTGAGAAATGAAAAACAAGAATTTCAACAATGGTGGAAAGGGGTTAGATAATTTTAGATTGAAAACTCTGACTCTAAGCGTTCAGTATGTTATTTCGACCTAAGGAGAAATCACATACAAACTCCATAATGAAAATCACGAATCCTGGTCTAATGACAAGTGTGGTTCCTCGTTCCTCAAAATAAAAATCTGGGTGCAAATAGTCGCGTAAACCTGAAACGAAAAAAAAATAAACCTGAAACAAAAAACTAAAGAGACCATGAAACAAAAGATAACCTTTTTCACGATTGCCCTTCTCGTAACTTTTAATCTGTTTTCTCAGAATACCTATGTCTTTTTAGGAAGTTACAACCGTGATAAAACGGCAGAATCGATTCAGGTCTATCAATTGGATACTGTAAAAGGAAAATTGACCAAAGTAACTTCAGCAAAAGACATTATCAATCCATCGTATTTGACTTTGTCGCCAAACGGAAAATATTTGTATGCCTGTACCGATACCAAAACACCAAATGCCGGAAGTGTCAGTAGTTTTGAGTTTAATGCCGAAAATAAAAGCCTGACTTTTTTAAACAAACAATCCAGTGGAGGCGAAAATCCGGTTTATCTTTCGGTCCATAAAAGTGGTAAATGGCTTGTCAATGGCAATTATACGGATGGAAGCGTAGCCGTTCATCCGCTTTTAGAAAATGGCCAGATCGATTCGATAGCACAGAATTTTCACTATACTGACGGGAGTGTCCATAAAGAAAGGCAAACGACATCCCATATTCACTCGGCTGTATTTTCTCCGCAGCATGATTATTTGTTTCTGCCGGATTTAGGTGCCGATAAAATCCGTTGTTATCGTTTTGATGCCACTCAGAAACAACCTTTAGCAGAAACAAAAAATCCCTTTACCAAAACCGATCTCGAAGCCGGACCGCGACATTTTACTTTTCATCCTAACGGAAAACTGGGTTATTTAATTGAAGAAATAGCAGGAGCAATAAGTGTCTATCAATATGAAAACGGAACTCTAAAACAAATTCAGCGTATCAATACCCATCCGGATAAAATTACATCCGGTTTCGAAAGTTCCGACATTCACATTTCACCTGACGCAAAGTTTCTCTATGCGACAAACCGTGGAAAAGAGAACAATATTGCCATTTTTTCTATAGCTGAAAATGGCCTTTTGAAAAACATAGGCTACCAATCGACTTTAGGGAAACATCCCAGAATTTTTGCCATCGATGAAAGCGGAAAATTTTTGGTTGCTACAAATGTCCTTACCGGAAATGTGGTCGTTTTTAAAAGAAATTCAAAAACCGGATTGCTTAAAAAAGTGGGAAAAGAAATTAAAATGGAAAATGTTTCCTGTGTGCAGATCAGGAACATATAATGCACCCACAGATTTTACGGATTGAACCGGTTTTCGCAGGTTCTATCTTTATACCTGATTTAAATCTATTGATCTTTTTAATCTGTGGCAAAAAAATCATCCAATTTATTTTAAATTCGTGCTCATTATCTCAAGTAGTGGCAAAATAAAAACGATCAAAATGACAACATTCAATTTACAGCCTGAAATTTTAGAAAACGAAATCACAAAATTGGTCCCGTTGAAAGAAAGCGATTTTGATGCCTTATATAAAGTAGCTTCAGACCCTTTAATTTGGGAACAACATCCTATCAAAGACCGATACAAAATTGAAGTCTTCAGACCTTTTTTTGATGCGGCCATCAACTCAAAAAGCGCTTTTTTGATTTTAGATAAAAACACCAATGAAATTGTAGGCAATACCCGTTATTATGATTACAATCCGGAGAAATCCAGTATTGCAATTGGTTTTACCTTTATTGGTCGAAAATTCTGGGGCGGATTATATAATAAATCCAATAAAAAACTATTGATAGATTATGCTTTTCAATATGTAGATTCGGTATTATTTCATATTGGTACAGATAACATACGTTCACAAAAAGCAGTATCAAAATTAGGTGCTATAAACATTGGCGAAGTAAATAGTATAGGTAATATTCCAGTCAATTTACCTCATTTTGAATATGAGTTAAAGGTTGAAAATTATAAGTTATAAGATATAAATAAACATTTATAAATTATGAGTTATGAATTATTATTTGGGATTTTAAAAAAAAATTAGCTTTGAAACGTGCCTTTAGGCACGAAATATTGGTAGAAAATTTGGGTTCAAAATTTATGGGCGTGCCGTAGGTACGCAACAAAAATATCCAATTGCGTACCTACAGCACGCTAAATCTATTCTAATCCATATTGGTACCAATATTTAGTGCCTAACGGCACAAAATACAGATTTTTAATCTTCGATTTTCATTATAACTTTCAACATTTAACGAATAACATATACTCAACAATCATTTCACTTCTAATATTTAACCCTTCACTAATGAGGAATAACAAATAACTAATAATCATTTCACATCTAAACATTTAACGAATAAACATATACCTTTTAACAATGAAAAGAATTACGGTTTTCTGCGGCTCCAGTTTTGGTACCGATGAAATTTACAAAGAACAGGCAACATTGCTGGGACAAACCATGGCAAAACAAAATATAGAATTGGTTTACGGCGGCGCAAACGTAGGTTTAATGGGTGCTGTAGCGGATGGTATTTTAAATGAAGGAGGAAGAGCCATTGGCGTTTTGCCTAACTTTTTAAGATCAAAAGAAATCGCGCATTTAGGTTTGACCGAATTAATTTTGGTAGAAAGCATGCACGAAAGAAAAACCAAAATGAACGATTTATGCGATGGCGTCATTGCGCTTCCGGGTGGCTTTGGAACGCTTGAAGAACTTTTTGAAATGCTGACCTGGGCACAATTGGGGCTTCACAAAAAACCAATCGCTATTTTAAACATCAACGGTTTTTATGATGCCCTTATCGAATTGACAAAAGTTATGGTTAAAAAAGGCCTATTGAAAGATGTCAATCAGCAAATGCTTTTGGTGAGTGATAATATTGACGATTTACTTGATCAAATGAAAAATTATATTCCGCCAACTGTTGGAAAATGGATTGATAAGGATAAGGCTTAAACGATCCTAAAACTCTAATTTCTAAACTGCTTTTTAAAGTCACTTGGATTCAGTCCTGTATATTTCTTAAACAAGCGATTCAGGTGGCTGGCATCGCTAAAACCAAATTCGTATACAATCTCATTGATTTGCATATTGGTAAATTTCAGTCGGGTTTCTATTAGTTTTATTTTATAAGCCATCACATATTGCTGAATGCTTTGTCCCGTTTTGGTTTTAAAATATTCACTGATATAGGTAGGTGAAACATGAAACACTAAAGCCATTTTTGCAGCTTTTAGGGCTTCGGGCCGATAAATATTTTGATGTACATAATTCAGTAAATCCAAACTGGGTTCTGTATTAGACGGATAAGGCGTAAATGGCACCATAAGCGATATATTCCTGGCAGCAATTGTGATAATGGTATTCAAAATCTGCTTTATAACTTCTTGCTGCTGCGGAAAATTACTGTTTTCTTCCCGAATCAAAGCCTCGATCATAGCCCTTAATAATGGTTTATCGGTAACGGTTTTTAAAATGCAGCCCGGTAAATGATTGTGGTTATGAAATATAAATTCCAGTTTCTGGATCCAGTTGCTGCTTTGTGTTTTGAGATAACTGTCATGAAATCTGATAAAGAAAAATTTAGTTTTTTCAGTCACTTCAAAACTGTGGGTATCTTGCGGAAAAATCAAAAATAACTTATCACAGGCATAAGGCAATCTGTGGTCATTTATAATCTGAGTTCCTTTTCCTTCCAAAACAAAAACCATTTCAAAAAACGTATTCCTGCGCTCTTTGGCTTCGTATGCTGAAACCTCCAAAAACTGAAGTTCAAAAGGATGGTATAAATTTCTAATTTCCATCTGTCAAAAGTACAAATTATTCCAATGATTGTACAAATTAAGAAAAGGTATTCTTCTCAACTTTGTAGTATAAAATCATACAAAATATGGAAACAACATCTTTTTTATTAGTACGTCTTGCCATTGCCATAAGCATGTTTGGCCACGGATTGGTACGTCTCCCAAAATTAACGGCTTTCAGCAACTGGATGGTGGGCAGTTTCGAAAATTCTATGTTGCCTAAAATCATCGTAACGCCTTTTAGTTATATGCTGCCAATAGCTGAATTTGGGGATTGGTTTACTCTTATTACTGGGGTTGTTTACAAAACCCTCTTTAGTAGCAGGAGGATTTGTTATGCTGGCATTATTATTCGGAACTTCCATGATTGAGAACTGGGAAGCCATTCCGTCACAACTAATTCACATCGCCTTTTTTGCTTTGTTATTGCATTTTATCGATTATAACAGTTGGGCAATAGATACTTTAATCAAAAAATAACCACCATGAGTTCAAGAAGAAATTTTATTAAACAAACAGGAATTATTGGAATGGTTGGCATGATAAATCCAATAGAAACCTTTGCAGAAGTATCACAAACAACATCATTTTTAACTTCACAGAAAACAAAATGGGCAGATGGTTCACGATTAGTCGTCTCGATTTCGATGCAATTTGAAGCGGGCGGCCAACCGGACAATGCCGAAAGTCCTTTTCCTCAAAATATACAAAAAGGATATATTGATCTTCCTGCCGCAACCTGGTACCATTACGGCTATAAAGAAGGAATTCCGAGAATGCTGGACAATTGGGACAGACTCGGTGTAAAAGTCACCTCACACATGGTAGGAACAGCGGTTTTGAAAAATCCCGAACTCGCCAAAGAAATTGTACAACGCGGGCACGAAGCCGCGGCACATGGCATGAACTGGAGTACCCAATATACCATGCCTTATGAAGAAGAAAAGAAATTCATAAAAGACGGTGTTGATGCCATTAAAAATATAACAGGCTTTACTGCTGTTGGTTATAATGCCAACTGGCTGCGTCGCGGTACAAACACACTAAACATTCTGCAGGAACTGGGTTTTAAATATCATATTGATGATATCAGCAGAGATGAGCCTTTTATTATTCAGGTAAAAAATAAAGATTTTGCTGTGGTTCCCTACACACTTCGATGCAATGATATTGTACTGATTGAAGGAAAAAACTTTTCAGCCGATCAATTTTTGCAACAGGTCAAAATGGAATTCGACCAATTGTACGCCGAAAGCGAAACGCAACGCCGGCAAATGTCAATTAGTTTTCATGATCGTATTGGCGGAACTCCCCAAATAGTCAAAGCTGCAAATGATCTTATTCAGTATATGCAACAGCACAAAGGTGTGAGCTTTAAACGCAAAGATGAAATTGCCGAAATGGCGCTGCACGATAAAACTACAATAAGGGAATAAGATCAATATTACAATTTGAATTTGAAGTCCATACAGATTAAAACCTGTGTGGATTTTTTTTTGGCAAAACACCCTGAAAATCTAATCTGTGATCACAGGACCAGATTAAAAATCATATTTAAAATAAAAGAATCAATATTTAAATATCTATACGTTTTTATACGGAAATACTTATATATTTGCGCATTAAAAATTCAAGCCGAAACTCTATTATTAAAATCAAAATGAAAAAATTTTTATTACTATTTTTTACGTTCTTAACCTTTCATTCTTATTCGCAAATTGTTTTTGAAAAAGGATATTTTATAAATAATAATGATCAGAAAACAGAATGCTTAATTAAAAATCTGGATTGGAATAGTACACCTACAGAATTTCAATACAAGCTGGACGAACAAGATCAGCCGATAACTACGAATTTACAACAGGTAAAAGAGTTTGGAATCATTAACGAGGCCAAATATGAAAGACATACCCTTAATGTTGATTTATCCAGCAATAATGTAAATGAGATAGATTATAATAAAGCCCCTAAATTTAAAGAAGAAAAAATTTTCATGAAAGTACTGGTTCAGGGGAAAGCAAATCTTTATGAATACAGCAAAAACAACTTAACGTTTTATTTCTTTAAAACAGATACAATTCCTGTTAATCAATTAATTTATAAAAGTTATAAAGTTTCTGAGGACCAGGTTGCAAAAAACAAGCAATACAAACAGCAAATTTGGATGGCTTTAAAATGTGACAACATTTCACTTAAAAACATTGAGAGCTTAGACTATAAGCGAAACGAATTAATCAATGTATTTGTTAAGTATAATGAATGTAACAATACGGAGTTTACCAACTTTGAAAAGAAAGAAAGTGGCAAAAGTTCATTTCATTTAAGTATAAGACCCGGAATAAAAAACTCAAGTTTAACGGTAACAAATGCATATTCAGCTGAACGCGATAGAAAGTTTGACAGCAAAACAGGGTTTAGAATAGGTGCCGAAGCCGAATATGTTTTACCTTTTAACAAAAACAAATGGGCATTAATTTTAGAACCAACTTATCAATCTTACAAAGCTGAAAGAATAGACTATGGTGATAAAAAATCAGAAGTTAGTTATCAGTCTATTGAATTTCCTATAGGGGTTAGACACTATTTCTTCTTAAACGATAATTCTAAAATTTTTATCAATGCGCAGTATATTATTGAAGCAGCATTTAGTTCAGAAGCAAAAATTTTATTCAACTCCTACATTAAAGAAGATGCGAAAGTTGAACCGCAAAGTGGTTTCGCAGTTGGTGCAGGTTACAATTATAAAAAGAGATACAGTACGGAATTACGATATAGCCATAAAAATATTATAGGAAATCATGAGTATCTGAGTTCAAGTTACGGAACCGTATCTCTTATCTTTGGATATACGCTATTTTAAAAATATAAAAATTTTAAGTTAAAAGCTTTACAGTTGATTGTAAAGCTTTTTTTATGCCAAAAAAATTAAGTTCAGATGATTTTCATTAAATTAGTAACCCTCAAAACAGAACATATATTTTACAAATAACATCTCACCATAAAAATGAAAACAGAAAACAACCACTTCGCAAAAGCCGAAATGCTGATTAGAAAACCTGTTTCAGAAGTTTTTCAGGCTTTTACAGATCCGGAAATCACCCGCAAATTTTGGTTTACAAAAGGTTCCGGAAAATTAGAGCAGGACACCACAACCGAATGGACATGGGAAATGTATGGGTTTTCGCTAACCGTTACAACCCATGTTTTACAGGAAAATCATAAGATTGTAATTGAATGGGGAAACCCTGATGAAACGACTTTGGTAGAATGGATTTTTAGTCCGTTAAACGAAACTGAAACATTTGTAAGTATTACCAACTCAGGTTTAAAAGGAGATGCCGATAAAATTATCGATCAGGTCCGCAATTCAACCGAAGGTTTTACCTTAGTTTTGGCCGGAGCAAAGGCGTATTTAGAACATAATATACTATTGAATTTAGTCCTGGATCGATTTCCTAAAGGACTTGCATAGAAAAGTTTCAGTTTTCAGATTCGCTCAAACAACCTGAAACCTGAAACTTGAAACCTGAAACCCGAAACTTGAAACCTGAAACCTGAAACTAAAAAATGATAAAACCCGAAAATATCGACGAATACATTCGCGCATTCCCTAAGGAGGTTCAGGTGGTTCTGGAAAAAGTCAGAACCACGATTCAGAAAGCGGCTCCGGATGCGAAAGAAAAAATCAGTTATTCGATGCCGGCTTTTGAACAAAACGGAATCATCGTTTATTTTGCGGCTTTTAAAAATCATATTGGGTTATATGCTTTGCCAGGCGGTCATGAAACTTTTCAGGAAGAACTTTCGAAGTATAAGTCCGGAAAAGGTTCTGTACAGTTTCCACTTGATCAGCCAATGCCTTTTGACTTAATTACCCGAATTGTAAAATTCAGAGTAAAAGAAAACCTCGAAAAATCAAAAAAGAAATAATTTTAAATGGATTTAAGCGAACATTATAATAACCTTTATATTGAATCTTCTAAAGCGATTTTAGAAGGCAATTATAAACCTGATACACAAATAAACAACACATCAGATTCCCGGTTTGGAATCACGTTACTTATTCGTCCAAACGAAATAGTAAAAGCAAACATCCGGTTATTTCTAGAGGATTTAAAAACGATTGAACCCAATCAATATTATTATCCGGATTCCGATATTCATATTACGGTAATGTCAATTATTTCCTGTTACGAGGATTTTTCTTTAGATCAAATCACCATCAGGGATTATATTGACGTCATTCAACAAAGTTTGGTGCATTTAGATAAAATCAAAATTGAGTTTCGGGGCGTTACAGCTTCTGCATCAGCCATAATGATCCAGGGTTTCCCAACAGAGGATTCGTTGGATAATTTCAGGGATAAACTTCGTGAGAATTTTAAAAAATCGACTTTAGAACAAAGTATTGATAGTCGATATAGCATTGCAACAGCACATTCTACTGTAATGCGATTTCAGGAAAAACCTGAAAACCCCGAACAGCTCATACAAGCTGTAGCAAAATTTCGTGATCATGATTTTGGAGGATTTCAGGTTAAAAATCTGGAATTAGTTTATAATGACTGGTATCAGCGCCAAAAAAACACCATTCATCTAGCCGATTTTTATATAGCAAATTAAAAAACAGCCAAGAATTTGCTTCGCCTGTCCGCTATCGCTCGGGTCACGAATTTTACTAATCGAAGTTGCGGTAAATTCAAAAAACTTTGAGCCTGTATGCCTTCGTGGCAAACCAGACTTTTATTTATTAAATTTCCCAAAGTGCCATAAAACCCCGGACGGATCGTGCAAAAAGCATTCGCTTCCCCAATCAAAATGTCGGGTTGGCGTTAATTTTACGCCATATTTTTCTGTTAAGTTTAAAGCCAATAACTGATCGTAATAATAGTCAACATCTTCAACTTCCAGAAAAACCATCGTGTTTTCGTTCCAGCTTTTATCATAATAATCCTGAAGATAAAAGGCCAAATCGCCTGTTTTAAAGACAGAAAACTTAGGATCTAATACTCCTTCTTCAAAGCCTAAGTCTTTGTAGAAATTTCTGGATACTTCAAAATCTTTGGCTCCAATAAAGGATCGGATGGATAGGGCTTTGTGTTTCATTTTGATTCAGATTTTATAACTTTTTCACACATTAGAAGAAAAGAACATTAAATCATTTTCAGATATCTGGATTGATTCAGCAATTTTCTGTCACTATTTAAAACATTAACAGTAACAAAGTTTTCACACAATAGAGATTCATAAAGCAATTTGTTTTCTTCTATCTTTTTTTCGCTCCGTAAATTTACATAAATAAAATTTTCTATTATTTCAATTTCAAATGTAACAGGAAACGAAAAATTGTTTTTGATTCTCAAGTCTTTATAACCATACACAATTGTTGCATCACAACCCAGCGGTGCAAATCGGGTTTCATCAGTATAAATATCAACAGAATGGTTGTGCCTTTCTAAAATTTCTAAACCGGCAATTAGGCTAACCTGGTATACAATTCCGGATACCTGGCACATTCCGCCGCCATTCTCCTCTACTAATTTCCCTTTTACTAAAGTTCTGCTTTTCTTAAAATCCCGGTTTGGATTCCCTACAATTTTGAAAAAAGAAAAAATTTGATTCGGTTCCAGCACATGGGAATTTATTCTTTTTGAAGCCAATTGAATATTGTGCAACTTATTTTCAAAAGTCTCACCTGGTTTTATTTCCTGTGCTATTCGTATTGCATGATCAAAAACAGAATCGTTATGACTTTCTTTAGAAAAACGAAACAGGTCTTTACTAAAAAAATCATTTTTAAATCGAATCAGTAATTTGACCGTAATCCTGAGTTGTTTCCAGATTTTCATTTCTTCTCTAATTCAATGATTAAGTAAGAACTATATTCTTTTAAAAATGAACTGGCCAAAAATGAATCCAGTGGCAACAAAAATTTTCGACAAAAATCAGGGAATCTGTGAATGGGAAAAAACAGGAATCCAAATGTTCTTTTTACTTTAAAATTTGGATGTACTTTAAAATCATTAATACTAAAACTACTTGCACCGTGCCAATTTGCTTTTTTATAGCCAAATAAATTTCTCCTTTTACGAGATGGAATATCAAAAATAATTCTGCCTTTCTTTTTTAAAATCCGGTTTGATTCTTCCAATACCTCATTGATCTTACTGTGATCCAAATGCATAAAAAAATGAAAACTGATAACGGTATCGATACAATTGTCTTCTAAAAGTATATGACCGGCTTCGCTTTGCAGAAAAGTCTTTTCAGGAAATTTTCTTTTTGCCACTTCAATCATTTCAAAGCTTGCATCAACACCAATCGAGGCATAATTTAAAAGTCTTCCGGTACCACAGGCTAAATCAAGAATTTGTTCCTTCTGGTCCGTTAGTAGTGTATCGAGAATTTTTCGCTCCTGAAAGTCAATAAATCTTCCATAAGAATTGCTAAATCGATTCTGATCATAAGTACTTGCCAGATCATTATAATATTGTATAATTTCGTTCATTTTTAATTCTTAATACAAAAACCAAAAATAATAAAAATCCTACTTAAAAAACAAGTTTTATCCTTTCTTTAAAATATTACCCAAACCTCGGCCAATTTGTTCGATCGCTTCAAGCCCTTTTGTTAATGGCGTAGCAGTAAAATCTTCATAGGCATCCATCGAAGTCCCTTTGCGGTCGTCTTGTGCATAAACCAGAATCAGATTGTTCTCATTGAATGATTTTTCAAATTTTTGAGGTAATTTATCAAAGATCGACTGGTATGAAACAGAACCTTTTCTGGCAAGGTTAAAAACAATCAAATCGGTTGGCTTAATTTCATCCGAAATGGCTTCAAAATTGTCCCAATCCAGAATACTTTTAAAACCAAATTTAGCATTTAGTTTCAGGTTAACAGCAATTTGCTGAATCGCCTGATGCGTTTTATATTCAGCGTAAATCACAATCGGAATACTTAATTCCTGCGATAAACGGCAAATTTTTTGTAACAATAAATGAAATCCAATGCCTCTTTCAGAAAAAGGCGGACAAACAAAAACCAGTCTTTTTTCTTCTATAAATGTTTTTTGAAATCTACAGATAAACAAACTTTTACCAACATTATTGATAATGGAATCTACGTTTTCTCCAAAAATTTTATCCAGAAAGCCTGTTTTTCTAGGCCAGCCCACAATCACAATATCCGACATGATTTCTTTAGAAGTCCTCGCAATTCCACTCGCGGGATTATGATCAATTCTGGCAATCGTATTTATTTTCACTTCAGAAGCTGATCCCTGAATAACGAATTTGTCAACTGCTTTTCTATATTTTAAAATATTTTTTTCGGCCTGGTCATTATTCGGAACAATCGTTAATAGGGTTACCGGATTGGCTGATTTTTTATCTTTTATCAAAAGAGCAAAATCTAATAGACTGGCTGTCGCCGAAGTTTTGGCTAACGGGATTAAAATGTGCTCGTCTAAAATTTGATCGCTGTGTGCATCTTCATGCGAAACTTCTTCTTCGCAAATCGCAATTTTTTTAGCTGCTTTTTCAGTCGCAAACGATGCAACAATACATGTAATTAAGATTAGGATAATCGTTCCGTTTAAGATATTTTCGTCCAGGATCTTGGCTTTAAATCCAACCAGAATTACGGCTAAAGTGGCGGCTGCGTGCGCACTGCTTAACCCGAAGATAAGTTGTCTTTCGGTTTTGGTATATTTAAAAACAATCTGGGTAAAAAAGGCTGCAATCCATTTTCCAAAAATAGCCACAACGCTTAAAGTTCCAGCTACAATTAATGCCGTTGGACCGCTTAAAATAACGCTGATATCGACTAACATTCCTACCGAAATCAGGAAAAAAGGAATAAACAATGAATTCCCAATAAACTCAATTCGGTTCATTAATGCCGATGAATGCGGAATTAAGGGATTTAATGCCAAACCGGCAACGAATGCACCAATAATAGGCTCTACTCCGGCTACTTCGGCTAAAAATGCCGCAAAGAAAACAACAGATAATACAAAAATGTAATGCGCATGTTTTTCACTTTCCAGCTTTTTAAAGAACCATTTTGCAATTCTTGGAATTACCAAAAACATAATAGCAGAAAAAATAGCCAGTGACACCGTTAATTTTATCCAGAAAGCCTGATTCAGATTCCCCTGACTGCTTCCCATGATAACCGCCAGAATAATCAAAACGGCCGTATCCGTCAATATCGTTCCTCCTACTGTTATGGCAACTGCCTGATTTTTTGCAATTCCAAGTTTACTCACAATCGGATATGCCACCAAAGTATGTGTAGCAAACATACTGGCAGTTAAAAAACTGGCATTAAAATCATAATTTAATAAATAAAAACAAACGGGGAAACCAATGGATAAAGGAAAAATAAAGGTAAAAAATCCAAATAACAAACTCTTATTCCGGTTCGCTTTGAACTCATTCATATCCAGTTCCAGACCTGCAATAAACATAATGTATAAAAGTCCTATTGTTGAAAATAAATCAACTGCTGAGTTTTTTGCCAGAATATTAAGCCCGTGTGGCCCAATAATAACGCCGGAAATAATAAGACCAATAATTCCGGGAATATTTATCTTTTTTAGTAAAATAGGCGACAAAAGAATAATGAAAAGTATTAACGAAAAAATCAATACCGGGTTGCTTAGTGGTAATTCGAATTCTTGTAAAAAATGCTGGAAAAATTCTATCATAATGTAATTTTATCTTCTTAGTGGTATTTTAATTTTTCGAAAAAAGAGGTATCAAAATAAAATGAGATGTAAGAAGTTATTATTTTCCGGATGTATGCTAAAAAACAGTAAAACCGGATTCCTTAGTGATTGCTTCATTACAAAAATACCTAAAAAAAACACGAACTTTTCACGAAAACCGCATATTAAGCAATTAAATTTGTTTCGTTGCCAAATTATTAATATTTAATATTTATTTTAACAAAACTGCAACATTTACAAACGAAAATAAAAGTTCATTGCATTATTCAATTATCTTTGTCTTAATAAATATTGCACAATGGAAGAATGTATCTCTGTTTTTGATATGCTTAAAATTGGCGTTGGTCCCTCAAGTTCCCATACTTTAGGACCATGGAGAGCCGCAGAACGTTTTTTAGACGAGTTAAAAGACGAATCAATTTTAGACCAGATTAAACGTGTAAAAGTCGATTTATACGGATCACTTTCCTTAACCGGAAAAGGTCATGCTACCGATTTATCGGTCATGTTGGGTTTAAGCGGACAGGATCCTGAATATATTCCGGTCGATAATATTGCCGGAATCATTAAAACCATCGAAGATACAAACGAAATTATCCTGGCTAACGAGTATAAAATTCCGTTTTATTTTCTTCAGGATATTGTATTTAATAAAGAGTTCCTTCCCTTTCATGCAAACGGATTAAAATTCACGGCTTATAAAGCAGATGATTCTGAATATGAATCTACTTTTTATTCTATTGGAGGAGGTTTTGTGGTAAAAGAAGAACGTACCAATGCCAAAATTAAAGAGGTAATTAAATGCGCCTTTCCCTTCCCGATTCAAAATGCGGTTGAGCTTTTAAATTATACGGTTTCAGAAAACAAATCCATTTCGGAAATTGTGTATGAAAACGAAAAATCGATGCGTCCGGAACCTGAAATTCACTCTGAATTGATGCGCATCTGGAACACGATGTTAGAATGTATGTACATTGGCTGTCATACCGGAGGCATTCTTCCCGGCGGATTAAACGTTCGCAGAAGGGCTTTTGATATGCACCAGAACTTAATAGGTTTATCAAATTATTCTAACCCGCAAACATGGTTAGAAGAAATCAGAAAAACCGAAGTAAAATTTCGTCAGATCCTGAAATGGGTAAGTTGTTTTGCACTTGCCGTAAATGAGGTCAATGCTTCTTTAGGCCGCGTTGTAACCGCACCTACAAACGGAAGTGCCGGTGTAATCCCTGCTGTTTTAATGTATTATCTGGTAATTGAAAACCATAATGCAGGCGAAAAAGAAATCAAACAATTTTTGATGGTTGCCGGAGAAATTGGCAGTATCTTTAAAAAAGGATCCACAATTTCTGCTGCAATGGGCGGTTGTCAGGCCGAGATTGGTGTTTCATCCTCCATGGCGGCAGCGGCACTTTGCGAATTAATGGGCGGAACTCCTGCTCAGGTTTTAATGGCTGCCGAAATTGCCATGGAACATCATTTAGGATTAACCTGTGACCCTATTGGTGGCCTGGTTCAGATTCCGTGTATCGAAAGAAACACCATGGGCGCCATAAAAGCCATAAATGCAGCTGAATTGGCTCTTGAAACCGATTCTAAAAATGCCAAAGTTCCTTTGGATAAAGTTATCAATACCATGTGGCAAACTGCAAAAGACATGAATTCTAAATACAAAGAAACCTCTGAAGGAGGATTGGCAATTGCTGTAAATATGGCTGATTGTTAAAATAATTATTTACCACAGATTAAAAAACATTTTTTTTTTAATCCTTTTAATCTGTGGCAAAAAAACTAGTCCTCCAAAATATACTCCATGAAAAAATATTACTTTCTTATAGCAATAGTATTTTGCTCTGTTTTATTACATGCTCAGGAAACCTTATTCATTAATACAGATACACGCTTATATACTGCCCCAAATGCTTCTGATTTTTTAGGCTATTTTAAATCTGGTGCCCAGGTGCAATTATTGTCAGAAAATAAAAATGGATGGACTAAAGTAAAAGCAGATAATTTCACTGAAGGATATGTTCCCAGTAAATTTATAGCCAAATCATTAAATGGCAGTTATTTTAAAACTACAGACAAAGAAAATCCTATTATTTTTTCAACTGACCACTACCATGGCAGCAATCATCTTTTTGTTTTAGTAGCAAGTTTGAAAGCAAGAGCACAACCAGATAAAAATTCAAAAATTAAAGAAATTTTGTTTACGGGCGATCCTGTCAGTATTGATTATATCCCAAAAAATGAAGACGAATGGGTTAATATTTCCGGAAGTTTTAGCCCCGAAGCTGCCATGTTTACTTTAAGAAAATTCATTGGCAAAAGACCGGATATGAATGCTTTGCTAAAAGATTTTGACCAGTTAGAGGTAAACAACATTACAGATCGCAAAACAATAAGCGAGCGCATTGTACAACTCGCCTGGAATGATGACAAAAGTACTTTAGAGCCTGCTTATAAAAGATATTATGAAGTGGTAAAACAATTAAATGACCCCAGACTTCTTGCAGAAACGGAGCTAAATATGGCTATAGCCAAAGGTTTGATTAAAGGAAAATCATTAGAACAAATTAATGCCCTTTCTAAAAATGCCGAATTTCTTTTGAAAGAAACCAAAACAAAAACACTTTATTTTACTCAGAAACAATTAGTAAAACTATTTGGAAACCCAACTAAAAAAGCCACTGTTGATGACGGTTGCGGTATCTATTTAAGTGACTTATTTTATTACTATCCGGATTTGGAAGTCTCTGTAGACGAAAAGAAAAATCAGGCAGAAATTGTGAAAGTTTACGTCAATGAACATAACAAATTTGTTCTCAACCCAAATGCCATTTTAGATAATTCTTTATCCGAAAAAGCTTTTATTGAAAAATATGGCACTTATATACAAGCTTCTATAAAGTCACCACATATTTATTCTATCCTCTTAGAAGACAGCCAATTTATATTAGAATTCAAAGATGGAAAGTTTTTTTCTGTCGAAATATTCTTCTCTTGCTGATTTCAATCTATAATTATTCAATACTTTTACACCTTCAAAAAAAAACAAAATGTCAGTAGCAAAAAAAGATTATAAGAGAATCACAACAAAGTCATTAATCGAAATGAAAAGCAACGGAGAAAAAATCTCTATGTTAACAGCTTATGATTTTACAATGGCAAAAATTGTTGATACCGCAGGAGTCGATGTGATTTTAGTGGGTGATTCAGCATCAAATGTTATGGCGGGTCACGAAACGACATTGCCAATTACTTTAGATCAAATGATTTATCACGCTTCTTCTGTAGTTCGCGCTGTCGAAAGAGCTTTGGTTGTGGTAGATTTACCTTTTGGAAGTTACCAGTCTGATCCAAAAGAAGCTTTGCGTTCTGCAATTAGAATCATGAAAGAAAGTGGCGGACATGCCGTGAAACTTGAAGGAGGAAAAGAAATTAAAGAATCAATCAAAAAAATATTAAACGCAGGAATTCCGGTTATGGGGCACTTGGGCTTAACGCCACAATCGATCTATAAATTCGGAACGTATAGCGTTCGTGCCAAAGAAGACCAGGAAGCCGAAAAACTAATCGAAGATGCAAAATTGCTTGAAAAAGTAGGCTGCTTTGCTGTTGTTTTAGAAAAAATCCCTGCTGATTTAGCTCAAAAAGTAGCTGAAAGTATTTCAATTCCTGTAATTGGTATTGGTGCCGGAGGTGGTGTTGACGGACAGGTTCTGGTAATTCACGATATGTTGGGAATGAACAATGAATTCAGTCCGCGTTTTTTACGTCGTTATTTAAATTTATACGAAGAAATGACAAAAGCAATTGGCCAATATGCCGCTGATGTTAAGTCGAGTGATTTTCCTAATGCTGGGGAACAATATTAATTTAGACCTGCTTAGACTTCTTAGATTTTTAGACTAGCTTAGATGCTATTCTTTTAAAATAGTTAATCTAAGAAGTCTAAGCCAATCTAAAAATCTAATTAATCTAAAAATGCATCAATTCAAAGAACTTTTAATTTGGAAAAAAAGCAGGTTATTTTGTTCTAAAATTTATAGTGCAACAGCTACATTTCCGAGTGAAGAAAAGTTTGGAATAACAAATCAATTGCGAAGAGCTTCGGTTTCAATTCCTTCAAATATTGCGGAAGGTTCTTCAAGAAATTCAAATAAAGATTTTGCCCGATTTTTAGAAATTGCTATTGGTTCTGCATACGAAGTAGAAACACAACTTTTAATTTCATCTGATTTGGGATTTATCAATGAAGAAAGTACAATTGAATTAACAAATATGTTAGAGGAAATTATTAAAATGACATCAAGATTTAGAGCAACTTTATTATAGTTTTTCAAAAAAATCTAATCTAATCCATTCTAAAATCTAAGAAGTCTAAGTCAGTCTAAAAATCTAAGCAAGTCTAAAATGAAAATAATATCAGATAAAAACAACCTCCAAATCCTCCACGAAGACAACCATATTATTGTGGTGAATAAACGCGTAGGCGATATTGTGCAGGGTGATAAAACGGGTGATAAGCCTTTATCTGATGTTGTAAAAGAATACATTAAAGACAAATACAATAAACCTGGCGACGTATTTCTGGGCGTAATTCATCGATTAGATCGTCCTACAACCGGAATTGTTGTTTTTGCCAGAACCAGTAAAGCATTAACACGAATGAACGAAATGTTCAGCAATCGTGAAACTCAAAAAACCTATTGGGCAGTTGTCAAGAATAAACCTCAGGAAACAACTGCCAAATTGGTTCATTACCTTAAAAGAAACGAGAAAAACAATACTTCAAAAGCCCATTTAAAAGAGGTTCCCGATAGTAAACTGGCCAGTTTAGATTATACTGTTTTTAAGGAACTTCAGAATTATGTAGCTCTCGAAATCAATTTGCATACGGGTCGTCATCATCAGATTCGTGCTCAGTTAGCGGCAATTGGTTCTCCAATAAAAGGAGATTTAAAATATGGTTTTGACCGAAGCAATCCTGATGGCGGAATTCATCTTCATGCCCGAAAACTGGTTTTTATTCATCCGGTTTCAAAAGAGAATATTACTATCCTAGCACCAACTCCCGATGAGACCATTTGGAATGCCCTTTGATTTTATGATACAATTGCGAATTTTTTAATTTTTATCGATTAACTTGCATAGGCAAAATCAAGGGACTCATAAAAATGGACTATAAAAACGACATCGGATACAGAAAAGAAACGCTGAAAAAATTGTTGTATAACATTCAAAAAAGCGAAGACTTAATTGTAAAAGCGTTATACGATGATTTTAAAAAGCCCGAATTTGAAGCTGTTTTAACCGAAACCAATTATGTCATTTCGGAACTAAAAGACACTATTAAAAACATCAGTAAATGGGCAAAACCAAAACGTGTTTTCCCTTCCCTTCTTAACTTTCCTTCTACCGATTATATTTTTAAAGAACCTTACGGAAACGTATTGGTCATCGCACCCTGGAACTATCCTTTTCAATTGGCATTATGCCCTTTAATTTCTGCGGTAGCGGCCGGAAACAGAGTAGTTTTAAAACCTTCGGAACTTACACCGCATACCTCTGCTATAATCGCTAAAATCGTCGAAAAAACATTTCATGTCAATCACGTCGAAGTATTTGAAGGCGGGGTCGAAGTCTCCAATAAGCTCTTGGCACAACGCTGGGATTATATTTTCTTTACCGGAAGCGTGGCTGTTGGAAAAGTAGTCGCCAGGGCCGCAGCCGAAAATTTAACTCCGGTTACCCTTGAACTGGGCGGGAAAAATCCCTGCATAATTGATGAAACTGCCAATTTAAAACTAGCCGCAAAACGCATTGTCTGGGGAAAATTTATTAATGCCGGGCAAACCTGTATTGCTCCGGATTATATACTGGTCCAGAAAAACATGAAGGTTAATTTTATTTCCTTTCTAATCGAAGAAATTATAAAAGCCTATGGCAAAAAAATCGAAAAATCCCCGGATTTAGCCCGTATTATCAATACAAAAAACTGGGTCAGGCTTGATAGTATGATCGAACGCGAAAAAGTCATCTATGGCGGAGAAACTGATGCAAACACGCTTTATATTTCTCCAACGTTAATTGAAGAACCTGCTTTGGACAGCCCCGTAATGAAAGAAGAAATATTTGGTCCTATTTTACCTATTCTGGCTTATGAAACCGAAGCCGAAATTCATAACATTATCAGCCGGTATGAGAAACCTCTTTCATTTTATGTTTTTAGCGAAAATAAATCATTTGCAAAAAAACTAATCACAACATACTCTTTTGGCGGCGGATGTATTAATGATACTGTTGTTCACTTTTCAAATAAAAGACTTCCCTTTGGCGGTGTTGGCCATAGTGGTATTGGTGCTTATCATGGCCCGTTAAGCTTTGCTGTTTTTTCACATCACAAAGCCGTCGTAAAAAAAGGAAACTGGCTCGATCTGCCTATGCGATACGCCCCATACAAAGATAAATTGACTTCGTTAAAACGATTATTGGACTGGATGTAGCAAACAAAAACAATTTCGTAATGTTTTTGAGATTTTCATACGGAATTGATTAAAAATATTATATTTACGTTTGATTCATCATCATAAATCGCAGAAACATAAAATAACTCTACCAAGCCAAAAATGAAATCCATTCCAGATCAAATCAAAGACATTAAAAATCACGGTTATGCCTTAGATTTTTCAAATGTCCTGAACTATGCTTTTGAAAATTATAAAAAAATAGCCCTTTACGCAGGACTAATATTACTAGTTTTTTCAGCATTCTTTGGCTTCATCGGTTGTAGTATTTTAGCGGCAATTTTTGGTGTTGAAAAAATAAGCAATCCAAACTTCTTTAATATCCAACTCCAGCATTTATCGCAGGTTCAACTGGTTTATTATATATTGGGAACGGTATTTATCTCTGCTATATTTAGCCCTTTTACTGCCGGATTTCTAAAAATGGCAGACTGCGCCCAAAAAGATGAGGAATTCAAAGTTGCTACCATTTTTACCTACTACAAAACACATCATTTTTTTCCGATTTTCTTTGCAACTTTTATTATTTCATTGATAAGCTCCGTATTATCTACATTTTTAGAACTTCAAAAATTAAATAATTTAGGGTTAGTCATTTCCCTTCTCATTACATTTTTTACCTTTTTAACGATTCCGCTTATTGTATTTGGAAACTTAAAAGCCTTAAATGCCATAAAATCAAGTTTTATCTTAATCGCCAGACAGCCCTTAGTATTATTAGCCTTAATGATTACCATTATAGCAGCATTAATCGTTGGTTTATTCGGATTTTGTATTGGAATACTCTTTACACTTCCGTTTAGTTATTCAATGACTTACGCTATCTATTCTGCCATTTTTAAAATTGATAAAGAAGATCCCATTGACACTATCGGAAAATCGGATTTTTAAAAAATAGAAGATTCTGAACCACAAGAGCCTAACCTACTCGGTCTGAATTTAAAAAAAAATATTTACTAAAACCAAACATAACCAAATTCTATGGTAGCAAACTGTAGTTTTTTAAAGTCGTTGATTTCAGGAATTACCGCAACCGGTAATGTCCTAAAATCAATTATTACAAACTGGTATGTTTTCAATTCCGAAATAATTTTTTACAACAATCCCAAACTTATCATCTTAGGATTGTCTCTCTTTGGTTTTTTGAGTATTCTGGTCTATCAATTCTTTAAAATAAAAACCAGAATAGGTTATTTTATCGAAAAAAAACTAGAAACCGAAACAGCAAACAGAGAATATCAACTTTACATTTTATTTTTTGGTATTGCTGTAATTGTCATTGAAATTATCAATGAAATTTTTAAAATCCGGCCCAAGAGTTTATTAATCACAAATGTCTCTATTGGCTTTACAGTATTGCTTATTTATTTTGTAACCGATAAAGTCAAATTTTTACGGGACAGGGTACAGCCCATCTTTATCTTTTTTTTCTTTCTGTATATTTTCTACGTGGGGCACAATATAATAGTTCTTTCTAATGATATTGTTCCCATTATTGTTTTTTTAATCTCATTTTACTTCTCGTACGGCATCTTAAAACCCATAAAAATATACTGGCTTTTTGTTGGTTTGGTATTCACGTTTCTCATTGTAACCGTTGCTTTACATTTAATTTCTGTAAAATCATCTATTTTACTCATCAACTTTTGTATTCTGATTTTTATCATCAATCAGGTTAAATATGCCGTTTTAATAAACAATCATGATAATTTCAGGTTTACAAATGAAATTGTGCACAAAGGAAATTCACTCACTATTGCGACAAACAAAAAAAATGAAGTCTTGTTTTGCAGCGAAACAATAACATCTATCTTAGGTTATCTGCCGGATGAAGTCATGGGATTAAAATTTTGGAAACTGACCAAAGAAGCTGACTTTATAATCAATTCGAATACGCTGAATTATCAGGAGAACAAACTTTATATCCGGAAATTAAAAAGTAAAAACGGGGAATATAAATACGTTCAGTGGAAGGACAAAAAATTCTCCGAGGATCTCATTATCAGTATTGGCCAGGATGTTACCGAACAAATTGTAGTACAGGATCAATACAAAAACCTGATTCAAACGGCCACCGATATTATTTTTGAAATTGATTCTGATGGTTATTTTACTTTTATAAACGATTTTGGATTCTCGATTTTAGGCTACGCCGAAAACGAAATTATTGCACAACATTATTCCAATTTCATTCATGAAAATTACCAACGAAATGCGGTTGATTTTTATGAAAATTTAGAACTTAATGAAAACAACTTTCCTACAATTGAAATCCCGATTTTAAAGAAAAACGGTAAAAAAATATGGATTTCCCAAAAGATAATAGTTCGCAAAAATGATCTGGGGCAAACTATAGGTTTTGCCGGAATAGCCCGCGATATTACGGATATCAGAAACATTGAAAACGAGAAAAAAAAGAGGCTTAAAAAAATTGAGGCCTACAACAATTCCACCAATAAATTATCAACTACAGATTTTAGTAAATACGATAATTTAAACACCGTTATTGATTTTATTATTAAAGAAGCTGCTACTGTCACTAAAACCAACAGGGTAAGTTTCTGGAAATACTATAAAGATTTGATTAGCTGCAAAAACCTGTTTAGTGTCGATAATCAAAACTTAAGTGATAAAAACATTCTGGACAAACAATCTTATCCTATCTATTTTGAAACATTAAAAAGCAAAGCCATAATAAATGCGCCTGATGTTTTTAATAAATTAGAAACATCCGAATTCCAGCGCCTTTACTTTACCAAAAACCATATCAAATCAATGCTTGATGTTCCGATTTTCTTAAACGGGCAATTAGCCGGCGTGGTTTGTTTTGAAAGTACCGAAGAAAAACGGGAATGGGATAATGAAGACATCAATTACGCCCGGACGATTGCCGATGTTATTTCGCTGGCTATTTCATCACAAATGCGTCTGGAAGCCGAGCGAAGATTAGAATTTAAAAGCCAGTTATTGTCTGCCTTATCACTTTGTACCGAGAAATTTTTGCTGAGTAAAACAACTCACGAAATGTTCCAGGAAACCTACGATTTAATAGGAAAAGCAGCCAAAGTAGATCATATGTACTATTACGAAAAAGAATTTATTACAGATACCGTAAGTCAAAAATACAAATGGTCGAGACAAGGAATAGAACATCAAATTACCAAAATACAACCTCTGACCAAAGATGATTTACAGGAGATCTACGAGGCTGCAGCCCATAAAAAAATTGTCAATACCCATACCCGAAAACTAGACGATACCTTTTTTAAACAATTATTAATTGCGAACGAAATCAAATCGATCCTGATTTTACCGCTTTATATTAATGATATTTTTACCGGATTTATTGGTTTTGATGATTGTACCAAAGAAAGAAAATGGTCTGAAGAAGAGATTTATATTTTTCAGGTTCTGGCCAATAATATTTCATCAGCCCTTGAAAGAAACCGTAATGAAAACAAAATCCTCGAAAGTGAAGAAAAATTCAAATTAATCGCCAACAATATTCCGGGCACTGTTTATTTATCAAAATTTGATGCTTTCTCAACCAAAATATTCCTCAATGACGAAATCCTAAATCTGACCGGTTATTCTAAATCAGAATTTATAGAGCATAATTTATCATTCCTGTCGCTTATTCATCCTGATGATAAAGATGAAGTCATCAACAGTCAGATTGATAATTTACAAAGCGGTACGCCCCTGCATAATGTATACCGTATAAGACGAAAAACAGGTGAATTTATCTGGGTAGAAGAGTTTGGGGATGTTATTAAAAAAGGGGACGAGATTGAATTCGTGGGTGGAATTTATTTTGACATCACCAATAAAAAAGAAACCGAAGACGCGATAAAGGCCAAACAACTCGCCGAAGCTGCCAATAAATCCAAATCGGACTTTCTGGCCAATATGTCGCATGAGATCAGAACACCCCTAAACGGTATTATTGGTTTTACACATTTATTGATGAAAACGGAACTGGAAGAAATCCAGGAAAAATACATGACCACCATCAACCAGTCAGCGCATTCGCTGTTGGAAATTATAAATGACATTCTGGATTTTTCTAAAATTGAAGCCGGAAAACTGGAACTTTTTATCGATTTGTACGATATTAAAAAAGTGCTCGGCCAGGTTTTTGACCTGATTGTTTACGAATCCAATCAAAAAAACCTTCAGCTAGAGCTTAATGTCGATCCTGATGTTCCCAAATACATCTGGACTGATATTGTCAGAATCAAACAAATTTTAATCAATTTACTTTCAAACGCAGTAAAATTTACTAATGAAGGTTCCATCAAATTAAATGTTTCTGTTTTAGGAAAAGGCAAAAACAACAATTGTACGATTCGATTCTCTGTTATTGATACCGGGATTGGAATTCTCGAAAAAAACCAGAAGAAAATTTTTAAAGCCTTTTCTCAGGAGGATAGTTCCACAACGAGAAAATTTGGAGGAACCGGATTGGGACTAACTATTTCCAATCAGTTGTTAGCGTTAATGGACAGTAAATTGCAGCTGGAAAGTAAAATTGACATTGGAAGTAATTTTTATTTTGATTTAAATTTAAAAACAAGCAATCAAAGTATCAACGAAAAATACAATGCCGAACTTAAAAAAATCAATCAGGAGTTAAGCGCCAACAACCTCAACTCAAACCATAAAAACATTACTTTTTTAATTGTAGAAGACAATAAAGTAAACATGCTGCTTTTAAAAACCATCATTAAAAACTTATACAGCAGCGCTTATATCTATGAATGTGAAAATGGTTATGATGCTGTAAGCCAATTTGAAAACATCAATCCTGATTTGGTTTTTATGGATATTCAAATGCCCATCATGAACGGTTATGAAACTACAAAAGCCATCCGGAATACCAAAACCGGAAAAGATATTCCGATAATCGCCGTAACTGCCGGCGCAGAGAAAGAAGAGCGAAATAAATGTTTATCTGCCGGAATGGACGATTACATTTCCAAACCTATTATGAAAGGCATTGTCGAAGAAGCTTTAGTAAAATGGTTAAAATAGTTAAAACTAAATTAAAACTGTAAGGTGTATTTCCTAAAAAAAATATAAATTCGTACAACAAAAAATATAATAAACTAAAATACAATATAGTATGAAGTGGATAGGCAGAAGACAAAGTGATAATGTTGAAGACCGAAGAGGTGTTTCCGGTGGAAAAGTAGCCGTTGGAGGTGGAATTATTGGTATTGTTATTTTACTACTTAATGTTTTTGGCGGTGAAACCGGCCAGACCATAGGAAATGTTTTGCAGCAAGTACAAGGCGGACAAAATCAAACTGAAGCTGCTGCTCCATTAAGTAAGGAAGATGAAGAAATGGGGGCTTTTGTAAAAACAATGCTAGCATATAATGAGGACACGTGGAGCAAAATTTTCACAGAACATGGCATGACGTACGAAAAACCCAAATTAGTGCTTTTTAGAGGTTCTGTACAAACAGCTTGTGGCGGGGCATCATCAGCATCTGGACCATTTTATTGTCCTGGAGACCGGAAAGTTTATATGGATCTTGCTTTTTTCGAAGAATTAAAAACAAAATTTGGTGCAGAAGGAGGTGATTTTGCCATAGCCTATGTAATTGCACATGAAATTGGTCATCATATACAAACTTTACTCGGAACGTCCGAAAAAATGCATCAGGAACAGCAGGGAAAAAGTGAAGCAGAAGCTAATAAACTATCAGTCGCATTAGAACTACAGGCCGATTTTTATGCTGGAGTATGGGCTCATGATAATCAGAAAGAACTGGAATCAGGAGATATTGAAGAAGCCTTAAGTGCTGCCAATGCGGTTGGTGATGATGCCATTCAAAGCAAAATGCAGGGACATGTTGTTCCTGATTCTTTTACACATGGAACGTCGGAACAAAGGATGTACTGGTTTAAAAAAGGATTCCAATCCGGAGATATCAAACAGGGAAATACTTTTGACGAAATAAGATAATACTTAAACCAAATATAATAAACCAAATGAGCATGACTTAATCGTCATGCTTTTTTTGTTTTTCCTATATTTTATAGTTCATAAACTAAGGCGCACAAAAAAAGCCCTGAATTTCTTCAGGGCTTTAAATTTCTGGGTGGCTGACCGGGTTCGAACCGGCGACCCGCGGCACCACAAACCGCTACTCTAACCAGCTGAGCTACAACCACCATTTTTGCTTAGCGAGTGCAAATATATAACAAAGGTTTACTTCTACAAAGAAAAAAATGAAAAAATTACATTAAATTTTCTAAGCTATTGACTGCCAAACACCTTTCAACAGTAAAACCTTCGGCAAAATCCTTACCTACCAGCCTTCCTAAGTCCTGCGCACGATAATTTAAGCTTTCAAAAAAGTTTTTACTCGTAATTGGTGTTACAGGTTCTTTTGAATTTGGATCATAAAACTGCGTTTTATAGGCCATAATCGCTTCTACTTTTTTCTTTTCAAAACCTGTAATATCAACGACAAAGTCAGGCTGGATGTTTTTCCACTGAATATAATGATACACTACTTTTGGTCTCCACGCTTCCTGATTCTCTCCATCAATCGAAGTTTCGATTTTCATTAATCCCGATAAAAAGCAGGCATCAGAAACTAATTTACTTCCTTTTCCGTGATCAATATGGCGATCGTCAATAGCATTGCACAATACAATCTCCGGTTTATATTTTCGGATCATTTTGATTACTTCCAACTGATGTTTTTCGTCGTTTACAAAAAAACCATCGCGCAGACCTAAATTTTCACGCACTAAAACGCCTAAAATCTTTGCAGCATCTTTCGCCTCCTGATCTCTCGTTTCAGCCGTTCCACGCGTTCCTAATTCACCACGCGTTAAATCAACAATACCTACTTTTTTCCCAAGAGATATTTCTTTTAAAATGGTTCCTGCACAACCCAATTCTACATCATCCGGATGTGCCCCAAAGGCTAATATATCTAATTTCATATTTTTCAATGTCAATGTCAAAAATCAATTTCAATTTCAATAAAAAACTAAATTGACTTTTTATTATCTATTCTCTTTACTCTTTACTCTATTCTCTTTACTCTATTCTCTTTACTCTATTCTCTTTACTCTATTTTATCTTCAGCACTCTTTTCATCGTCATGGATTTATTGACGCTTTCCTCCCATTCTTTTTCAGGAATACTTTCTTTTGTAATGCCACAGCCCATATACAGAATGGCTTTATGATCCTGAATTTGCATGCTGCGTAAATTTACAAATAAATCAGAACTACTATCGCTATAGGCAAAACTGCTGTTTAATTCCCCCAGAAAACCGGTATAAAATGTCCTGTCGTAATTTTCATTCTCTATGATAAAGGCTTTTGCTTTTTTCTTGGGCAAACCACAAACCGCAGGAGTTGGATGCAAAGTATCAATTACTTCTTCAAGGGTCGAATTGTCATTCAATACTCCCGAAATATCCGTTTTAATATGCCAGATGGATCCTGCTCTCAGACTATACGGTTCTGTAACATTAACCGAAGCGGCAACCTCACGCAATCTTTTTACAATAAAATCAGTTACGTATTGCTGTTCGTCTTTTTCTTTTTGCTGCCAGAGGATTTCAGTTTCAGCAGTTGCTTTTTGTGTTCCTGCCAAAGCCGTAGTTTCAAAAACATTTCCGTTTGCTTTTAGCAGTTGTTCCGGTGTTGCTCCCATCCAGAAACCAATTTGAGGATGAAAAAAGCAATACGAAAAAGTAGTTGGATACAATTCCGTCAAATGCTGAAAAGTGGCTACAAAATCAAATTCAGTCAAATCTACACTTTCACTTCTGGACAAAACAACTTTCTTGAATTCTTCGTTTTTGATCGCCTCAATTCCTTTAGCAACTAAAGTTTCATATTGAATTTTAGCTGCAGCATCAAAACCTGAATCTTCAATTTCAATAGTCGCAAAAGACAGATTCTCCTGTTCCGTCGTTATAACCTCAGATTCATTTTCCGGAATTAAAATGAGTTGCTTTTCATCAAAAGAAGCGAAGACAAAACCTTTTTCTTTATAATTAGAAATTTTATGTAAAACATCGTTTTGCTGTAAAAGTCCAAAAATGCTGCTGGAATTAGGTTTAGAATACATTACAAAAGGCAAATGCTTTTCGTAATGTTTTTTTATTTTAGAAAAAAAGTCATTCATGTGCTATTCTGTTTTCTTTTTCTCCAAAACCATATTCGTCAGTTTACAAAGCGAAATCAGGTTTCCGGCTTCATCGGTGATTTTAATTTCCCAAAGGTGGATACTTCTTCCTTTGTGAATGATTCTTGCCGTTCCGAAAACCCAGCCTTCACGAATACTTTTTAAGTGATTGGCCGAAATTTCGATGCCGCGTACCTCCTGTTCTTTTGGATTAATAAAAAAAAATGATGCTGCACTGCCTACACTTTCAGCCAAAGCTACTGAAGCGCCTCCGTGCAAAAGTCCCATGGGTTGATGAACTGACGGATTTACCGGCATTTTTGCTGTCAAAAAATCTTCGCCAGCGTCTATATATTCAATTTTTAGCGTTTCCATCAGCGTGTTTTTGGAAAACTCGTTGCAACGGGCTAAAATTTGCTCTTTTGTATAATTCATTTAAATTAGGCTTTAAAATCGTAAAATTAAAGAAAAGAAGAGATACAAATTAGAAAATCCAATTCAAAATTAAAAATCATCGGTAAACATGTAAGTTTTTTGTTATTTTTACAAAAAAGAATCAATTACAGGTCTGGGGCGGAAACAGCTTTCTTTGCCACCGGTTTCATAGATTAATACAGATTTAGGTTCATACAGCCAAAATCTGCAGCAAAAAAAACTAAACCCATTCAAATGCGTCAACATTTTGTATTTTTCATTTTCGGAATAATTATAGTTTTCAGTTCTTGCCGTACTGATTTTGATACCGTTGCCAGTTCCGGGGATTTAAAGTTTTCAAAAGATACCGTTTACCTGGATACTGTTTTTAAAAATATTGGTTCGGGGACCTACCAGCTTAAAGTTTACAATACAAGCAAAAACGACATTTCGATTCCGACAATTCAACTCAAAAACGGCTTAAATTCAAAATACCGAATGACCGTTGACGGAATGAGCGGAAACAGTGGAAAAATATTCAAAGATGTCACACTTTTGTCAAAAGACAGTTTGTATATTTTTATAGAAACCACCGCAGATATCACAGATGCAAATCCAACAGACTTTTTATATACAGATCAGATTCAGTTTGACAGCGGCGCCAACCTTCAGGAAGTCGCTTTGGTCACCTTAATTCAGGATGCTGTTTTCCTGTATCCAAAACAAAATGCTGATGGAACTAAAGAGAAAATTCAAATTGACGGAAAACCAGTGGATGGTTTTTATCTGGATGAAAATGATCCTGTAAACGGAAATGAATTACTATTTACCAACAAAAAACCTTATGTCATTTACGGCTTTGCAGGTGTGCCCGAAGACAAAACCGTTACTTTTGAAGCCGGGGCAAAAGTCTTTTTTCATGCCAATTCAGGGCTTTATGTAGACAACAAAGCCTCACTTCAAATAAATGGAGCTGCTTCAACAACGGATAAAGCAGAAAACGAAGTAGTTTTCGAAGGAGACCGCCTGGAATCACTTTACGATGATATTCCCGGCCAGTGGAATTCGGTTATTCTGGCAAAAGGAAGTAAAAACCATTCGATAAACCATCTTACTTTAAAAAATGCCATCACCGGTTTAAACTTTAAAAATCCGGATCATACCACGACAATTCAGATCAAAAACACACAGGTTTACAATTGTGCCGAATATGGAATCTTAGCTCAAAATGCCCATATTAACGGAGAAAATATTGTTATTAATTATGCAGGTTTAGCAAGTTTATCCTGTGTCTATGGCGGAAATTATATTTTTACCCACTGCACTTTCAATAACAACTGGCAAACCAATGCACCGTTTGCCGTTAATTTAAGTAATAGTCTGGCTGGCGCGACTCCGGAAACCAATGCGTTAACACAAGCCACTTTCAATAACTGTATTATTTATGGTTCAGCCAGTAACGAATTTAACCTGAACAAAAACACCAGTACCCCATTTGTGTACCAGCTGAATAATTGTTTATTGAAATTTAGCAGTTCCGGTACCAATCCGGATTATCAGTTTAAAACAGATGCGGTGCATTACAACCAGATCATTTTAAATGAAAACCCGAAATTCTATAATGTTTCTAAAAACAAATTCAATATCGATAATACTTCTGCCGCTTTCGCGAAAGGGAATCAGGCGTATATCATCACACAGGACATTATTGGAAAAACCAGAACTTCCCCTCCGGATTTAGGTGCTTATCAAAGTGCCGCCTTCCCTAAATAATTTCTTTTTTCACCCCTATCCTAATATGTGATATTAGAAAAATTAAGCCTTTTATCCTGCTAATGAGCTGGTGTTTTTTTTACACCAAAGATTAGATTTTCGCTGCGGAGTTACAGACAGAATGTGTCCTTATACAGAAATCACATAAAATGAGGAAAATCTTTTCTATCACTTTTTCACTGGTTTAGAAAAAAACTTTGCGACTTCGTATTTTGCCGGATCATTCTAAAAACACTCGTCAAAAATGAACTTATATCTCGTATATGGCAAAAAAAACCATGCGTAAGAAAATTTTTCTAAAATTAAACATCACTTAACACAATGTATTCTTTAAAGTAGTAAATTTGATACAATTAACAAATTAAGAAACTGACATTCAATTTATTGAATATTTTAATTTATAAATTTCATCAACCCAAATCTTATCATTTACTATGAAAAAAAACTACTCTTTACTCTTATTGATGTTTGTCACGCTGGGATTTGCCCAAATTCCTTCCGGTTATTACAGCACGGCGACCGGAACAGGTTATACGCTGAAAACTCAATTGTACAACATTATTAAAGACCATACCAATAACGGATATGCAGGTTTGTATACTACTTATCAAACTTCTGATGTCGACAATTTTTACGAGAATGACGGAAGTGTTTTAGACATGTATTCTGAAAATCCATCCGGAACAGATCCATACAATTACAGCACAGGAAGTACACAACGATGTGGAAGTTATTCTGCAGAAGGCGATTGTTACAATAGGGAACATATAATCCCACAATCGGTTTTTAACGAACAATCCCCAATGGTCGCTGATGCACATTTTATCACTCCAACAGATGGTAAAGTAAACGGAATGCGTTCCAACTATCCACACGGAACCGTAAGTTCAGTAACTTATACTTCTCAAAACGGAAGCAAATTAGGATCAAGCGCTGTATCCGGGTATTCAGGAACTGTTTTTGAACCTATCAATGAATTTAAGGGCGATATTGCCAGAATGTATTTTTATTTTGCTACCCGTTATGAAAATACTGTTGCAGGGTATTCTTATCCCATGTTTGATGGTTCAGGCAACAAAGTTTTTACAACTGCTTTCCTAAATATGCTGTTAGCCTGGAATACACAGGATCCGGTAAGCGCCAGAGAAATTGCACGAAACAATGCGATTTATACACGTCAGAATAACCGAAATCCATACATCGATCATCCGGAATATGTAAACCAAATATGGGGTGGTACTGCTCCTTCCGGAGATACTCAGGCACCAACTGCTCCAACGAGTTTGGCTTCTACATCAAAAACAGCAGTTTCTATTACAGTTGCCTGGAATGCTTCTACAGATAATGTTGGGGTTACAGGCTATAACGTTTATGCAAATAATGTTCTAAAAAGTACGGTTACCAGTTTAAATTATACCATTACAGGATTAACTGCTTCAACAAGTTACAGTATTTATGTTACGGCCAGAGATGCCGCAGGAAATACTTCATCATCCAGCAACACCATTGCAGTTACAACAAATGCCAGTGGCGGAACTGGCGGAACAGCTACCGAGTTGCTATTCTCTGAATATGTTGAAGGTTCAGGAAATAACAAAGCCTTAGAAATTGCCAATAATACGGGAAGTGCCGTGAGTTTATCTGCCTACACTGTAAAAAAACAAACCAATGGTGCCGGAGCATGGAGCACTGGTTTAACTTTAAGCGGAACATTAGCAACCGGAAGTAAATTTACGATTGTAAACAGTTCAATGTCTTCCAGTTGTTTTGCTACGAGCTCAGCAAACATTTCCACAACAGCAACCGAACTGACTTTTAACGGAAATGATGCAGTGGGTTTATTCAAAAATGGCGTCTTGATCGATATTATCGGAACTTTTAATGGCGGAACAGCCAACTTTGCAGCTGATGTTACTTTAAGAAGAAAGTCAACCGTAACAGCACCAAGCACTACTTTTAATCTGGCCTCGCAATGGGATTCATTTGGTACAGATACTTGTTCAAACTTAGGGGCTAAACCAGGCGGAAATGATGGAACTCTTGAAATACCGGAAGAAACTTTTACAGAATTAAAAGGACTGTTTTTATATCCAAATCCGTCTGACGGAAATTTCAATATTTATTTTAAAAATAGCTCATCACCTTATTCTATCGAGATAATTTCAATATTAGGTCAAAAAGTATTTGAGAAATCAAACACCACAGATTCATTATCGACGATACATAATTTGCCAAAAGGCATCTACATTGTTCGTATTAATCAGAATGCTGAAACTTTTGCCAAAAAGATCATCATCAACTAATTAAGAACGAGTGCTTACTAAACTAAAAGCGGCAATATTGCCGCTTTTTTTGTTTTCTAAAAATGTTTTTTTTTCAAACAGTCGACATTAAGATAGTTTACGCACTGTACTAATTTTGCACGCAAAGACACAATGGCGCCAGGTTTTTTATTTACCAAGCTTAAAAAAAATAAGCCTTTGCGCCTTTGCGTCTTTGCACGATTAAAAAAAATAAAACTTACGTTTTCCGGGAAAACCTTCCACACAAGAAGACGCACAGCAATGCATCTCTACACATATGACCCAAAAAACGCCCGGACTTTTTTTCAAAAGAGTTTCTTTTCAAATTTGCGCTTGCTATTTATTTACACTAAATTTGCACCTCAATACAACAAACTACACATCACAATGATCCATTTCTTTGAAAACCAAAGCAAAACTGTTTTTGCCGTACAAACGCAAAACGAAATTTCGGCTCAAGACATTTCAAAACTAAACTGGCTTTTTGCCAACTCTAATAAGATCGAAAAATCCGCACTGACGGATTTTTTTGTTGGTCCCCGTGCCACTATGATCACACCCTGGAGTACAAATGCTGTAGAAATTACTCAAAATATGGGTATTCCGGGCATTATCAGAATTGAAGAATTTCATCCGGCAACGGAAGATTTTACTGATTTTGATCCAATGCTTTCACAAAAATTCAATCAATTAGATCAGGAGATTTTCACGATTAATGTTCAGCCGGAACCAATTTTGGAAATCGATGATATTGCCGCTTATAATAAAGTAGAAGGTTTAGCCCTTAGCCAGGAAGAAGTTGATTATTTAGACAATCTTGCTGTAAAACTGGGAAGAAAACTAACCGATTCTGAGATTTTTGCTTTCTCACAAGCCAACTCAGAACACTGTCGCCACAAAATTTTCAACGGAACTTTTGTAATTGATGGTGAAGAAAAAGAGACTTCTCTTTTCAAATTAATCAAAAAAACATCACAGGAAAACCCTAACGATATCGTGTCTGCTTACAAAGACAACGTTGCTTTTGTAAAAGGGCCAAAAGTGCAGCAGTTTGCACCAAAATCTGCCGATAAACCTGATTATTACGAGATAAAAGAATTTGATTCGGTTTTATCTTTAAAAGCAGAAACACACAATTTCCCAACCACAGTTGAGCCTTTCAACGGAGCTGCAACTGGTTCAGGAGGAGAAATTCGTGACCGTTTGGCTGGTGGTCAGGGTTCTTTGCCATTAGCAGGAACTGCAGTTTACATGACTTCCTATTCTCGTTTAAACGACGACAGAAAATGGGAAAATGCTGTTGAGGAAAGAAAATGGCTGTACCAAACTCCTATGGACATTTTAATCAAAGCTTCAAACGGAGCTTCTGATTTTGGAAATAAATTCGGGCAACCGCTTATTACAGGTTCGGTTTTGACTTTCGAACATTCTGAAAATGACCGCAAAATTGGTTACGATAAAGTAATTATGCAAGCGGGCGGAATTGGTTACGGAAAACTAGATCAGGCAATCAAAAAGAAACCACAAGAAGGCGACAAAATCGTAATCTTAGGTGGAGAAAATTATAGAATCGGAATGGGTGGAGCTGCGGTTTCTTCTGCAGATACAGGAGCTTTTGGTTCAGGAATTGAATTAAACGCAATCCAACGTTCGAATCCTGAAATGCAAAAACGTGCTGCCAATGCCATTCGTGGTCTGGTAGAAAGCGATCATAACCCAATTGTTTCGATTCACGATCATGGTGCAGGTGGACACTTAAACTGTCTTTCGGAATTGGTGGAAGAAACCGGAGGATTAATCGATTTGGATAAATTGCCTGTTGGAGATCCTACACTTTCTGCAAAAGAAATTATAGGTAACGAATCTCAGGAAAGGATGGGATTGGTTATTGGTCAAAAAGATATTGATATTTTACAAAGAATCGCCGACAGAGAGCGTTCGCCAATGTATCAGGTTGGAGATGTAACGGGAGATCACCGTTTTACTTTTCAATCAAAATCAAATGGTTCAAAACCGATGGATTATGCTTTAGAAGATTTCTTCGGAAGTTCTCCAAAAACGGTTATGACAGATAAAACGATCGACAGAAAATATGCTGATGTTTCTTATTCGGCAAATGATTTCGAAAGTTATTTAAAAGACGTTTTACGTTTAGAAGCGGTTGCCTCAAAAGACTGGTTAACCAATAAAGTCGACCGTTGTGTAGGCGGAAAAGTAGCCAAACAACAAAATGCGGGACCTTTGCAATTGCCGTTGAATAATGTTGGGGTTATGGCTCTTGATTATTTAGGAAAAGAAGGAATTGCCACTTCTATTGGCCACGCTCCTGTCGCCGCTTTAATTGATCCGGTTGCAGGAAGCAGAAATGCGATTGCAGAATCGTTATCAAACATTATCTGGGCACCAATTAAAGATGGTTTAAAAGGAATTTCATTATCTGCAAACTGGATGTGGGCTTGTAAAAACGAAGGTGAAGACGCTCGTTTGTATGCTGCTGTTGAAGGTTGTTCGGATTTCGCAATTGAATTGGGAATCAATATTCCGACAGGAAAAGATTCACTTTCGATGAAACAAAAATATCCAAACGACGAAGTAATTGCACCGGGAACGGTTATTATTTCGGCTGGAGGAAACTGTACCGACATTAGAAAAGTAGTAGAACCGGTTTTACAGAAAAACGGAGATTCTATTTATTATATCAATTTGTCTCAGGATGATTTCAAATTAGGAGGTTCGTCTTTTGCACAAATCAGAAACACTATTGGAAATGAAACTTCTACTATAAAAGACGCTTCTTTCTTCAAAAATGCTTTTAATACTATTCAGGAATTAATCGGTGAAAATCAAATTCTTGCCGGACACGATATCGGAAGCGGTGGTTTGATTACTACTTTATTAGAATTGTGTTTTGCTGACGTAAACCTTGGAGCAAAAATTGATTTCAGCGCTTTCGCGGAAAAAGACGTATTGAAAATCCTTTTCGCAGAAAACATCGGAATCGTTTTCCAGGCAAAATCTGACGTTGCTGTTGAAGCTAAATTGAAAGGAAATAATATCGAATTTTTCAAATTAGGAAAAGCGACAACTACTGAGACTTTAGACCTTGGACTTTGGACTTTAGACATTAAAAAATACAGAGACATCTGGTTTGAAACTTCTTATTTGTTAGATCAGAAACAATCTAAAAACGGAAGAGCTCAGGCACGTTTCGAAAACTATAAAAATCAGGTTTTAAATTATACTTTCCCGGCTCACTTTACAGGAAAAAAACCAGTAATCGATGCTTCGAAAGCAAAACCAAAGGCCGCAATTATCCGTGAAAAAGGAAGTAATTCTGAGCGTGAAATGGCAAATGCTATGTACTTAGCAGGTTTTGATGTAAAAGACGTTCACATGACCGATTTGATTTCCGGTCGTGAAACGCTTGAAGATATTCAGTTTATTGGTGCAGTTGGCGGATTCTCTAACTCAGATGTTTTAGGTTCTGCCAAAGGTTGGGCCGGAGCTTTCTTATACAACGAAAAAGCAAAAACAGCTTTGGATAATTTCTTTAAAAGAGAAGATACTTTATCTGTCGGGATCTGTAACGGCTGCCAGTTGTTTATGGAATTGGAAGTGATTAATCCGGAACATGAAGTTCACGGAAAAATGTTACATAACGAAAGCCAGAAACACGAAAGTATTTTTACTTCTGTAAAAGTACAAGAGAATAATTCGGTGATGTTATCGACATTGGCCGGAAGCACTTTAGGCGTTTGGGTTTCTCACGGAGAAGGAAAATTCAATTTACCTCTTGCCGAAGAAAACTATAACATTGTTTCTAAATATGCCTACGAAGGATATCCTGCAAATCCTAACGGTTCTGATTATAACACAGCAATGCTATGTGACAAAACCGGAAGACATTTGGTGATGATGCCTCATATTGAGCGTTCAACTTTCCAATGGAACTGGGCGAATTATCCAAAAGACAGAAACGACGAAGTTTCGCCTTGGCATGAAGCTTTTGTTAACGCCAGAAAATGGATTGAGAAAAACTAAAATCAATATCATTATACATAAAAAAAATGCCCCAACACTATTTGTCGGGGCATTTTTTTATCGCTTAAAAGAAGAAGCAATACCCGTTACAATGCTGGCAGAAGCAAAAGCAACCAAACCTGAAGCAATCGCCACCTGCCCTGCAAAAAACTGATCTTCTAAAATTCTTCCCTGAAACAATGTTCCTCCGGCTAATCCTGCAATTGTCCCCAAAACAACAGCACCAATGTACCACCATGGTTCCGGATCCGGCGGCGGTGGCGGGATTTTAAATAAACGTCTCCACCAACCCGGATACAATGTTCCGCAAATACCCAGTACTGCATAAAAAAATGTTGCCATAATAATCAGATTTAAAAATAATGCCTACTCATTTACTTTTCGGCTTTCGCAATTAATTCATTTCAAAACTACTGCGTCTTTAAATAGATTTGTTTATGCTTTTTCCTGTTTTTATTAGGGTAAAAAAGCCCTTTTTTCATCCAGCCTATTATTTTAAATATGATCTAAGACTAATTTAATACGATCTTAAGACAGTTTAAGCAAGCGTATTTATGGGGATAAATATATTTGTCTTATGAAAAAATGGAAACAAAATCTATCGCTTTTAATGGTCTTATTTTTTATAAACCAACTTTCTTTTGGTCAAAATTCTTCCTCTGTAAAAGGGAATATTTCTGACGGTAAACTTCCTTTAGAATTTGTCGATGTTATTTTAAAAAGTGTAAATGATTCTACAAAAGTTGCTGCTTATTCTGTTACAGATACTTCAGGAAATTTTGTTTTAGAAAACGTACCTACTGGCGATTATCAATTGCAATTCAAATTAATTGGATTTAAGACTTTCACTCAAAACATACAATTTACCGGTATTTCAATTACTATCGGAAATATAACGTTACAAAGCGACACGAACTTACTGAATGCTGTGGTTGTCAATTCTCAAAAAAAACAAATTCAGAAAACAGACGAAGGTTTTATTTTTAATGCCGTTTCGAACATTTCACAATCCGGGGGAACAGCTACAGATGTGCTAAAAAGTATGCCAACTGTTGCCGTTGATGCTGACGGAGCAATAACTTTGAGAGGAAAATCACCTATGATTTTAATTAACGGAAAAAACTCGGCGATTACCAATATGGACCAAATTGCCGCAAGTAGTATTGAAAGCATTGAGGTAATTAGCAATCCAACTGCCAAATATGACGCTAATGCCGAAAGCGGCATTATTAATATCAGGCTTAAAAAAAACAATCAAAGTGGTATGAATGGAGCGGTAGTCTTAGGTGGCGGATTTGGCGCAAAAGGAAGACTAAACAGTTCTGTGCTTTTAAATCAGAAAACAGAAAAATGGAATTTTGGTTTGGGATATGACAATCGTTTTGCCGGCAGAACCAAAAAAATAAAAAGCGAAAGAACCAATAATTTTATTGACGATGAACATTTTATCAATCAAAACAGAAATGACGAGCGAACAGAAGGTTTACAAAATCTAAAACTCAATATTGACTTTTCACCCAACGAACGAAACAGTTTTTCATTGGAAGCTTTAGGAAATATGGAAAGTCAGGATAATGACGAGACTTTGCACACACAAGTCAACACCAGTGCCCATCAGTTTTTTTCTAATAATGTGAGACATTCTTTAGAATTAGAACGTTCTAAAGTAGGCGAACTTGCTTTTAGCTATGATAGAAAATTCGCTGATGACCGTAAAAGCTTAAATGCAGCTATTACTTCTTCTTTCAATAAACACAGAGAAAACACAGATATCGACACTTACAATTACGATCAGTATGCTGCACAAACTGGCGATGCTTTTTTGCAAAGGACACACAATTATGAACATGAAAATATATCAAACGCAATTGTAAATTATGCGCTTCCTGTTTCTCAAAAATCTATTATAGAAACAGGTTACAAAGGAACATTTCGTTTTTTTAATTCAGATTTTCAAAGTGCTGACAAAACTAACGGTGATTATGTCGTAAATCCACTGTCGAGTAATTCCTTTACATTTAACGAACAAATAAATGCCGTTTACGGGCTTCTCAATTCGTTTACAGGTGATAAAGAAAATCCCAAATGGAAATACAATCTGGGATTGCGTGCAGAACAGGTTTCCAACAATGGAAAAACACAAAACAATAGCGATAATTTTTCCAACCACTATTTAAAACTTTTTCCTTCGGCATCCCTGCAAATGAATTTAGCCACAGATGAATTTGTAAAAATTGGCTATAGCAAACGCATCAACCGTCCTGATTTGGATGATTTGAACCCGTTTGTCGATATCACAGATGCATTGAATCCTCATGGTGGAAATCCGTATTTAAAACCTGAAATAATTCATATTGCCGAAATGGGTTACAATAAAGAATGGTCGAAATACTCCTTTTCAGCCAATGCTTTTTACAGAAACGCTACTGACGCTATCAGGCAATATGCAGTACTACAAGACAACGGGGTCATTTTATTACAGCCCCGAAACATTGGCAGCACGGTTACGTATGGCTTAGAAACTATTTTTAGCTTAAAACCCGCTGCTTTTTATGATGCCAATATCAGTGTCACTGCTTTTCAGCAACGCATTGATGCTTCTAATTTAACACAAGACGTAGTGAATAATGCTTTTAACTGGTACGGAAAAATCATTAATAATTTTGTTCCCTGGAAAGGCGGAAAACTACAAATAATTGGCAATTACAATTCGGCACTGGCCACGGCACAGGGAAAAAGAATTCCTGTTTATAATGTTGACATGGGTTTCCAGCAAAAATTAGGCAAAGGAAATGCCCGTTTAGGCTTAGTGGTTACTGATCTGTTTAACACGCTCGAAAGCGGTTATAAAAACAATACTTTACTGTTTACTAATAATCGGACTTCTAAATCAGATACACGTGCGCTGATGATCACTTTTGCTTATACTTTTAAATCTGATTTTAAAGAAAAACTATTAGAAAATCAGTTTTCGACAGAGTAATATTTGATTTAAATAAAAAAAATCATTCTTGTAATTGGGATTCATTTTTCTATGGAAATTTGAATTATATTCGCAAAAAAAATATCCCACAGATTTTTTTTTGCGTTTCCAAAAACACTTAAACCTACATAGAATGAAATCAGTACATTTATTACTTATTACCTTGTTTTTTGTTGCCACACAATCGCATTCACAAGTTCACGTAGATCAGATTACTTACAACGGCCGTGATCATTTTATTACCACTACTATTGGTTATCCTGTTCCGGGAACTTATATTCCAACGGGTCAAAAAGAACCTATGACGTTATTAAATCCGGATGGTACCGGTGTGATCCAGTCAGATGATTTAAGTAAAAAGAAAATCAATTGGGGAATCGAATGTACTGATGAAGGTATTCCGGTTTTTAAAGAAGGGTTCAATAGTGCGTCTTACACATTCTGGTACAGAACAAACGATAGCGATGCCTGGGTTTATTCACAATTCTCTATTCACTTTACCAAGAAAAAAATGTTTTTAATGGGCGAAAGAGTAAAAGAATATGTTGACTATAATGTACAATAAAACGGCTTCGAATTAAACATTTCTTTGTTTTTTGAAAATTTACTACAAAAAAGAAAACGTTTTCGTAGAATTTCTATATTACCTATAATTTTTCCCATAAAATTGTATAAAATTAAAAATTATACCTATTTTTTATTTAATTTGCGGTAAAATTCAATATATTAAACATGGTTTCAATCACACGCCTTTTTGATTTTCCCTATTATCAACAAGAAACTTATAACCTTCAGGTTGCCTTAGCAACTAAAAAAAACGGAGTCTGGGAAAAAACATCTAGCCAGGAATATATTGCAAAGGCAAATGCTGTTTCGAGAGCATTATTGCGCATGGGCGTTCAGAAAGATGATAAAATTGCCTTAATCACTTCTAACAATCGTACGGAGTGGAATATCATGGATATTGGGATTTTGCAGACCGGTGCGCAAAACGTTCCTATTTACCCTACTATTGCCGAAGAAGATTACGAATACATATTAAACCATAGCGGCAGTATTTACTGCTTTGTATCGGATGAAGAAGTACTTAACAAAGTAAACGCCATCAAAGCAAACGTTCCTACATTAAAAGAAGTTTTTTCTTTTAACGAAATTGGAGGCTGCAAACACTGGACAGAATTATTGACCCTTGGCCAGGATGAAAGCAATCAGAATGAAGTAGATGCCAGAAAAGACAGTATTCACACAGATGATCTGGCGACCATTATTTACACTTCAGGAACAACAGGAAAACCTAAAGGCGTTATGCTTTCGCACAAAAACATTGTGTCGAATGTTTTAGACAGTGCACCAAGAATTCCTTTTGATCCGGGAAAAAGTACCGCTTTGAGCTTCCTGCCTATTTGCCATATTTTTGAAAGAATGATTTTGTACATCTACCAATATTATGGTGTATCTGTGTATTTTGGAGAATCAATTGATAAAATTAGTGATAACCTGAAAGAAGTTCGGCCAACTGTTATTACAGCTGTACCAAGACTTTTAGAGAAAGTTTACGATAAAATTTATGCCAAAGGAACTGAACTGACAGGCATCAAGAAAAAACTGTTTTTCTGGGCTATTGATTTAGGTTTAAAATACGAACCATACGGAGCAAACGGTTTCTGGTATGAATTTCAGTTAAAAATTGCCCGAAAACTTATTTTCAGCAAGTGGAAAGAAGGTCTGGGAGGAAATTTAGAATTAATGGTTTCAGGTAGTGCCGCATTACAACCCCGTTTAACGAGAGTTTTTGCTGCTGCCGAAATTCCGGTTATGGAAGGTTACGGTTTATCTGAAACATCACCTGTAATTGCCGTAAATGACCAACGAAATAAAGGCTTTAAAATTGGAACTGTTGGAAAAGTAATTCGCAACGTCGAAGTTAAAATTGCCCAGGACGGTGAAATTCTTTGTAAAGGGCCAAACGTGATGTTAGGCTACTTTAAAGATCCTGAAAAAACAGCCGAAGCTTTACAGGATGGCTATTTCCATACCGGAGATATTGGTGAAATTGACAGCGAAGGCTTCCTGAAAATTACAGACCGTAAAAAAGAAATGTTCAAAACTTCAGGAGGAAAATACATTGCTCCCCAACTGATTGAAAATGCCATGAAACAATCTCGTTTTATTGAGCAGATTATGGTAATTGGGGAAGGCGAAAAAATGCCGGCAGCTTTTATCCAGCCAAATTTTGAGTTTGTAAAAGAATGGGCCAAAATTCATAAAATCACTTTAGGAAGCTCTAACAAAGAAATTGTTGAAAATCCTGAGGTTATTAAACGTATTGACAGTGAAATTGAGGAAATCAACAAAAAATTTGGACACTGGGAACAAATCAAACGTTTCGAGCTAACTCCGGATGTTTGGTCTATCGATGGCGGACAACTTACCCCTACTTTAAAACTGAAACGTAAAATTATTAAAGAAATTTATAAAGATCTTTATCTTAAAATCTACGATCATAATTAAATCAAAATAATATAACCAAACGAAAACGGCTGTCTCACAAAGACAGCCGTTTTTTATTTTACAAGTATTTCTTATTACTAAAACCCTAAACAATGAATCAGGTTAAAGATCTAGAAATTATATCCGAAAAAAATGCGAAAGTTAAATTTGTTTATGAATTAAATTCTAAATTTAAAAATAAGGTTTCGAACACTTATGGCATCTCTCTCGTGATCGCAAAGTATTTTTAGTAGAAATCAGTTTTGTTACTAATCTTAGGAGAGCTGGTCTTCGTTTCAGCTCAATAAAAAATTGACTTATGTACGTACAGTTTGTATTTTTGCCCGTATGAATGATAACTTTATAAATGAATATTTTGGGATAGGAATTCAAAATGGTAAAACACCTGAAAACTTGGGTGTTTTGTGGCGATCTGCTCAAAATTTAGGTGCTACTTTTATATTTACCATAGGCAATCGATATGCCAAACAAGCCTGTGATACCCATGATGCGGTAAAAGCAATTCCTTATTTTCATTATGATACTTTTGAAGCTTTTTTTGAAAATTTACCTAAAGGAGCGCGATTGGTTGGGGTTGAATTAGACGAAAAAGCTTCCGATTTAGAGACCTTTGAACATCCAAGGCGTTGTGTTTATTTATTGGGAGCAGAAGATCATGGCCTATCCAAAAAAGTAATGGATAAATGCCATCACTTAGTAAAATTTAAATCAGAAAAAAGTTTAAATGTGGCTGTCGCAGGAACTATTATTATGTACGACAGAAACTTGTCCAAACCACGTTCTTAAAACTGTGCACGAGCGGGACGTTTGCGACAGCAGGGAACGTTAAATTTGTTTATGGGTATTAGCTCCTTCAAAGAATTAAAATTATTTACCATTACCTTATTTCAATTATAAACCGCAGTTTCAACTTTGGGGTCCGGATGGTGCTGATTCATATTCTCCCACAGTTGACACTGTTGGCAATGTTTTTTTAGAATTATCTTTTTTTTTGCCTGATCATTCGCTTTTGTACCCTGGTTTAAGCGCCTTTTTTTCAGCTGCGATCAATAGTTAAAAGAGTTGATGGCTAAAGTAAAAAAAAGAACCATCTATTTTAATTTTAGTAGTATTCAATCAAAAGTTTTTTAGTATGTTTGTTTTGAGTTTAAGAAATACCTTGCTTTTCTTGTATAAAGAAAATGATGATGTTTCGTCATCGGTGTAAGATTATTTAACATTCAGCACTACTTCTATCTTATGGATGAGAAAAGGTACTAGACGTACAGTTTCGGTTCCGCCTCCTCGAGATTAACTGTACGTCTAGTACCTTTTCTCGGGAGTTGATAGACATAGTCCTTAGAAAATACGAAGGTTTTAAACTTTAAGCCCTATTGCTTCAATAGGGCTTTTTAATGTAAAATAGCGATTGTAATATGTCTGAACAGCTTAGTAAACAACAAATTTATGATAGAATAAGAGCTACCTCAAAAGATAGCTACATATTAGAAGAAATGCAACGTTTAGGATTTTGGCAATCCGGAACAGAACCTACACTTTCTGAAATTCTGATCCGTCAGGAAGCAACGATTGAAAAGGAATTAAATGAGCTTTTAGCAAAAGACAGGAAGTTTAGCAACAGAGAAGCAATGGTTCTCGAAATGCGCAAAGCACGAATGAAACTTGCTAAAGAAAAAAGGGCTGAGACCAAATTAAACCAGGAGAAAAAACGTCTGGATAAGGCCGAAAACTGGAAATTACTGCAACAGCAACAAATTTTGTATTTAGGCGAGGCAGTATCCAAAGGACTGGGTTCTAAAGAAACCGATTCTAAAATTTCAGAAAAATACAATTTGCCGGTTTTCAAAGATGCCCTGGCATTGGCCAAAAGCATGCAAATAGACCTGAAAGCATTGCAATATCTTGCCTATAATAGAAAAGTTTCTAAAATTAACCATTACCATACTTTTGAACTTGAAAAAAAATCAGGCGGCAAACGTAAAATATCAGCTCCAAAACCTAAGTTAAAAGAGCTTCAAAACTGGATTTTAGAAAATATACTTCACAAAATACCTTATACAGTTGAAGCACATGGTTTCATCAAAGAGCGGTCTATTGTAACCAATGCACAGCCACACCTTAATAAGGACATTGTGGTGAATATCGATTTAAAAGATTTTTTCCCTACCGTAACCTATAAAAGAGTCAAAGGCTTATTTCATAAAATAGGCTATTCAGAAGAAATTGCTACCATTTTAAGTTTACTCTGCACCTACTCTGAAATTAACGAAACCACACTAGACGGCGTTACCTACTATGTGCAATCCGGTGAACGCAAATTACCTCAGGGTTCGCCTGCCAGTCCTGCCATAAGCAATATGATTGTCTATAAAATGGATCAAAAAATCAATGGATTAGCAAAAAAATTAAATTTCAGCTACACCCGTTATGCAGACGATATGAGTTTTTCTACCCATCAGGAAAATAGCCAAAATGTTTCCCGATTATTATATTTTACTAAAAAGATCATAGAATCGGAAGGTTTTGTCATTCATCCCGACAAAGTACATGTGATGCGAAAAGGCATGCAACAAAAAGTTACCGGAGTTGTGGTAAATAAAAAACTTAATGTAGACAGGATTCAATTGCGAAAATTTCGTGCCGTACTTCATAACATTGAAAAAAATGGATGGAAAGACCAAAAATGGGGAAAAGCAATTCATTTAATCAATGCCATAGAAGGCTACATTAATTATGTGTATATGGTGAATCCTGAAAAAGGAACGACATTCAAAAAGCAATTGAAAAATATTATCACCAAACACGGTCAGCCTCCTGTAGAAAAAATAATTATTCCTGAAAAAGTGGACCCAATCGCTATTGCTGTTCCGGATGAGACAAAAGAAACAGCAACGGACCAGAAGCCGGAAAACTGGTGGAATATTTTTTAATTAATACCCTTTTTCAACTATGAAATTAATTAAACAGATTAAACTTTTCTATAAAGAAGGGAATTCAGATAAAGTATACGAAATAGACTTGTGCGCTATTGATGATACTAATTATGTGGTCAATTTTAGATACGGAAGAAGAGGAGCCGTTTTGAAAGACGGAACCAAAACACCGGAATATGTTTCGGCCGAAAAAGCACAAATTATTTTTGATAAGCTTGAAAATGAAAAAAAGGCCAAAGGCTATGCTTCAGAAATAGAAACACTGATCGATCTTCCTTCCTTAGAAAGCACAGAACCCGACTCCATAAATGGTGTTATTCTGCAGCGTTTAGAAGATGCTGTTATGGGCAAACAAACTTTTAAGACGCCATGGAAAACCAGCCGTGTTATCTGGAAAGCGGGTTTATTAGAGATTAAAGAAGCGATTCCGTATATCATTAAATTAGCCTCAAAAGGAGATGACCTGCAAACCTATTCTGCTATTTGGGCTTTAATAAAGCTTAAATCTGCTGAGGCAACAGCGCTTTTTAAATCAAACGCCTTACAGGGCAAACAAAAAGAATACATTCGAAATCTGGCCCATGAGGGATTATTAGAAATCCTAAAAGACGAAGAATTACAAAAGCATATTACAACAATTCTGGAGACCCTGCCTCAGGAAGCACGATACTATATCGATAAAAAAGATTACGATGAGCTAATCATTTTTCTAAAAGAAGAACTGGCAAACCATTCGATCCAGTATCTGACCGCTTTGTACTTAGTGGCAAAATTTGATCCCAAACTACATGAAATTGTTGTTTTTCTATTAGAAGCTGTCCCCTTCAGGCCTCCTTATTTTAAGCATGTCAGGGCTATTTACAAACTGGCCCACATTCGAAATGATGCTGATGCAATTGCAGTTCTTGCCTATCGATTTGAAAATGAAAACCCCATGTTCACCAGAACCGTTTCATTAGAAAGCGAATACGATAACTGGCAATTTATTGCTGCTCTCAATGAAAATGTAAACATCGGAAAAGAACTTAGGGGAAAAGACAGTAAAATTGCATTCTCCAACTTTACAAAACATTATTTTCAAAAAAACAGCCTTCATTTTTTGAAAGGAATGAAGGCTCAAACTGATGCCAAAAAATACCTCAGGTTTGCCGTGTCAATTTTATTAAAGTACACAGAGAATGATTATAGTAAAGCCGAAAAATTACCTCTCAATACATATGGGCAATACAATTACAATGACAGAAAATATTATTATACCGTAGTAGATTACCCGGAATGTTCTAATTTACTATTATTGTCCACGATCTTATTTGGGAATGATAATAAACGGATTTTAACTTCAAAAATGAAGTTCATTTTAAATCAGGAAATTTTCTCCAGTAAAAACTATTATTATTCCGAAAATGAAGTAACTAAGGTAAGCAGTGGCAAAACAACTTCTCAGGAAGGGAATACAAATAACGCTACTAATCCGGATTCAGGCTCTGTGCTTGATAAGGCTAAAAAAGTATTTTCAACTTTTTTTGGTAAAAAAGAAATAGAAAAAAATACGCCCAGTCTGATTGTTCCCGAAGAAGAAAAAACGATCATGGAAAATACCCCAAATCGTTTAGAATTATTTCCACAGCACTGGGATGCTTTTCCGGAAGCTTATATTCAGCTTTTAATGGAAGCCCAAATGAATGTCATTCATCAGTTTGCGTACCATAATGTAAAAGCCAGAAACGATTTTAATACTTTGATCCACCGTTTTGATGAAGCAAACATTTTAAATTTACTGAATAGTGATTTTGCCATACCAAACCATTTAGGGTTCGAAACAATAGTGCTTAAAAATGCTGTCCTTTCGACTCAGGTTGGCTTTATTGGCGAGGTACTGAACTCTAAAACCGAGGTGGCAAGAAATTGGGCAAAAGACCACCTGATATCCAATCCGGCATTCTTTCTTAATGATACAGAATGTGTTGCAAAACTCATATTTAATGAAATTCCTGATTTACGGACCTGGATCACGAGCACGTTGGAAAACTTTGTCTTTACTGAAGATAAGGCCAAAGCCATTACGGGAAAAGTAATCGTGGAGCTTCTTACGTTCGAAGAAACCGCTGCCAACAATACCTTAGCAACATTAGCCATCGAAAGGCTTAAAAAAATAGCTACCCCACAACTTGAGCAATTGAGCTGGGACATTGTAGCCCGTTTAATTTCTTCTGATTTAAAAACTAATAATCTACTGGCGAGTACGATTTTAATCTTAAAATCTGAAAAAATAGCTTCAAAGGAAATTCCGTTTTCACTGATTGTACTCTTTTTAGAAGATGAAAGTACTGCCATCAGAAAAAACGGTATCCAGCTGCTCAATAAGTATCAGGAGGATTATTTACTGACCAATAGCGCATCTTTATTAGACGTATTAAATAGTGAATACCAGGATGTCCTTGAGACTGTTCTGGAGCGTATTACGCAGTTGGGCAAATCACATTCTGACATACTTGACATTGCGCTGCGCAATACAGTGTATGCCATGATTCGAAAAGAAAAGTTTGAAGGCGCTCATTTGATTTTCAAAAAATTCATATCAGAAGAAACAACGCAGCAATGGAATACAGCATTGGAACCAAGAGATGTTATCAAATTAATTCATGCCCATTACAGAGAAAGCCAGTTAACGGGTTATGAGATACTAAAGAAATATACCCGTAAAGAGGATTTTACAATACGCCAGATTATTTCGTTAGGAAACCATGAAATCCTGGCCATTAGACAATGGTGCTGGAATTATTTTATGGACAAAAAAGAGCGCATTCGTTCTGAAAGGAATGATGCCTTAGCCCTATTAGATACCACTTGGGATGATACCAGGGCATTTGCCTTTCATTTCTTTAAAACCGAATTTGATGAAACCGATTGGGATTTAGACTGCCTGATCAGTATTGTCGATTCTGTGATACCTGCTGTTGAACAATTTGGAAAAGAAATGATTACCCGATATTTTAAACCGGAAGATGGCATAACGTATTTAACAAAGTTGAGCCAGCACCCTGGTGTAAACATTCAAATTTTTGTGACGAATTACCTCAACACTTATGCATCAGATAATCTTGCTAAGTTGCAAGAACTGGATTTTTATTTCCGTTCTGTATTGACCCGCGTGCATAAAGCCCGAATTGCAAAACAGCGTATTTTTCAATTTCTACATCAGGAAGGAAAGAAAAGTGAGGCCGCAGCAATTTTTGTAACCCAGATTATTGATGAAGTTTCCGCAACCGTTTCTGTTCAGGATAAGGCGAATTGTATCGCTATCCTGACCAGCTTAAAAACGCTTTACCCGCAATTGCATACCCATCTAATCCTTAAAAACTAAGTTATGTTATTTGATTATAAATACAGCGGAAGCACCATTGTAAATAACACCTCTACCAGTACCGGCATGAGTTTTTCGCCGGATACATTGAGGGAACCTACCTTTTTTGTTGGAAAACTAAATCAAAAAATAGCTTTTAGAGAAGCCATTTCTGCACTGCATGATGTGGTGATTTCGGATTTACGTTTTTTTCCAAAGGATAAAGAAGCCTACAAATTATGGGCGGCCGAACAAGAAAAAATATGGCTGAGCGAATACATGGCCGATTTTCAGATTGAAAATGTCCGCGCTCGCATTCAGGAATTAAAAGAAGAATTAAATACGGTTCAAAAAGAGAAAAGAACAATCCTGGGGCCTTTTAACAAGGCTAAAACGGCTTATTTTGATTATCTGTATAAAAATGATAAAGATGCGTGGTACGTATTAGATCCTGTTATTACAGTACATCCCGATGAAGTCTTTTTTGAATGTTTCAGTAAAGACGAGTCATCTTATGGAAAATTAAGCTGCAATTATAATATATTCACAGAGATTAGCGACTTTAAATGCGGCACGACCAATATTGATTATTCGGAAGGATTATATAATGAATTTCAAAAAATAAGAAATTATAAAGAAACCGAATTCAAGATCGATCCTTCTGGTTTTGAAGCCAAAACAACAAATGAACAGGTTTACAAAGAGGTCAAAATAGATTTACCGGATTCGTGGGTCAGGGGATTTTTGCAGGTAAGTTCAGCAATGACTTTACCGGCAACCGTTCTGGATTTGCATCCTATGGATATTTTTAGCCTGTGCCAGTATTTACGCCGCTTCAAAGAAAAGAAAGGACCAAGAGCTTTACGATTTGTACTGGAACCGGACAAACCTATTAAAGCCATATTTGAACCTTCGCATGACGAAATCGTATTTCATCGTTCTCTTTTTCAGGGAAATGAAGCCAAAACAATCCGTATCTGGGGAAGACGCCGATTATTAATTCTGGAAAGGTTAATTCCGGTTGCCCGAAATTTTAAAGTTGTTTTACTGGGATCTGGCTTACCTTCTTTTTTTATCGCCGATTTAGGGGATATGTCGTACACTTTAGGGTTATCCGGCTGGACTAAAAACGACTGGAGTACGGCTGGAAATTTTGATTTAATGGCACCAAGAAGCCATGTCGATTTATTTACACAGGAAAAAGTTTTCAACGCTTTAAAAGAAAACTGGTTCGATACATCGGATCATCTGGCCAAAAAACTAAACCTGGATCCTTCAGTAGTTTCGGCATCATTAACGGCCTACACACAAGCCGGACGAGTAATTTATGATTTAAATTTAGGATTGTATCGCGTCAGGGAACTGACACAGGAACCCCTGAATATGAAAACATTGCGTTTTGCAAGTCCGCAGGAAGAGGTTGCCAATCAATACCTCACCGAAAATCGCGTAAAAATTACTCCGACTGTAAAAGCAGATCAATTGCAGATCAAAGGAAAAGTAACCGATAAGAATTTCACTTATAATACGCTGGCCGTTTTAGATAAGGACAATCGACTGATTGAAGGCCATTGCGAATGTTCGTTTTACCAATCCAATCAATTGCGAAAAGGGCCTTGTGAACATATTCTGGCCACCCGCATGGCCTTGCATGCCAAAATCACATCATAACAAAAGAAGCCATCCCGGTATTGGGAGATGGCTTCTTTTGCATTTTGCCTGAACCCTGAAAAAATAAGTTTACTTTTTGAAATGAAGTTTATACTTCATCACATCTTTTAGCAGTAACCTATTGTCTTTATTAAAATTCAATAGTTCTGAAGCAATCTCTGGATTTTGGTCAATTCTTTCAGCTGCAATTTCGTAAGCCATATTTTTAATCATTTCTTCAAGCTCTGCATGTTTGGTAAATTCATGTTTTAATAAATGAAGAAACACCGCCCTATTTTCGCCGGAAACCCTGTTTTTATAAACATCACTTATCGCGTATGCTAATTCTTCGGCCGAATGAATGTTGGCAAAATAATTATTTAAACAGTTTTTGGCATCTTTATTCGTTTTCCAGCCTTCCAAAAGCAGTTCCTGCGCTTCGGTTATATCGTTTATCTTATTTTTATAAATTAAGGAAGCTTTTATATACTGATAATTCGTTTTATAGTACTCCGCGACTTTATTAAAATGATGGTCTGCTTTTGGCTTGTCTTTTAAAATGGTGTACAAATCCCCTGCCTTTTCATCCTCATTGAGTTCTTTATAGAGTTCGATTGCTTCTTTGTAGGCATGGCCTTTCTCATAACATTCTGCTGCTTTATGTTTATTTTGATCATACTTTAAATAAATCGCCGCAGCTTCAGGATACAATTCGCCTTTTTCAAGGACTTCGGCGGCTTTTTTGTGATTTGACAGTAATTTCAAATAAATATGAGCTGCTTTATGATAGTCTTTATTGGCCGCATATTCCTCGGCCAGCTTTTCATAGCGACTTTGCAAAGTAGCAAATCTGTCCGAATCTATAAGTGCTGAACCTCCTGATTTTGACGTATTATCAGCCGAACTGTTTCCGGAAAAAAGCGATATAGCAAGTACCACCATAATGACCAGAAGCAAGAATATAAAAAAAGATTCAGATCCGGAATGGTGCTGTCCCATCTTAAAATTTCCGGCAAGTACAATTAAAACTACTATAAGGCCAAATTTGAAAATTTTTGAAGATGAATTTGTTGTTGGCAAAAAATTAGACATACCGCTCCCGCCAAAAGAAAACTGTCCATCATTACCCCCTCTTGACGTTCCTAAAGTATCCAGCGGAATCGCTAATTGCAATGCTAATTTTGGATTTTTTTCCAGAAAGGCTAAAAACTTATCCATTTCCTTTTGATTGCCTTGCATCAGTTTTTGCAGATCAAAGGGCAGTTTTGCGATCCTCTCTTCTTCTGAAACCGGATTTTCAATTTCTTCCAGAATCTTTTCCTGATCTACCTCAACACGAAGCGAAGTGATCAATTGCGGAATTGAAACTGTTTTTGACGGCTCTGTTATCTCTATTTCTTTTGGCACGGGCAACTCAAGCAAATCGCCCCAGTTGACTTCTTCTTTTAATTCAGCCAAACCAATTTCGGGATGCAAAAAATGACACGCTTCCGAAAATAATTTATGCCATTCTGCTGCTGTTAACTGAGGGGTCACTATTGTATTTTCAGGAATAAACAACTTATTTTCTACCAATTGGTAAAAGTTATTTTTCCCGATATCAGCTGTTTTAATCACGCTCTTATTGAATACGACCAAACAGCCAAATACTTCATTGGCACGTAAACCCGGAACAGGAAAAACGGTAATAGCATCCAGCGTTAAACCCATATTCTGAATTTCGCGAAGCCATACTTCCGCAGCGGCACTTTTGATAAAAATGCCGGCCTTTGGGAATGTGTTTTTTGAATGTATTTTTAATTTAAGCTCCATGATGTACAATATTCAAAATAAACGGTTTTACATATTTTTCCATAAACACTTCTTCTGTTACACTTTCTTTAGAATGATCCGGATTAAAATAATCGTTTCCGGTATATTCCTCAGCTGTCGCCATAATAGTCCGCATGTTAATTACAAAAGCAATATAAAAGGTATCAATTCGTTTATCACTGCTTTCAAAAACCAAAATTCCGTCCTTGTTGGTAATTTTACTGCCATCCTCAGACCTAAAATATTTGGTTTCCAAATAACAAACAGCCCCGCTTTCTTCCAGTGTCTTTTTCAGTTTTTCGGCAGCTTCTCTTGTTTCATTTTGTAAAATAATGCTAAAAGGCTCATCCACAATTTCTTTGGCTTCTTTTAATGATTTACCTGCATTCGATTGTATGCTTTTTACAATCGTTACGGGAGACAGACCCCTGTTTTTTAAAATAAGATCAACTCTTGCTTCCAATTTGATGGCATCTCTAGGCAGCCTCATAGACGATTTGTCTTTTTCAAGTATCAGATTTGAAATACCATAACCATTTAATCTTAACGCATTTTCATTTATTGCAACACTATCCAGCCTTTTAATGACATTGTATTTTATTTTACTGCGTTTATAATTTTGAATAAAAGAAGTTTTTTCGTCCAGACTACTATTAAATACCTGTCTTATAGTTTCATTTCTTATTTCGTTTAAGTTGAAATCATCATCAATCTGCCAAAAAACAGGCGCAAAATTTTCGCCACTAACAAAATAAAAATGGTTATGATGTTCAAACACTTTAACCGGGTTACCATTGACTTTTTCATCAAAATCCCGGTGTTTCTTGACTTCTTTAGTACTCAGATTTATTGTACTGGCATGCTGTCTCAAATCATAATGATGGCACCACAATATTTTCTCTCCTTTGCTATTGGTCCTCAATGCAAAATTGCCATTACCAAACGGAAGATCTGAGGCTATTTTCACAAATCCTTTATCGAATTTATCATTAAAAAAACGGAACAAATTGCCATACATATACATGTAAAACTCATTCTCGTGACCAAATATATGCGGATTAAATCGTTCCACCGGATACAATACTGGCAGACTTTCATCGGCTGTATTTTTAGCTTTCTGTTTTTTGTTCGTATAGCCTTTTGTCCATAATTCATCTAAAGGCAGTATGATCTGCTGCAGCATTTTTTTGCCTTTATTTTGATTTTTGTAAACCCCAATATGCTGCATACCTGTTGCAAAAACATATTTTATATCTTCAAAATAATCGCTCATTGCTTTTTGCATCGGAACCAGTTTTAAGCTTTCTTCAGAAGAAAAAAGAAAAACTTCCTGATTTTTACTATTGATTTTATGGTCCGCAAAAAAAGCATCCAGTCCGGCTGAACAATCCAGTTTCCCGCTGAGCTCACTTAAGGCATGGATCACTTCGTCTACACTTTGAACAGCAATGGCTTTGTATTCTTCTCCCACGACATACACCTCGCACTCAATGTCTGTTTTTGGATGTCTGGCAATGGCGATTGCCGAAGCAAAAGCCAGGATCTTAGGATTTCCCCAGTTTTTTAAAGTATGGTCCAGTAATAAAATACGTTTAAACTTATCAGCTTCCGGCGGCACTTCCCGCTGGATATAGAGTGCTTCATTATTGGCAATTCTGGACATAAAAACATCATCATCGTAAGCAAATTCAGAAATAACGAGTTTATCAAAATCCCCTTTATTGGTTAAATCTGAAATTCCTCCCAACGGCTGTTCGCTTGGATGATTGTGATGCAGCGGAATGTTTAATCCGGACCAAAGTCGTTTAATCAGGCTTCCAACATGAAAGGTTTTATCTTCTTCAATAAGCTGGTCTACAAAATCAGTAACATGATCTGACAGGTTTTTTTCTTCTAAAATTTCCTCACTCAGTTGATCCTCCAAATCCTGATGCGGAATACTTTCCATTGCATTCAATATAGACTGTACTGTTGGATACTTTATCTTTAGCAAAGCCAGTGTCCTGAAATCTTTTCTGTAATTAGCCTCATTAAAAGGATCTTTGACAGACGTTCGCACTAAATGATGCCTGTTATTTTTATATTCATCCAGCATATTTCTTGCTTTTTCTGATGAAACTCTGTTATGGCACTCATGAAAAATAGTCTGAAACAGCTTCATTCTGTTTTTACCCGCTTTGTACTGATTGGGTAAACCGGAAAGCATTTTTAAAAAATCAATGCTGGCCCCCAGCCTAAAGGACTGAGATTGTGGAAAAGCGGTTACTACATTTTTACTTTTTACCAGATTATGGATCATTTCAATCGCCTGCTCATTTTCAGGGTTTGTAGCGATAATAGCCAATAACAAAGTCCCAAATGGCGGAATACTGTCTTCAGAAAGGTATTCTAAAATTTCAAACACAAATTTTTCGTAGCCAATAGTCTGCCCATTCGGAATTGTTATAGACTCAAAGACACTTTCTTCAGAAAATACCTGATTGTCCCATTCCCAGAAATAGTCCTCGTACGATTGAAAATATTTTTGAAACTCCATTTTTATTTTATGAAAAAGTTAAGCGAAATGAACTAATCGATAGTTCTTTTAGAGTTGTTTTTGGAATTACCGTATAGCTGTTATCCTGATTCCAGAGTATGATGTTTTCTTGTAACGGATTTAATTTTTCCTGAAGGATCCGGGTCAAAGCAAACCATTCAAAATTATATCCGGTTGGAATTAAAAAATGGTTATCAAACCAATATGTACTGCCTTTTATGGGCAGCAACGGGTTTCCGATAATCAATATTTTTTTTCCTAAAACCACCCAGTTTAGAGGTTGCAGTCTGTACTTTGGTGCCCATTCGATATACGGTTTCAATTCCTCATAATCTACTAAAAGCCCGAAAGCTTCTTTGACATCTTCAGAAGGTTTTAAGACCACTTTAAGCTTTTGGTCAATACCAAAAAAATTATGGTTGAATCCAGGCAAAGAAACCGGCAGAGCACGCAAAATTGGAGCCCACAGCAATCCCTGGGGCATTTTTTTTGATGGCAGCCGTTTGTCTTTTTCAAACAATAGATTTTCCTTTGCTTCATATACGGTTTTGTACGGAAGCTGCTGAATTTCTGCTGAATTTAACTGTTCCGGAGAAAAATCCTTAATCCAGATATTATCCGTCTCAAAAGCTACTTTGAGCTGCTCCCAATGCCTGATGGATCCCAAAAATTCTTTGTGTTCTTTTTTAATTTCTAAAAAATACATATTAAATCGTTTGAAGTATTTTTTGCCACAATGATTCTATATGCTCCTGAATGTATTTTTTCTGTTCTGCATCTTTAATCCAGTCGCAACGGGTTTGTATGTATCGAAGCTTGTCTTTAATGACATTTTGTTCTTCAAACGAAAGGGTGTCGTCCTGCCATTTTTCGATCAGGTAACTGACTTCTTTCATCACACTTTCTGCATCCGGGGTTTTATTGTACAATGCCTGAGGATGGGATTCTGCCGAATTATCTTTTTCGATAATCTGATTGATTATTCCTTCCAGGATTTCGATTTGTTCTTCATTGTCCCATATGTATTTTAAAACCCATAAATCAGATAAAATAGCCACATTTCTGCCGCACATTAAAGCACTTGCTGCAATAAGGTTCTGCAATTTTACCGCACGTCTGTCTGATACTTTTATACCGGTATTTCTAAGACTGTGAATGATGTCCACATATTCATTTCGAATGGTGTTTAAATCTACTTTACGGCAAAGTTGTTGCAGTTCGCGAATTTCATTTGCTGTAATTACGGGTACTTCTCCGCTTCCGGAACTTTCTAATTTCCATCCCGCCAATAATACTTCATGCAGTAAATCCGGCTCAACATAATCACATTTTATACGAATTAAAAAACGGTCTAATAAAGCATTTAGCGCTTCATCTTCGGGCAGGACATTACTTGCTCCCACAAACATAAGCGCCGGAAGTTTTTTCGTTTCTTTACCACGACGGAATATCTTTTCGTTAAGCGCCATCAGCAAACTATTCAGGATTGCCGAATTGGCGTTAAATATCTCATCAAGAAATACCATCGAAGCTTCGGGCATCATCCCTTCAGTATTGGTGATCAACTCGCCTTCTTTCAGTTTACGGATATCAAACGGTCCAAAAATTTCATTGGGTTCCGTAAATCGGGTTAAGAGGTATTCGAAATTTTTTCCCCCTTCAATCCCATTGGATAAAGCCCTGATGATAGCACTTTTTGCCGTTCCCGGAGGCCCTAGCAAAAAGGCATTTTCTCTCGCCAGCAAACCTATTCCCAACAGATCAATAATTTCATTTTTTCCAACAAAGGTTTCTTTAATATGCTTTAAAACACTATTTAATTTATCAGTAGCTTTCATGTACTTGCTTCTATTTTTTATTTATTCGTTTGATACTTTACAGTTGCGCCCAAAATATTTTTTTGTAATCCCCAAAACCTATTTCCAGCTGTTTTTTTATAACATCAGACTGGGTAAATTTTATTGCTTTTCTCTCTACGATCCGATCGATATACAGCTGTTGCAAACAATCATTTGTTGTCACTATATCAAAATGTATCTTTTCTGTTTCGATTTCAAATCCTATAGCCGAATAATGAAACTGTAAGATGTGCTTTTCTAAAATCGCAATCACCAAATCATCGGGATCTATTCTTTTCATTTCGGCTATAATTTGTGGCAGGAAACGTAAACAAATATCTGCTGATAAAATCGCCGATGCATCTGCTTTTCCGTTATAATCAGGCAAAAGCATGACCAGGTCACTAATTTTATGTTCCCGATATAATAAAAGCTGTGCTGCTAAATATACCGTTTTGGCTGCCCAAACCGCAGCATCCGGATTAAAATCCGGTGCTATTCCCGGATATTCCAAAACTTCTTTTTCGTACTCTGTTTCCAGAAACAAAGCTGTTTCGGTTTCTTCGGCTTTAGAAATGGTAATTAGTTTATCGTACAAAATAATCTGCTCGATAGTCCTGAGATGATAAATGGTCTCCAAAAAAGGTATTTTCGTTTTATTCATAGTGACAGATTATGCCTGTTAGAATCTAATTCTGTTTTGTCATTATTCCTTACAGGCACATTCCTGTAAAATGCATACTCACAAATATATCATTAAATCTCAACTTTGTTAGGTTATTATTTGAGTACTGAAAGTACTGAACAATGCTTTACTGGTTTAAAAAGAGAAACCGCAAATACAAAATATCTGCAGTTCCCTTCTGTAGCTATCAACTGTTCGTTAAAGGCTGCAAACAACAAAAAAACTCTAATTCTTCAGGCACCAATTTAAAATTTTGGCGATGTTTTTTGCATCATCAATTCCTCTGTGATGCGTTCCTTCTAATGGGATATTCAGTAAATGCAATGCCCCGTTCATTCCGGTTGGTTTGGTTAAACCAAATTTTTCGCTAAAATGGGTTTTTACATTGATATGCTCTTCTGCCATGGGATAAGGAATCCCAAACGATCTGCATTGTTTTCGAATCATATTCAGATCGTACTGGCCGTAACTTGCCCAGGTATACAAATCGGGTTGATACTCGTCGACCAGCTTTTCAATTGCTTCTTCAAACGTTACTCCGTTTTTATCCAATAAATCCTGGGTAATAGTGGTGAGTTCTGTACAAAACGGACTCACGCTGGAACGTTGCGGCTGAATTAAAATGCCCTGGTTCTGGCTAATTTCACCTGTTTGTGTATCTAAAACCGCTAATCCGATTTCGATAATTTCATTTTCCTGCCCCTTTGGGACTGCGCTTTGCCAACATGTGGCTTCTAAATCGATAATAATTATTTTATCTGTAGTTTTCATTTTTTAATTTTTTAAATATTTTATACTTCTCTAATGTGCCCCTAAAAGAACTTCTCACACCTTCATCGCATAGTGAAACAGGATTATTTTTTGCCTGCCATTGGGACGTTTCCGCCACCCGAAATGGTGATTGTTTTTCCTGAAAATATTTCTGAGTTATTCCTAAAAGAGATAACTGCAAAATCTTAAAAAAAGATTTCGTTGTTTAAGATATTTTCCCGGCTTTTCATTTTCTACGCCAATTCTCTTGATTTTATCGGCACTTTTAATCTGTTTTTCATGTTCACTTCTATACTTCTCATTAAACTTTTTGAAAGGGCGCGGCTGAAAATCAACCAAAATTGCAGCCATATTTATGGCATCAATATTAGACGGGTCTGTTTCCCCTTTAAAGAAGGTTTCGATAGGTCTGAACTTATCTTTTTGTTCCTTGAACTTTTTCTTTTTGGTATGATCAAAATCTAAAGAAAACAGGTTCTTAAAAACATTTAAATCATCCTTAGTTGGGTTCCCTTCGAAAATAAGCCAGCAGAAATCACGTAGTTTTCCACGAGAAGGGCTGTACAAATAATCAAAGTATTCTCGTTCTTTTTCTATCTCATATTTATTTTTAATCGCTTTTTTATATTCTTTTAATGTATTGTTACGCATGGTAATTTCTTTTTAGAAATTCTTGAGAATCTCACGAAAAAACACAGGGATTCCGGGAATCCGACACCTGCAAAGCCTTAAAAACACTGATGCTTTGCCTGACAAATATCACCTGGATGATACACAATATCCCCGAAACTTGCCTTCTCATTCCGTCGTTTAATGAGCTCCAAATCCGTTTCTTCTACTAGAGCAAACGGACGCTCACTAAGCCTAATTATATTGGTATGACCAAAATAATGGTCACACGCAAATACTATTTTTTGATTCATTCTTAAATTTTATTTTTTAATAAACCCTTCCACATATACTGCTTATGGTTTCTTTTTTTACTTCACGAAGATTTCCTTTAACTGACCAATGACGTTTCCGCCTCCTGAAATCGTAATTTCACCAATTTTATCGGCGATTTTTTCTACGTATTCCATCTCTTTCAATTTCCACAACATTTCGTTTTCTTCCATCAGTTTTGCTGTGTTTAGTAAACTTCTGGTTGCAGCGGTTTCTTCTCTTCTCATAATGCTGTTAGCTTGCGCTTTTTTCTCGGCAATCAAAACCTGGTTCATGATTTCTTTCATATCTCCCGGTAAGATTACGTCACGAATTCCGGCATCAGAAATCACCAAACCCAACTCGCTGACTTTAGTTATTACTTCGGTCAGAATTGCTTCGGCAATGGAGTCTTTTTTTGCTAATAATTCGTCTAGTGTCAAACCTCCAACAAAAGCTCTTAAAGCCAATTGCATCGCTACATACAATTGTTTATCAAAGTCTTTATTATCAACCAGCGCTTTGATGATATCAACAACCTGATATCTCACAAAAAAGTTGATCCTCAATCCTGCTTTGTCTTTCGTTAACAATTCCTGACCGGAAATTTCTACCTGCTGTTGTCTGGTATCGATTGTTTTAACTTCGATTGTAATCGCGTTATTCCAAAAGTAATGTGTTCCGGCTTTTAATTCTTTTACAAAATTTCCATTCACAAACAACAAAGCTTTATCATTGCTGGACACCATAAATTTTCTGACAAAATATTTCAATTGAGCATGCTCCAATAAATTAAATGGAATATTCTCTGTGATCTCAATTTTAGAAACATCCGCTTTTGTGAATTCATTTTTTACAATTCCTTTCCAAAAAGCATATCTGCCCGGAGTTAAAACTCCTTTAAAATTTCCGTTTACAAATTGCAAAACGATCTCATTATCCGCAACCTCAACAATTTGTAACATAGAGGCCAACACCTGATTTTCTAATAAAACACTTAGTTCAAAAGGAGCTTTAAATGCTGTGACAGTATCATATAACATTACATTCTTGTTTCCAAAAATCCAATGTAAACCTTCCTGTAATACCTTAGTTAATTTTCCGTTTTCGAAAACCAAACCCACTTGGTATGCTTCGATTTGAATTCTTTTTATCATAATATTTTTTGTTTCAGGTTTTCTTTGTTTCAAGTTGAAAGCAACGAAATCTATATTCTTTCCTCTATCATCTATCATCTATTCCTCTATCCTATATCCTCTTTCCTCTTTCCTCTATACTCTATCCTCTATTCCTAAATAAAAAAACGTCATTGCCTCTCTCCTCAAAGCAAAACGGACGGACAGTTTGTAACTTGTTTACTCCTATTGTTCTGCAATTGTGTTTTATAGAAATGATCCCCAAATCATTTGTACAATCAAACCGAAAAGAAAAAGCGTATTTCAAAATACATTGCTGCACGTGCAGGTTTTATCATGAGTTTGAAATTTTAGATTCGAAAATCTTAGTTTCACTGACAAAGACAACTTCGTTTTTTCCTGATCATCTTTTTAAGAGTGATGTTCTCTGGAAATACAGATTTTTAGTCTGTTGACTTTGACCGGACTCGTCCAACCAATCGAAATTGGTGCAGGATTCGAACCTGCGTATTTTCTACTGTTCTACCAACTGAACTATTGCATTGCTGCAAGTGGGACTCGAACCCACGACACATAGATTGTAATCGTTTTTTGGAAAACCATCAAAACCTCCAAATCAAGTTGCATAGAAAAACATAATTCGCTTTCGCGGAAAGTTTCCTACAATGGTGCTATACAGAAACACGCAACAGGACTTGTCTGATATCGTAAATCAAAGTTTCCTCTGATGTTTTTCATTTTTTTTAAAGAACGTTTTCTATTTCTTAAAACAAATATTCAAATTACACTACGCAATTATTTTGCGTAGTGTTCATTTTTTTAATTAATCCAATCTATAACAGTCGATAAGTACACTTCTCTGACTTCCTCAAATCGGGTTATGTTAGGGATATGATTTACTTCTAATAAATACCTGGATCCATCTTTTGCCACGATATAATCATTCCCAATCATATCCATATTTAAAGTGTTTTTAATATGCAAAGTATCGGCCAGTAATTCAGGATCAACTTCCATAAAACCGGCATCATCAGGATGAATCGATTTTAGCCATGAATCGCCTTCCAGTTTAATTTGCCAGTAAACATCGCCTATGATCATAATACGAACTGCTTCGCCTTCAAAATAAGGTTCGGTAGTGGCTGTAAATTCGCTTTCCCATTCTCCCGTAAAGCGGTGTTTATTTTCTCCACAATGCCAGTTTCCCCATTTGGCAACCGTATCACCCGTTGTGGTAACAGTAGCTCCCGCACTAATAAATCCCCGTGGGGCACTAAAGGCCGAATGTGACAAAGCTTTGACCAGACACGGAATTTTAAATCGGCAATCTAACATCGCCGCTGCGTTAGGGTAACAAGCGCCTCTCCAGATGGCAAGACCTGAAATAAAATCAAAATCATTATCATAAATTCCGTAATACACCACCTTATCAACAGGTAACATTCCAATTCCGTTTGATTTTTCCATATACAAAACCTCATCTTTAACCACTATTTTTGGTATCGACTGATGCCAGATAATATGTCCTGAGTAGTTTGCTTTTATGTGATCGTATTCTTCCTGTTCAATTCCTACAAGAGCAATTCGGTTGTAATCTTGTTTCATGATTTTAATTTTAATGTTATTTACTTTTTACTTTACACTGCTTCCAGATCCAATCGTTTAATTCCAAAATCAGATTTTCTCAATTTGCACATTCTTCCATCTGAAGCATGATGAAACACAATTCCTTCTATATCATTTTCTGCTAAGAACTGCTCCAGATCGTCAAAGTCAAAACTTACAAAGTCCAGTATTTCACTACCGTGCTTCATTAAAGTGTGTGCCCTTAATTTTTCAGGATTTCCCTGCACTTTTGGTCCGCACAATTCGTATGTTCCGTCTGTTTTGGCTTCTAAACGATCAAACCCTTCAAAGAAAAACTGATCTGCCGATTTTAAACGATCGCATTTTACCCAGTGCGGGTGATGTCCTGTTATAAGATCTGCTTCCTGGCAGGGAATTGCGTTTTCCGGAATTGTCCTGCCCTTTTTAGCATCGAATCGTTTAAACAATTCTCCCCCAATAATAGCTACGGCTGTACCGTCAAATTTTCTGGTCGCGATTGCTTCGCCATTTAATACCCATGCATTTTCAGCATTTATCTTATTGATTACTCTTGCTAAATCATTTGGATTTTTAGCAAATAATGTACTTATCTTTTTCATTTTATACTTTTTAAATTACACCTTTGATCTGCTACGAAGGCGCTAAGTTTATTTTATTCTTTTTTTACGATGCTGCGAGAGCTTGACAAAGCATAGCGAATGATTTTTGCGCAAAGTCGCAAAGCCACAGAGTAAAGGATAAAAAAGATCCTAAAAAAATCTACTAAATCTGCGTGAACAAACCTTTGCCCCTTTGTTCCTCTGAACCTTTGAACCTTCAAAAAAAAAAGCGGCCCATACGGGAGTCGAACCCGTTTCTCCCGAGAGACAGTCGGGAAGGTTAGCCAGTAACCCCAATGAGCCAGTTCCTTCTAGAGAACATGCGATTTCGGAAGGAATTGAACCTTCAACCTATTGATTAACAGTCAAGCGCTCTGCCAGTTGAGCTACGAAATCATTTATTTCTGGGCATAAAAAAAGCACCCGGTTAAAGGTGCTTCATGAGATTTAATAAGACATATTTATCCTATTGCCTGTATTCATGCACCTGTATTGTAAAACTTCCCGGATAGAATCCCGAAGTCTTTAGTTGTTCGTTATGTATGTTATATTTGAAATCCATTTTATATGCTGTATTATTATATTTTGAAATCCTGTATGTTTGAAATTTTGTCTTCCAATTTTCTTCGGCAAAGATAAAGTCGAAAAAATCAATTATCCAAATTATTTTCAAAGTTATTTTACTGATTACCAATTACTTAATCAATAATTAAAACCATAAAAATCCCTGTCCGCATACTTATGCAGATCGCTGTTTGTATCAAATGACTGTCTCTCATCAGATTACTTTTCAAAATTATATTTCACTATTTAGTCTAATCATTAAACATTTGGTCCGTTATTTTTTTAATTATTTTTAGTTAAAGGTTATTTTTTAATCTTTTTTAAGTCATCCTGAGCACTTTTTTATCGGTTTGAGCGCGGTCGAAACGCTCAAAAAACTACTTTAAACAAAAAAAGCGTCCCGATTAAAGGACGCTTTTACATATTTATGTTGATTTTGTAACTACAAATTACATTTCAATTCTATACAATACATACCGCATCCAGAGCCGTTAGATGGAAAAACTCCTTCTAAACGGTCATAATTTTGTTTTACTGAAAGCATGATATGTATTAGTTTCTTATTCATTTACGGTGCAAATGTAATTTTTTTCTTTTAAAATACTACACCTAAATATTTCGAAATCAAAAATATTCCTTTTTTAACACCGTTTACGCTAAAACTTTAGCTTCAAAATGAGGTAAATATTTATAATAATCTTATTTTTGAAAGAAAATAAATACAATATATTTAAAAAAAATCAGATTAAAATGAAAAAACACCTAAAATACATCAATGAAAACTCAGACAAATTTTGGCAAATTGAAGTTACAGGATCTGAATTTACTGTGACTTATGGCAAAAACGGAACTTCCGGAACCTCTCAGACAAAAAGTTTTGCAACGGATGATGAATGTTTAAAAGTCGCAGAAAAACTACTCGCCGAGAAAATAAAAAAAGGATATTCTGAAAGCGGTGGTGTTGCCGTGGCTTCCAAACCAAAGACAGCTAATAGCGCTAAATCAGATGAAGTTCTGGAAGAATATGACGCTATCATAAAATCTAAAAATATAGATTTGCTTTTGCCTTTTCTAAAAGAAAAATCAAAAGGAAATATTGAAGCACTAAAAAAACTCATCAGGAAAAGTAAACGTTATTTTATGACGTATACTGACCTTACAAAAGATCCGGGTTATGTAAAAAAAGACAAACACGAGTATGGCCGGGGAACCCGTGGCGATAAAAAGCAAAGTGACATTATTACCCTTAGTGCCATTGCTTTATTTGATAAAACCGATATCAATTCCTGGGATGAAGCGTTGAGTTTATTGAACGAAATAGACGAAAAACCTCAGGTTCTGGAGGTTTTATTGTGGGCAAAACCCAACTGGCTCGAAACTTTTATTTTAGACAAAGTAAAAAGACAAGATTGGGTAGATTTCAATTATTACATTCTACGCCAACTTGAAGACCATAATTTAATACACTTTAATCCAGAATTATTTGCCTTAAGTTTAGCTAGTACTGTAAACATGGAGTGGCGATATAAAATAAAAACAAAATTTTTTAGTGATATAGTACTCAATAATAAAACAACCTATCAGAGAGATATTCCCGAGTTATTCAAGTACGAAACAAGTCTTCATGCTGTTAATAATACATGGGATGTTATTTACAAATCTTTATTAGATGAAAAAAAGATGGATCGCGCGTTTTTTATCGAAAATGCCATCCTGATTCAATCTAAAGAATGGAACAATAACCTGAAATCTTTCTTTAGAAAAAGAATCGAAGAATTTAATGTCACCGCCGATGAACTTATTATTCATCAGGAAAATATATTCTCTTTTCTGCACCATCCGTACCCTCCGATTACGAGTTACGGAATTGAATTAGTGAAGAAAATTTACGATCACCCAAAATTCAAAACCAAGTCGTTTCTGGAATGGCTTGAACCCTTAATGATGCGCAGCGATTGCAAAGCCGCCATTAAAAGTGTATTGCCTCTTTTAGAAAAAATCACCAAAGCAAACCCAAAACTTAGCGCGACAATTGCCTCAATCATTGCCGATGTTTATGTCATTGCAGACCTTGCATTGCAGGAACGCGCCAGTAAAATCATCACCAAAATTGCGAATACAAAAGATAAAATCCTGAAGGAGAAATTATCATCGTATGTAACTTTAATGCAGGGAAATATAAAATCAGGATTAACCCAGTTTTTAGACGAAGATGCTCTGGTTGTTGATGATGCTGCTCATGAAGAATATACATTCGAACCTCAACAAGAATTATTCCTTATTGAAGAAGTTCAGTTGCCAAAGGATTGGAATGATGTTGTTTTTCAGTTTGGAAATTTCATCAATTCAGAAGAAACTTTAGATTCTGAAATTCTAATGAATATTTATATTTCACAAAGAGATTTGTTTCCATTAGATAATAGTGCACAATTACAACCGTACTTTAAACAATTACAAAAAAGTTATTTTGAAAGTGACCATAAAGATTTTGTAAAATCATTTGTGATGGGAAAAATTGTGGACATAGAAAGTAAATTTGATAACAAGCATAAACATTATTCAAAAATAAATACCCTTTTATTAATGCAATCCTTGCTGCAGAAAGTACAGCAAAAAACAGACACCAATTCTGCTTTGCCACTGCTCTCTTTGCCCAGTCACAAGCCGTATTGGGTGGCACCAAAGGTTTTAGTAGAAAGGATTATTACCTATCAAAACACCAAAGAAGAAATTGATTCTGTTGATTTGGCCATTGCGATTGCGCGTATGCCCAGAGAAAATGTAGCCGAAGCCATCCCGTTACTAGATAAGGTCGAAGGCGAACTCCAACAGCTTTTATCATTTTGTCTGGGTGTTGCAGAAAAAATGGAATTAGATGAGGAGTCCTTATCTTCAAAACCATTAACAAGAAGGGGCAAACCCAACCAGGAAACAGGAAACCTATCGCTTTGGGCAGTTGCGGCAAGAACTTTTTATCCTAACGATACTTTTACTGAATTTGAAAATACGTATTTAAAAAATATTCCGTTTGTAGTAGCTCCTTTTAAACCTGAAGTTACCTTTAAAGAAAAATGGGACGAATGGACCAATTATCAAACCAAAGAAAAAGAGCGAACGCCATCCTGGTACGAAATGAAGTTTGATTTGCCTAATTACTCAGAAGGTGGCATGCCTAATTACGCAGAAATTCCAAATTATTTATTGTACAGTCTGGATATTTACAACAGATCAAACACTTGGTATCATAATCTTAATTATGCCGGAAATACTTATTTCTGGCACAGTCTTACACCACAAAATTCAGATGCGCTGGCATTGACTTTATTAAATAATTGTAATATTGCCGATGGTGCAAAACCGGAATTAAAAGGTTTTCTGGGCGTTATCAACCGACCTGAATTTCGATTCTCAGATATTAGCCTGCTTTTGTTTGCCGTTTGTTTCTTTCAGGAAAAGAAGGATCTTCGATTAATGGCATCTGAAGTATTGATTAATTTAATTGAAAAACAGGCTATCGATGTCGAAAAATTAGCCGAAAAAATCGCCTTGCTTTCCTCTGAAAAATATGGCGTGTTTGTAAGAATGGCCGATGCATTGATTGCCATAAAAGATGTTTCGCCATTGCATAACAGTGCTTTGCTGCAATTGCTAAACTCCTTTTTTGCCAATCTCGATTTAAAAGAAAAACTGCCAACGAACTTCAAGAAAATAGCAGAAGGTTATCTTGATGTTTTAACCAAAACCAATCAGAAACCTTCGGCAAAAGCAATTCTTTTCTTTGAGCAATGGAAAGATCATACAGCGCTTAAATCATTGATTAAGCAAATTTTAAAATAAAGAAAATGACAGATCTCGAATATATCTTTTAAATGATAATAAGATGTAGCGTTTTTAGAACAAAAGATAATGTTGGCATAAAAATTTTAACCAAAATTTTCACTTAAATAAACCCGCTATACCTGAATAATTTTATATTTTTGAGAATATACGCACACTTTAATTCAGTTTTTAAAATAACATGAAAAAGAACCTCAAATACATAGACGGAAACTCAGACAAATTTTGGCAAATTGAAGTTACAGGATTTGAATATACTGTGACTTATGGCAAAAACGGAACTTCCGGAACCTCTCAGACAAAAAGTTTTGCAACAGATGATGAATGTTTAAGAGTCGCAGAAAAATTATTGGCCGAAAAAATAAAAAAAGGATATTCTGAAAGCGGTGATGTTACAGTCGCTGCAAAACCAAAAACAACTAAAAGCTCTAATTCTCAAGAAATTTTAGAAGAATATGACGCCATTATAAAATCAAAAAATATTGATTTGGTATTGCCTTTTTTTCAGGAGAAATCAAAAGGTAATGTTGAAGCTTTAAAGAAACATATTAAAAAAAATAAAAAATTCTGGACGCAATATATCGATTTATCAAAAGAACCGGAATACCTCAAAAAGAACAAAACCAATAACAATTGGGGATCTTCGTGGGGAACACGCGGAGATCAAAAACAAAAAAATATTATTACCCTTAGCGCCATCGCATTATTTGATAAAACCGATATCAATTCCTGGGATGAAGCGTTGAGTTTATTGAACGAAATAGACGAAAAACCTCAGGTTCTGGAGGTTTTATTGTGGGCAAAACCCAACTGGCTCGACACTTTTATTTTAGACAAAGTAAAAAGACAGGATTGGGTGGGATTTAATTATCATACGCTGCGCAAACTTGAAGATCTTGGCTTATTGCAGTTCAATCCTGAATTGTATGCTTTAACCCTGGGAGCAACAAATGAATGGCGTTCAAAAATAAAGACCCGAAAATTCATTGAAAATTCATTAAATGACAAACTAACCTGGCAAAGGGATATTCCGGAACTGTTTAATTATGAAACGATTCTGCACAACAGTTTCTTTAGGGATAATGATTCTCAAAAACACGACGAATTCCAGACCTGGGCGATTATTTATAAATCTTTATTAGAAGAAAAAAAGATGGATCGTTCGTTTTTTATCGAAAATGCCATCCTCATTCAAACCAAAGAATGGAACAATAACCTGAAATCTTTCTTTAGAAAAAGAATCGAAGAATTTAATGTTACTGCCGATGAACTTATCCTGTATCAGGAAAATATATTCTCGTATTTACACCATCCTTACCCACCGATAACGAGTTACGGAATTGAACTGATCAAGAAAATCTACGATCATCCAAAATTCAAAACCAAATCGTTTCTCGAGTGGCTCGAACCTTTAATGATGCGCAGCGATTGCAAAGCCGCCATTAAAAATGTGTTGCCTATTCTGGAGAAAATTACCAAAGCAAACCCGAAACTAAGCGCCTCAGTTGCCTCAATAATTGCCGATGTGTATGTGATTGCCGATCTCGCTTTGCAGGAACGCGCCAGCAAAATCATCACCAAAATTGCAAATGCAAAAGACAAAGTCCTGAAAGAGAAATTATCTTCGTATGTGACTTTGATGCAGGGAAATATCAAATCAGGATTAACCCAGTTTTTAGACGAAGATGCTCTGGTTGTTGATGATTCCGCTCATGAAGAATATACATTCGAACCTCAACAAGAAATATTACTTACAGAAAAAGTTCAGTTGCCAAAGGATTGGAATGATGTTGTTTTTCAGTTTGGGAATTTCATCAATTCAGATGAAACGGTAGATTCAGAAATTTTATTGAATATTTATATCTCGCAACAGGATTTATTTCCGGCAGATTATGCGGCGCAATTACAGCCTTACGAAAAACAATTGCAGAAACATTATTTTGAAAGTGTTCACAAAAATTTCGTGAAGGCATTTTTACAATCTAAAATCACCAATATCAATAACAAATTCAACAGTAAAGTCAGTCATTATTCAAAGATCAATACGATACAATTGATGCAGCCTTTACTCGAAAAAGTGCAGCAAAAAATAGACACCAATTCTGCTTTGCCCCTGCTCTCTTTGCCTAGTCATAAACCGTATTGGGTGGCACCAAAAGTTTTGCTCGAAAGAATTATTGCGTACCAAAATACCAACGAAGAAATTGATTCAGTCGATTTGGCTATTGCCATCGCACGTATGCCGAGAGAAAATGTAGCCGAAGCCCTTCCGTTACTGGATAAGGTCGAAGGCGAACTAAAACAGCTTTTATCGTTCTGTTTGGGTGTTGACGAAAAATTAAATCTGGACTCGACTTCGTTGTTTTCGAAACTATTGGCCACAATGGGCAAAACGACCAAAGAAACCGGAAATCTATCGCTTTGGGCAGTAGCCGCAAGAACATTTTATCCTAACGATACTTTTACTGAATTTGAGAATACGTATTTAAAAGAGATTCCGTTTGTGGTGGCTCCTTTTAAACCTCAGCTTCAGTTTAAAGAAAAATGGAACGAATGGACCAATTATCAAACAAAAGAAAAAGAGCGAACGCCATCCTGGTACGAGCTAAGATTCGACTTGCCGAATTATGCTAAAATTCCAAATTATTTATTGTACAGCCTGGATATTTACAACAGATCAAACACTTGGGATTATAATCTTAATTATGCCGGAAATACCTATTTCTGGCACAGTCTTACACCGCAAAATTCAGATGCGCTGGCATTGACTTTATTACATAATTGTAATATTGCCGATGGTGCAAAACCGGAATTAAAAGGTTTTCTGGACGTTATCAACCGACCTGAATTTCGATTCTCAGACATTAGTCTGCTTTTGTATGCCTGCTGTTTCTTTCAGGAAAAGAAAGATTTACGATTACTGGCTTCTGAAGTTTTGATTCAATTAATAGAAAAACAAGCTATTGATATTGAACTTTTTGCTCAGAAAATAGCGTATCTCGCTACCGAAAAATATGGTGTGTTTTTAAGAATGGCCGACGGATTGATTGCCATAAAAGATGTTTCGCCACTGCATAATAATGCTTTATTGCAATTGCTAAACTCCTTCTTTGCCAATCTCGATTTAAAAGAAAAACTGCCAACGAGTTTTAAGAAAATAGTAGAAAATTATCTGGATGTTTTAACCAAAACCAATCAGAAACCTTCGCCAAAAGCAATTGTTTTCTTTGAGCAATGGAAAGATAACGCCTCGCTTAAATCATTGATTAAGCAAATTTTAAAATAAAGAAAAATGACAGATCTCGAATATAATTATAAAGGAATTTCGACCTACACTAAATCGAAAGGCATTAACAATCTGGTTTTGGCGCACCAGACCGAAATTGAAGAAGTCAACAATATTCCGTGTTTTTTCTGGGGAAGCCTTACTGATCATTATGTTACGGCAAAATGCTGGAGCACGATTGCCAAAGTGGTTCGTTCGAGTTTTGGGCCAATTCCACCCAGTTTGCGCGATCCTATTGTTTCGGCAGGATCTGAGCGATTGCGTTTCGAAGGTTTTTCGTCCTGCAACGGCGTTTATGTGCGACTGGACATGAAACCCGAAGCCATCGACGGCGAATTTATCGCCAACGGAACTACGAATGTCGATTTTAATGACCCAATGCTGAATGCTCTGAATGCCATTCAGAAAAACGAAAAAGTAACCCTTGCCGTTGGTCAGCAGGATGTTCAGGTCATTACCAGCAAAGCAAAAGTGACCGAGAAAAAAGTGACTTTGCCGATGCGCTGGATCAAAGGTTTAACGAGCGTACAGTTGTATCTGGCCGATATGGATGTGAAGTTTGAACTGAATAAAATTCAGACGATCCAGTTGTTTCAGAGTTTACCAAAAGGAACCGTAAAAGGTGATTTTTTTATTACCAAAAGAGCCGGAAAATTTATGTTTTCGACTTTGGCTACAGCCGACAGCGTTAGAATTGGCGGCGTACAGCGTTTGCGTTTGTTAGAAGGAATTCTGGCTATTGTCGATAAAATTTTCATTTACGAATCGTCGGACAAACAGACTTGTGCGATTGTCGCCGAATTTGGAAAAATGCAGCTTCTTATGGCTTTTTCTCCCGATTCGTACCGCGGATTTTCGGGCGAAGGAAATGTACTCGAAACCATGACCGAAAACCTGCCAATCGAATGGGTTTACGGTTTAAACAGTTTATTAAAATCGAATGAAACGTTTGACCCCACGATGCTTTCTATCGAAAATGATATCGATTTTGGCACGATGGACAATCTGACTTCAAATTTATCCTCGATGGGATTATTGGGTTATGATTTAAGCGAAAAAGCCCATTTTTACCGCCGTCTCCCTTTTAAAACCGAACGTATTTTATCGCTCAACCCAAGACTTAAAAATGCAAAAAAACTAATCGATAACGAAGACATCGAAATCGTCGAACGAAGAGCCGATTATATCGAAGCCAAAGTAAAAGGGTCCGGAGTTGTACACAAAGTGATTATCGACAATGCTTCGCAAAGATGTACTTGCGACTGGTTTACGGCTTATCAGGGGAAAAGAGGGATTTGCAAGCATATTTTGGGAGTAAAAATGATGATTTCTTAAATTTCTATATCATAGTACTAATAATCTAATTGTATAAAATATGGCAACAATCGAAAGTAAAATTGAAGAATATAATGCTACTGCAAATGAATTATTTGATGGTGCAGATTATGCTTTACTGGCTACTATTGAACCGGCAACTGATGCCGATTTACAGCAACTTAAACATCTTATGAATTTTGAATTGCCCGATGAATTGATACAGTTTTATAAAACCTTTGGCGGATTAGAAAATATAGGCAATTCTGAAAGTTATTGCTTCTCTATTAGCGAACCCAAAAAACTGATTACAATAAATGACTACCAGGGTTCTCCCAAAATAGCATTGGGTTTAATAGAAATGATACAATACAGCTGGCCTTTTGACCGATGGGAATTTGATGAAGGCGAAAATTTTACAGCCGAACAAATAAACCAATTAAACGCTAATTATAAATGTATAGGATGGTACAGAGACGACACAATCTTAGAAACTGCTTATTATATTTTTTTTGACCAACATGGAAATTTTGGAGAACTATATTATGATCAGGACACTTTTCACGAGACATTTAAAGTACTCAAAAAACTTCTCGCAAACGACTTTGAAAAAACTACCTTAGAAAGCATATTGGTAAAAGCACTGGAACAAACTAAAAATACCATGATCGAATGGAATGAATAATTGGTTTTGTACCTCACAAAAAAAATTGAAAATTGCTATCAAACAAAATCGCCCTGATATCAGGGCGATTTTTATTTTTTGAGGTTTATAAACTTTTATTTTAAGCGTAAGTTTTATCAATCTGGCTTAAAATAGTAGGGTCTTGTATGTCATTGTCTTTGGCAAACAACAGAACTTTAGACATTACCTCAGCCGATTTTGGATCATCATCTGCAAAAGGCAGGAATAAACGTCCCCTGTGTTGCGAATGAATGGGCAGCACAGATAAATATTTACCCGGAAGCTGATGCACTACTGCACTTCCTAAGTGAACACTATACTCTGCCAATTGTCCTTTTATAATCGCGTGGTTTCCGGTAATTTCTACATTCTTCACTTTAAACAGGCGCAACGTTTCTCTCAATAAAACAGCTCTCATTTCGATCGAAGAATGGCTGGCTTCAGGATCAACGCCTCCAACATGGGCAACACTTACGACCAAATCAAGATCGCGCATTACCTCTGAGAAAATCCTTGGGTTCACGTCTTCAAAGGCAATGTTTTTATACTCTTTTAAAGAATGGAATTCTATTGTTTCTAAGGTTGGGCTCTCTACATCTGCCGGAGAAAACCAATCGGCCATGGCGTACATTTTTACCTGATAGCCTTCTTTATGGAAAACTTTCTGCAAACCTTCTTCATAATCGACTTTCCACCCTCTTGTTTTCAATAAAGCCAAAGTCTGGTTAGGCTGCACCTGATGTCCGGCATAACGTCTTGAAACTGATTTTTCTTTCAATTCATCCGGTGTTGGAACATACAATTCCCTGAATACCTGTTTAAAAGGCTGTTGCAGTTTATTATCAAAACAATAGGTTTGATAATCGGTCCAGACGTTGTTTTTATGCAGGTCATAGCAATGCGCAATTCTAAAAGTCTGCTTGTCGTTCAGCGCGGTAACTTCACCTAAAGCGGTTACCAGGTTGCCGTCAATATAAAAACCAATTTTATCATCACTTGATACAAAAACCAGTTTTTCCAGATGTTTAGAGATTATCGGATGTTCAAAAAGATTTTGCATTTCGGCAAACAAAAATTCATCGCCCCGAATCATACTTTCTTCCAGTCCTTTTCTTGAACGTGTCCATTGTTCGCGCATGGTTTTGCGATAATGGGTTAATTCCAGAATGGCTTTGTCTTTTTTATATTTTGGTGGAATTGCTTTTATCTCTTTATCTCCTTTAAAAGTAACCAGATCTGCTTTTCCCTCTTTATTGATCACCAGACTTACGGTTACGTCATCCAGTTTTACTTCGGTTTCTTTGGATAAAATATTCTGAACCTGTTTGGTTTCCATCGCCCAGGTCAGACGAACCGGGTCCGGATAACCTGCATTTCGGGCTAAGTTTTCAAGCGCAACTCTAATCGCCAAACCTTCGCTGGCTTGTTTCATAGAACCAAACTCTTTGCTCTCTTTTTTAAATTGCTGTAAATATTCATAACGTGCCAGAATATCCTTTTCCGGACTTGTTTTACTTAAAGGCACTAATCCGTATACCCTTAAATAGTCCTGATCGCGTTTGTCTTTTACTTTGGCGGTCACTTCCCTGATTTTCAAATCTCCTGTAATTGTATCTGCATACAAGCGGGCGCGTCTATGCCCGTTTCCGTCTGTTACATATTTGGCTGATTCGTATAAAAGTTCCCATTTGGCTTTGCCTAATTGCTTGTAAGCCGATGTAAACCAGTTCTTGTCAACTGCCCCATCTTTAAAATCCTGCAAATCGATTGAGGAGAATTTAGCCATTTCGCTTTCCAGTTCTGAATTTACAGCGCTATACGTTGCTGTTTTCGTATGGGCATGAAACCACCAGATTCCTTCGTCTAAACCTTTCCAGTCTAAATAATTACTAATTAACTTTTGCCATTGCGGTGCATATATAGCGGTCTGGATCAGTCTTTCTTCGGATATTTTTGCTTTTTTAATGGCTTCGTTAAAAACTTCCTGTGTATCTGAAGCTAACGGGTAGCATCTTTTTAATAAATAACTAAACAGTTTTTGTTTGGTTAATTCGGTATAACTCCATGAATAAATATAGCCTTTGTATAAACTTGCTTTACCCAGCGCAGACAAGATTTCTACCAAACGGTTTATACCAAAAATCTTCTGGAAACTCTGAACCAAATGCGTAACCCCGGTATTTGAATCGCCTCTTTTTACTTCAACATCCAAAAATGTTTCGCGGATTTTATCGATCATAGGAACCAGAAATGGAAATCTTTTGAGTAAATCCTCACTTCCAAAATGTCTGTAATGTTTGGTTTCACTGGTTAAAACAGAAATTCTTTCGCTTTCTAAAATACCTTCGTACAATTCGCCTTCGGTAATTATTTTTTGTTCGAACGCCACACCATACAAATACATTGGTGGTTTATTTAAAGAAATATTACGTTCTAATCCGTTTAGTTGTCTCCACCTGTACAAATTCCAGATTTTATTATTCTGTTCGTCCGTTGCAGCTGTTAAATTGATTTTGTTCAGATAGATATCGAAAAAATTCTGATTTTGCCAGCCATTTCCGTAATCTGAATTGTAATAGTATTCATCTTTCGCGGGTTTGTACTCAAACTCTAATACTGATTTTGGAAGATCAGCATACAAAGTACTACAGGCATCAATTAAAAAATCTGTTTTTTCCTTAAAGGTATATTTTAATTGCAAGGCATTCAGAATATTCAAAATGGCATTGTCCCAGTCGTAGCCTCTTTTGTTTTGGTGGGGCAATAATTCTTTATAATAAAAAATATGTTTATCCAGAAAATCGCGCCATATTTTTCGGTCACAACTGCTAATCAAAGTCAGTAAAAACAAGTCTCTTTCGGCTAAACCTGAATTTTCAAACCAGCCTGACCAAACCTCATACAAAGGATAATTGACTGCCGCTTCTTCCGGATCTTTTTCGTCTTTCAGGTTTTTTATTTGTCTAAAAGTATTGCCCAGTAATACGGTCGATTTACTGTTATCGTAATTTTCGATTTCATATTCGTAATTTCGATTGTCTTCATACAATTTATACAATTTCGAAATTTCAGTTTTAATATGAGACATCGATTTTGAAAAACCATATTGTTCCGCTTTAACCGCTTTGGCATACAAAGAATCTGCCTGAGGTTTTGGCAGTGCATAGGCTGAAACTTCATTTGGCGTATAAAAACCAAATCCGTTTTCGGCACTCAGGATATTTTTCTTTTTTGACGGTTCAAGCTGCTCAATAAATTTCGTTTCTTTCTCGGTGATTTTTGGCCTGGCCGAATACTCTTTGACCCAGTTATTTACTTTTTCAGTCAGTTTATTGTTTTTCTGAAGCTGCAGCATCAAATCCAGAATAGACATACGTTGTTCGAGATCACCTTTTTCTAACGTTTTTTCTACAAAAGACGTTATCTTTTCATCTTCCTGTTTCAGTAAAATGGCGGTTAGGTTTTTCTTTAAATTGGAGTTTTTACGTTTGAATAATTCCTGAAAAATCGTAAGTTCTTCTTCGGTTAAGTTCAAATTATTTAAAGTAGAAATAGCCGAAGCCACCAGAGATTCTCCTCTGTCTTTTAAAATTCGCAGGGCAAAATTTCTTTGAAAATCCGTAGGAATCTCTTTTTCTTTGCCACTATTGCTTTTATAGCTGTAAAAAGAATAACAATAATGATCTCCTAAAATTTGTCTGGTCAGTTTCTCTCTTAAATTGAGCGAAAAACCTTCAAAATGATTCAGAATAATTTCTAATCTTTCGTCATTATCCCCAACCAGATTAATCGCAGCAGAATACAATGCATCTTTATCAAACCTGACATTGAGCCACGAAAATACTTTCCCTTCAAAAGTTTTTTCTTTTTGGGTTATCTTCTGTGCGAGATGGTACACTTTATCGAAGAAGTTTGGATAATCTGTATTTTCGGTATAATATTTCGATTTTGCATTGGCGTCTAAAAGTGCATTTAATCTTGGTAATGCAAAGGCCAGAACTTGCAGGTTTTCATCGTCGAGAGCTTTAAAATACAAGGGCATTTCGATATAGGGATCGTTTGTTTCTCCGGCGAATTTCAGGGCCAGCGATTTCTTTTCGATCGAACCTTTCCCGACTAATTCATGCAGGTAGGGAACGGTTTTTTCGACATCAAAAACTCCCTGAACCCAAAGCGCCATGTAGGCTTCATTATTATTCTTGCTTTGAATTCCGGCCGGAATCGTTTCCGGATTCGAGAAATACCCCGAAGCCAGCTGGATGATATTTCGAACCGTAGTTTCTTTTTCAGAATCCCAGCCCAAACCGGTCCACGTATCAATTCCGCGTACTACCGAAGAAAAACGCGTTAGTTTATTGTCGATAATAACCCTGATCATATAGTGCAAAGCGCCGATACTGGTTTCGTCAAGCGCTTCCAGAACAGTCTGGCGCAGACCTTCCTGACGCTGTGCTGCCAGCAATAATTTTTCGACCAGTTCCCAGCTTTCTTTTTTCTCGCTGTTTAAAAGGGCTTTGATAATATTTCGCGACACTTTTGCTCTTGGGTCTTTATTGAAAATAATATCTTCAAAAAGCTGATACAAATTTTCTTTATTCAAATCAATTGCTGCCGACCAGATCATAAACTGATTTTTGGAATTTGAAACTTCGGTATCAAAACGAATCTGATCTTCGATATTCAAATCATAATAGACCGTATTGGCATCCTGATAGCTGTAAATTTGCGGACTTTGAAGCAACGATCTTAAAAAGTTTACCTGATTTACGAGCAGGTATTTTTTATTGTTGGGAGCCCTGAAAGAACGTCGGGCATAACCATCCTGATACATTTTTTGTGGCAGTCTGTTCCAGGCCTCTTTGACATAAACGGCATTTTCTTCGCCAAAAAAGTAAATTAGCAGGTCGTAGTAGTTTTTATCTTCCCAGAGATCTTCTTTTACCCATTTTTCGAATTCCTTTACTTCTTTAGAACCTAAAGAAACATAAGTACCGTAATAATTGTCTTTTAGTTGTAAAAGCTCCAGCCCCAACTCGGCGGCTTCTTTTTTAAGCTTTGTTTTAGATAATAATTTAGAAACTATATTGCTGTTCACAATTTCTTCAAGTTCCTTTTTAAATCTCTTAATTGGATTCTCCATTATCTTACCCTTGAGTAAATCTTCTATCGTCATAGTTTTTTTTATGAGTTATGGTGTTCTTTATTCTTTGTTCTTTATTCTTTACTCTTTCCTCTTTACTCTTTATTCTTTCCTCTTTACTCTTTATTCTTTCCTCTTTCCTCTTTATTCTTTATTCTTTACTCTTTATTCTTTATTCTTTACTCTTTATTCTTTCCTCTTTATTCTTTCCTCTTTACTCTTTACTCTTTACTCTTTACTCTTTATTCTTTCCTCTTTACTCTTTACTCTTTGTTTCTTGTGCGGTACGGGGTTGGATGTGTCTATAAAATGTAAATTAAAAGTGTGTATCAAATCAGTTATAAAAAAGCACAAACTGAATTTTTAATTCTTAATTTTTAATTGATTTCTGATCTTAAAACCTACCAGTAGCTTCCTGCCAGAAAGGTCAGTCTGATAAAGGTGATGTTTTTGTTTTTGGATAAATCGATTTCTTCGGTTAGGGTTTCGAGTTGGTCGTCGCCATAAAAAACGGCATACAAACCGTCTTCAAAAGCCAGGAGGGCATTTTCCTGTGCCGTGGCAACATTTACCTGATTGTGGTTGTAAATGGCACCAAAACCTGCTTTTCCGGTATCGGTTAAAATAGGCAGGTAATTTTCTTTTGGCAAATGAATGGTGTCCTGATCTTCCCATTCAAATGAAGCCGAATGAAACAGCTCTACCTGATGTTTTACAATTAATTCTAAGAAAGTACGAACAGAAACGATTGAAGTGGTATTATCCAAACTGATGGTTTTTTCCTGAAGTATAGGGTGCTTTCGCCCTAATTGCTTGACTGATATGCTTATATTCATTTTTTACCGGCTTTTATTTAAAGATGTAAAATAATAAATTATAAAATATGCCAATACAAAAATGACGTATTTTAATTGTTAAAAAAAAACTTATAACATAATCTTGAATAAATGTAGCATTTGATTTTAAAAAAATACCCTGCAAATTGGTATTTGCAGGGTTTGGGTTTTTATTGGTCTGATTTTATTCAGATTGTTTCTTAAAGTTCAAAAACAGGCTTAGTTCACTTTTGATACGCTAATTTTTTCCAGTGTTACTTTAGCATCTCCGGCTCCGGTCTTTTTTATAATAATCTCGAAATCAGTATCTGACTTTGATAAATCATCTGAAATATAGTATGAGAAATTAAGTTTTATTCCGGTTTCTGACAGGGCATGATTTTCTTCCATACCATGATCATGCGCAACACCAAAGAAAGTCATTACCCCAACATATTGATCTTTTTTTCCCGGATAATGAAGGTAAACAGTATAATAATCTTCCGGCTCTTTATAAACTACCACATCTAAATTTAGGACTATTACAGAATTTTGCTCACTTGTAAAAACTTTATTGGTGCTTTGTGCCAGTTTGCTGGTTACTTTATGGGCAAAAGGAGTGCCGCCAAGCGTTTTACCTATTTTTTGCTCCCAGATAATTTTCTCTTTGGTATCCTGAAGTGAAATTTCGGTTTTTGCTTTTAATTCATTAGCTGCCAAGACCGGAGTTTTGGATCCATAAAGCAAATTGTCGTATTTATAATCTAAATTGAATACTATTTTGTATACCTCTTCCATCGTATAGGTGATACGCTGTCCGTTTGGCGCTATAAACTCATAAGGCCACGGATTCGCTTTTAGCTCTTCTAATGAAGGACGTTTGCCATATACTGAAGCATCCCAGGATTCCCAAATACGATCGACCATACTATGATGCAGCCAAAAAATAGGGTCAAATCCTGCCGAATTAACATTTGCCATTAATCCGGACATGTTTCTCTGGTAGATCTGATTATAATAAGTCTCTTTTGGGCTGGCATATCCTCCGCCTATAAGATTGTGCATAAAACCATGCGGCGAGCCTTCCAGTTTTTTACTAAATCCATAATCGCCTGCAAATCTGGGATTTGTCCTTAATTCATCAAGTGCCAATTGAATTGCCTCTACCTGACTTGATAAAATTGGTTTTCCAGCATTCAGGATATTATATCTGGCGGCTTCATACAAAGAACTAGATTTGTCTCTTGTACCTTGTGCCATGATATTATCATCTGTTTTTACGCTCCCGTAATTCCAGTATGGCAAAGCAAAATCTTTCTTTCCTGATAATTCGCGAACAATTTTTTCTAAATGCCAGGTATACAATCTGTGCCATAGCAAAAAATTTAAAGAGGCATTTTGTGTTCCGTTATGCGTACAGTCTGCCCAGGCCCACAGTTTATCCTTACTGCTTTGATACTTGGCGCAAAGTTCATTTTTCCCGTTAATTTCAGTGGGAATATTGTGTATGGCTCCCTGATAATACCAGCTTAGTCCATTTTCGCATCCCATTTCGCGCATTTTTTTAAAGGCCACATTCATTGCCTGAAGATCTGCCTGCCCTTCGGCAGTATTAACATTGTGCCGGATATATTTTACATTACTTTCACTCTGACCATAGCCATAGCCCGAAAGTGTAATTAAAATAATAAAAGATAAAATTGTAATTTTTTTCATTTTGTTTGTTTTTAGGTTTATAATAGGGTGTTTATGGGTATTAGAGGACTTCGACTTCGAAGGTTAAAATTTTAGCATAATTGGGATTTGCCTTGTCATAAATTTTAAACTTTACGGTACCGTTTCCTGTTTTATTTTCAGGAATTACATGAATGGCAATAAATCCCTGCTGGTCTGCATTGAGTTTATTAAAAGCAGAACCTTTTGGGATCCCGATCTGGCAGGCTCCGTGCTGGCACATCGAACAATCCCATTCTTTGGGAAAAGTATTCGATACCGTTTCCCAAACCAGATAAATGGGTTTATTGGATACGTTTTCGACTTTGATTTTAGAAATATCCAGTCGTTTATTTTTGAGTACACTCTCTTTATTGGTTGCATTGCCCACGACCGAAAAAGTGGGTTTACTTTGTGCAAACGAGACCGAAAAAGAAAGCAGCATAAGGAGATAAAAAAGTATTGTTTTCATGGTTATGGGGTTTAAATATTAATAAAAGACCGGAATCACAGCTTTGTAAACTGCCTTTTTAGAAACGGGATCTGTAAATTGATAACTTATGAGTTCCTTGTCCGGAACATTTTCTAAAAAAACAAGTAATTCAAGGCTTTCGCCAGCATGAAGCTGTATGTTGTATCCTTCGGGCAATACCCTTAAACTGGTTTCTTTTCCTGAGATTAACTGAAGTTTTGCCTTTGATGGAAATCTTATTTCATGAAGGTATAATCCTGAATTGACCAAACGAAGAAGCACGGTTTCTTTTTTGCCGGCTATCGATTGTAAACCTTTGTTTTTGAGGACTGCTTTGCCATTAATCTGAAAATAAACCGGTTTGTAATCCGGAAGTATTATGGGTTTGTTGCCAGCGTCGTATTCTGTGCCCATAATGGCGTCTGTGTGCCATTTTGGGTCTATTTCGTAGCTACACCACAATACTTCGGCAGACGGTTTTACTGCCATAGTATCATGTTCTTTTGGGCGTATAAGGATTATGCCAAACATGCCTGCCTGAAGGTTGAAAGGATAATTTTCCGGACTATAGTACAGATATGTTCCTGCTTTTTTGGCCTGAAAGGAATAAAAACCGTGTTCCATGTGATGAACCGGTTCTTTTTTGTTCATGATTTCGTTTTCTTTATTCCGTTGCACAAATTCAATTTCTTTGCAATACAAAGAGACGGGATTGCCCTGAGAGATATTCCAGAAATCGATAGCGACCTCATCTCCTTCGCGAACATCGATAGGATATCCCGGTAAAGTAATTTGTCCCGAAAGCGAGCCGGCAAAACCAAATGTCCTGATTGTTACATCGTTTTTGACCCACAATTTTCCTGTTGTTCTGCCAATGATCAATCGCTCATTTTGAGAAAACAAAAAAGGGGTAACGAATAATAGAAAAACGACGAGCCGGATTTTATGATACGCTTTCATTTCTAAACTCAAATTACTCAATATCAGTTTGTTTGATATTGCAATTCAAATGTAGAGCTATTGTAAATCACACAACAGCGTATAAATACGTGTTTTTGTAGTAAAAAACTGAAACAGTGATGATGGAAGGTGAAATTATGGACGCGGATTTTACGGATTCGCTATCGCGAAGACGCGGATTATTACGGATTTTTTTGTAAACTTATAAATCCTGACGGTACAATTTCTCCCTGATTTGAATTAGGGTTTGGATGGCTTTTGCTTCATCTGGTTTTTCCGGTAAAGATGATGTTGTATAATGCTTTTCGATGGAAGTGATTAAATCGTCTGCCATTTCGAGTAAAACATCGTATTCTTTGTTTCCGGCTTTTATGTCTAACAATTCTTCGCGATTGGGAACTCTGATGTTTAGTTTTCCGGTGGACAGTATGTTATTAGCGGTTTGCAGCAGCCGAATGGTGTGCATCATGTTTTTACTGTCGTAATTCCTGCCGTGTTGCTGATTGGTGTTATAACGGTCTTCGTTGCGTTTGTCGATCCAGTTCCAGTAATCGGTGTATTCTTTGCAGTATGTAGAATAACCGTCCTGATTGCAGGATAAATACCCCACCAGCTTTTCGCCTTTTGGAATCGACGAAACCGAAACTTCATTCGAGGTTTCTTTTTGAATGATCCCTTTGTAGCCTAAACTTTTATTTTCGTCATAAAACAAAGCAAACATGCCTTTTGAATTGGGAATATTGACCAACCCAAATTGTTCTTGTTTCAGCTTATTTTCGGTTAAAAAACTATTGACCGATACGGTTTCATAACCTTTTAAGACAGCACAAAAATCCAACAGGCTCTTTTTTTCCTTTGGCATTGGGTTTACGATTTTCTTGTTTAATCCTCTCGCCTTTTTGATTTGCGTAACGGCATAACCGGCAAAAGAATCTTTGCAGAGTTTCGATAGAAAATCTTCTATTTTTAATTGCTCCATTAACGGATGTTGGTACAAAATACAATCCTTTGGCGAAGCCAGAATTTCGAGGATGTTGGGATTATTTTTGATAAGCAATTCTACAAAACGGCCAATTTCGTAATAGACCTCATCGTTGGTTTCATTACTGATTTGCGGAATATATTCTAACCCAAAGAATTTTTCTTTTGGCAGATAATAAACGCCTTTAATATCGGTATCTGATGTTGGTGTATTTAACCCAAAAGATTTACTTCCGGAAATGGCTTCAAAAAGGATCAGGTTTTGGGATTTTAGGTCTTGAATGGTCATGGTTTGTAAAATTGTTTTGTAAGGTAAAAAACGATGTCGATAAAAAATAAAGTTCCCTGAAAAGTCAAAACATTTTCGTCATGAAGATCTTCGGGAATAATTCCTAATTCGGGATTAAAATAATCATTATTTCTAGTGTTACCAAAACTGTTTGAGGCCAGAAAATATTTTACGTTTTCTGATGCTGTATCACGATCAGATTCAACAAACTTCTGCTCTCATAAAAACCAATTAACGGATCGGCAGTATCCGGGAAAAATAATTATTTAATACTAAATTATTCAAATAATCTTCCTACGTTTCATAATAAATACTATTGTTTAGTTTTATTACTTTGTGCTTTTTTTGAAGATAAACTTTTTGCTCTGCTCCCATATAAAGATTTTAATATTCTTATTTACCTGGCAAAACAACGCGCTCGCCCAAGTTCTGCAAAAATAGCTCTTTAATTAAAGTAAGAAAAAGCATATATTTACATTGCGTAAAATAACACCTAAAATTGTATTGTACCAAATCAAACGTGTTTGTTACGGATCACTATTTTTTTAAAATTTTTTAAATACCTTTGAATTATGAGCACAGAAACCAGACCCAGAAATATTGGCCGAAATATCAGCCGAATAAGAGAACTTCGCGGCATGAAACAAGGAGCACTTGCTGATGCCATTGGCACAAGCCAGCAGACTATTTCCAGCATTGAAACCAGCGAAACTGTCGATTTTGAAAAATTGGTACAAATTGCAAAAGCTCTTGGCGTAACAGTAGAAGCTATTGAAAATTTTACAGAAGAATCTGTTTTTAATTTCTTTAATAACTTTTACGATAATAGTGCTAATAATGGTGCTCAGGGAAACACAACTAATAATCATTGTAATTTCAATCCTCTTGATAAAGTGGTGGAGCTTTACGAACGTTTGGTTCAGGTTGAAAGAGAAAAGGTTGAATTTATGGAAAAATTGATGAAAGGGAAATAATATTCCTGATAAAGGATTTCTTATAATAAAAATGCGCCAGGTGATTTGCGCATTTTTTTGTTTTTTATAGACATTACCGCTACAAAACCGGAAGGTTTCGCAGTTGAAAGATTCAACGGAATATTAAAGAAGAATTAATTCATTGTCCTTTTTATTTTTTGTAGAACGAATAGAGTTGATCTGCTTTGTTTATAACACTTCCTAAATCTTTGTTCCTCAGGTTCTCTTCGATTTCGGTTGTTGTTTTTGAAGTTCCTTTTACGGCCAGATATTTTAGAAACCAGTATGAATACTCATTTATAGGATCTATTTCATCGATTTTAAACTCTGAAATTTTTTTATTTAATTTATTAAATTCAAAGTTATACGCCATATCATACAGTTTATACAGATCTAATTTTTGTTTCTGTTTAGCAAAATCTTTGTCTTTTTTATCTAATGTTATTTTGTAATCATTAAGATAGGCCCTCGATGTGTTTACTATTTTCTTTTTTACGTTGGGGTCTACCAGTAAAGAATAATCATAATATTTCTGGGCAATTTTGATTGTAGTCCCAAAGTTTTTAGCTTTATAGTAATTCATTAAATCTGTGGATAAAAACTCCGTAGATAAATTTAATTTTTCTATTTCAGATTTCAGATTTTGAACATTTTGATATCCTAAAACATTATGAACCACTTTTCCATTGGCATCTATAATTAGGATATTTGGAATTCCGTTTACGCCATATTTACTGGCTAATTCTCTATTGGCATCGATATCTATTTTTAGCTTTACAAATCCCTGCAGTGTTTCTTCGAGCTGGTCATCGTTCCATACATTTTTGTCCATTTCCAGACATGGGCCGCACCAGGTTGCCCAGAAATCAATAATAATAAATCTGTTGGTAGTTAATGCCATTTTTTGGGCATCTTCGTACGAAGTAAGCCAGCTGGCATGACTGATTTGAAAGGAAAACAGGATTAGTAGTATGATGTATTTTTTCATGGCATATAGTTTTGTTTAGTTGAGATAAATATAATACAAAACTTACATATAAAGATGTTAGTTTAGATAAATTGTTACTTTAATGCCTCTTATACTTATATTACAATCATAATTTAATCCTCTTGATCCAGTTGTGGAGCTTTACAAACGTTTGGTTCTGGCTGAAAAAGGAAAGGTTGAGTATTTATAGAAGTTGATGAAAGGGAAATAATATTTTTGATAAGAGAATTTTATATATATAAAAATGCGCAAAATCTATTTTGAATTTGAGCATTATTTTTATTGAAATTGTTACTGAGAAGTAGGAAGACGTCGCAGAGCGGGTTATTAATCTAATCATGTAGATATTTGCAGTTTTTTTAGTTCTTTTAGGATTGAGTCTTTCGATAATCCAATATTAATTTTAAGAGCAATTTTATAACTAAACATAAAAAAATAACTACTTTTGCTATCAAATGAGTCAATCTAATTACATAAAAGATATTGCTAAATACGGTCTTGAAAATGATCAGGAGAAACTATTATCTGTACTTAACGAATTAATTGAGCATTCAAAAAATACCAAAAAATTAAATTTCGCCATTCAACTTCAATCTATATTAAAAGATTCAATAAGATTACAAAGGAATAATAACTTGACAAAAGTTGGCTCTGATTCTTATTTTAATCGAATAGAAGATAAGGAAGTAGGTGATTTAATTTTAGAGAAACTTACATCTGATTACAGATTAAATAACATTATAGCAGACAAAGATGTCATTGATAATTTAAATCATTTCATTGAAGAACATCATAAATCAGAAGTTTTAAGAAAATTCGGTTTACCTATAGCAAATAAATTATTACTACATGGACCTTCGGGTTGTGGCAAAACTTTAGCATCATATGTAGTTGCGGGAGAACTTGAAAAAATGATGGTTGTAGTTAATCTTGGTGCAATTGTTTCTTCAAAATTGGGTGAAACAAGTAAAAATTTATCTAAAATATTCCGTAAAGCAGCAGCTGAAGATTGTATAATTTTCATTGATGAATTTGACTCTTTAGGAAAAATTAGAGATTATAGTCAAGATCATGGAGAAATGAAAAGAGTTGTAAATACAATTTTACAATTATTTGATTATCTACCTCAAAGTACTATAGTTATTGCTGCAACTAATCAAAAAGAGATGCTTGATGATGCACTATTAAGAAGATTTGACTTTTCGATTGGATTTAATTTACCTACAGAAAAAGAAATAAAAGAATTAATTTCGTTAACTCTAAAAAATGGTAATTTTACTTTTGATAACAAAGCAAAAGCAAATGCTATAATAAAAAAATCACTTGGACTTTCTTATTTCAGTATTCAAAAAACTTTAGTTACTGCAATTAAAAGAAGTCTATTCGCAATAGAAAACCCAGAATTAACACTAAATGCAAAAATTAATACTTCTGTTTGGCAAAATTTAATTGAGATAGAAAAAAAATCGATGAGTATTTAATAATTTTCTGCTTCAAGATCTAAATCATTAATTACATCTAAGGAATTAATAAGCTGCATTTCTTCATATAATCTATTTGAAGTTTTATTTTTATACGGAAGCTCTTCTATTGTTGTAACTAATGAAAACTTTACTGGTACGTTAAGCAATCTTTCTTTTTCAATAGAATCTAAAAGTTTATGCAACTTAGAATTTATTGCAATTTTCACCTTTATATTTCCATCTGTATCAATATTTTTTTTCAGAAATTTAAGCGTTAACCTAAATTTAACTTTTTGGGAATTACTTAATACTTTAGGTTTATAATAATAATCTTGTGACCAAGAATTCTTTAATTTAATATTTTCCATTTTATTATAGTTAATACCTAAAGACTGAGCAGGTAATCCATTTAATGTTTTTAATATTTTACCATTTCTATCTCTTTTATAATCTTCCAACGGTATATTATCGAAAAAACCAAATGCCATATGTATTGGACAGTAGGTAAATTGGCTTTTATTTAAAGGTAAAAAGCTAAAACATAAAGTTGAAGTAAATTCTAATATTGATTGAGAATTCATCAAACCTAACAAATAGTTAGGCAATTTTAGAGAAAAACTTTTAATCGTTTCAGGCTCTATCTCATCTTCTAAAATAAATGTTATCTTGTCTGTCGAAGAATTTATTGCAAATTCTTCATTAGGAAAACCGTTTCCAATGATTGAGTTTTTTATACTTTCTATTTCAGGATTTCTTTCATCAGTTTCAGAAGAATTAATTATCAATGCTTTTATTGTTTGTATATTCTTTGATAACTCAGGATATTTTTTAAGTATTCTTGCCGCTAAATTTGCTACAAAAGGAGCTGAATAACTCGTACCTATTTCTTTACTAAAAAAAGATCCTCTTTCTGTTGTTAAAACTTTTAAACCAGTTTTATTAATATCCATCCAATTATCATAATCGCCACCATGAGAAATCACATCTGGCTTAAATAATAGCTTATTTGTTCTTTTATGATTTATGTTTCCTTTTATATCTTTAAAAATTTTCACATCCCAATTTATATGAAATGTTCTACTATAAATAGCAGGAACTAAACCTAAAGGAGTAATTCTATCAATTTCATTATCTTCTAAATTTGATGCAAAAGCTCCAACCGTCAAATTATTCATGCTTTCTGCCGGACTGCAAAGATTAGTATCTTCAGACAAAAAATGCAATGGAAATAGAGATTTATTAGTAATGGAATCTAAAAAATATTGTGACTCTCGAACGTTTGAAATTGAAATAAAAACGAGTATATTAAGCTCATGTGATAATTTATCTAATGCAAATGCATAGCTAGATATGCGCTCATTATATTTCTTACAATCATTATATCCGATTGTAAGGGTAAAAATTTGGACATTATATTCTAATTTTGCTTTTCTAATTAATTCTATAACTTCACTTTCAAATATTTGACCAGAGTTATTATCCAATGTTTTAATACTTAAAAGTTTTGCATCAGCTTCAAAATTTCCCAAATGGTTTGGATACAATTTATCTCCTAAAGCAGCAATAGTTGCAACTGCAGTACCATGGTCAACATTATCAATAAATGAAGACGTATTTGTAAGATTATAAGATGCGTCATTAATTATTATAGTATTGAGTGGAGATTTATTTTCTATTCCTGTATCTATAATACCAATAATTGGCAAATTAACATCACTATTTATAATTTCAAAACCATATGATTTTTCTGTTAAATTATAAATATTAGGCCTAACAAAACCTGAACTATAGGAATTAACAGATTGTATAACATCAAAATTATCAACTATTTCTATAATTGTTTCCTCATCAACCTTAATTACTTCAATAATATTAAGTTCTACATTATTCTTGAACTCAATATGATTTTCATCAAGATATTTAATCAATCTATTTTCTATTTTATTTTTAATTGAATCGAGCTCCAATGAGTCAATTAAGTTTATTATCAAATGATTTTTAAAAGTTTTACAATCAATTATTAAATCTCTAGATAAAAAATCAAAGTCCTTAATGAATTTTACATTGAGATCATATTCAGGATTATTATGATCATCTGTGTTTATAAAAACTTCTAATTGTTTTATAAAATTGTCAAATCTCTGATAATTAGAAATAGCAAAAATAGCTTTTGTATTCCAATCAAAATAAGCAATTATATCAAGCCCGAAGGTAGATCTATAAATATTTTCAAATTTAGATGAATCAAAAATATCATGGAAAGTAACTGTTATTAATTCAATTACCTCAGGAACAGCAATTGTTTTTCTTACTGCTCTATCTTTTCTTTTCTTATTAAAACTTCTTAATGATAGTATAAAATCTTCAGTTTTTGGCGTATAATCTTTTTCTATCTCAATATTTTCCTCTTCCATTTCAGAAGAATTTGGATTATAGCGAGATTTCTGCTTAAAAACCACTACACCCTCTTGAGGATTTTTAAAATAAAGATGTTCCTTTTTCATATTTTTTTTTAAGCTCTGCTTTCTATCTAAAAAAAACAATTCTAATTTCTTTTTTCATGTTTTTTAGTGTTGTAAATTACTAAAAATTTTCTGATTAAATAAAACCTCTTCTAATAAAAAAATAGCCAACGTTTTTAAATGTAAATACTTTTTATGTCCCGTTTTGTATTAAAAATTACCTCTATCAAATGTGCATAAAATTCTATTAATTATTTTATGGTTTTCCATAATCTTATAATTATAATAGTTTAACATTCTTCGTCTTCAAATATAAATAAACAAGAAGCCTTTAAACCCAGTAAAAACACCTGATTTAAAAGCCGTTTTTTTGCCGCTAAGGCGCTAGGACGCAAAGTTTTTTAATCTTTGTACTTTGCCCGTAAATAATCAATAATCTTCATTATCAGGCGGAGCAGTTTTATTGCGAGTTGTGATTTCCCAATTCTCTTTTTGATATGGGTTATCTATTTTATCAATTTGAACTAAAAACCTCAATTGCCCTTTGCGGTTGTCATCTTTATCAATTAAAACTCTAAATCCGTATCCTTTTATCTTTTCGATATATTCGTTGTCTAAAGGATTGTTCTGATAATAGTTTATTGCCACATTAATTTCTTTTGAAAACTGAGTATTCCCAGCCAAAAATTCTAATAATTGTAAAGCAGTTTCTTTTTTAAATTCAGTATCATTTATTTTATCCGGTTCTACTTTATAAAACGTATTAAACTCTAATATTAAATTATCACAGCCCCCTACACTTGCATTAATTAGGGTATCATTGTTTTTATATATTTCTTCGATAGTTTCGGTATAATTATGCATTTCGATACTTCTGGTACGTTTTTCAACTCCGGGAATATCATTAAAAATAGTTTTCGATTTTAATTTTGCCAATTTACAGCTTGACAAATACGATTCTTCATATAGATTACCATTCTTGTATATAAATGATAATGAAGTCGATTTTAAATCTTCTACCGAACTTGAATACGTTCTGAAATTTTGTGTTACCTTAATTTTAAATTTATTACCAACAAAATTTGCTTCGTCAATTATATTATATGAAAAAGGGGCATATCCCAGAATACTATGAGATTCTTTCTCCTTAATTTCATCTTTCATAATATAGAAAATAAAATCTCGATTTGTGTTTGCATTTCCTCCCAACATTCCTTCAGATGATCTGCTAACTACATAATCTGTGATTCCGTCATTATTAAAATCTCCTTTTTCAAAAATTGAAAATGAAACTGTATAAGGATCGCCATCATTTGCAAACGAAACGTAATAAGGCGATTCGGATATTTGCATTTCCTTATATTTTTGTTCGCCAATTTCTTCATTAATAAGCCTTTTTAAAAATTTACTTTCTATTTCGGTCAGAATTACTTTTTCTTCTTCTGGTTCTACAGCCGAAACCGTGTCTTTTGTACTTTTTTTATGCACTGCTTTTATTTCTTTTTTACATGAAAATGCTAAGAAAATAAAGGCAAGAAGAATTATTTTATTACTATGAAAGTATACTGATTTAAAGGTCATAAATGAATCTGTTTTTTATCTGTTAAAAATTTTAAATTTAATTGATTTTTTGGCATTTATTATTTGCAACACAGCTTCAAATTAACAAATAAAAAACCACAAACTCACAAGATAAATTTGCAAATTTGTGGCAAAAACTAATTAAATTTTAATTCTAAATCCCAAAAAAGCTTTCAGAATTCCTAGTAGTTTCCTCCGCAACCACAATTCCCGAAACCCCTTTAAACTGCGCCACAGTTGCTGCAACAAAAGGCAGAAAAGCAGGTTCGCAACGGCTTTCGTGGTTTTTTCATCAAATCTATTTTAGGATTTTATCATTCGGGCAAAAAATAAATCCAACTCCTCATTTATCTTATTCCCACTTCCCAACTTACTGGCATTCTCCTGATTAAATTGTACTGTTTTCAATAAAAAATCAGTTATTAAAGTTTCTTTTGGGTGCAGGTATTTTTCGTTCTGGCTGGCTTTTATTTGTTGTAACTCTATTATTTTATCTTGTACGTTTTGTGGTGCGATTGGCAATAAATCAGCAAAAGCAACAGGCGGAAACGAATTGTTTTCGACAATCCATTTTCCGGCTAAAGCGGTGCGTAAGGCGTAGAAATAACTTTTTAGTTTTACTTCTTCCCTTTCGCAGACTTCCATGAAATTTTTTGTCGTTCCTAAATAGTGGTGTAAAACCGCTATGGGCGAAAAACATTCTGTGGCTATGTCCTGCATTTGTTTTGCAAAGGCATCGTTCTGGTAATACACCACAGGCGAAAACAACCACTCGATCAAAGGTGCGTTAGATTTTGCTAATAATTTTACAGATTTTCGTAAGTCCCAACCGGAACCGTCGAGATCGTCCTGGGTCATGAATTCGATCACGTCTGGTTTTTCCCAAAGCGAGAGATAATACCCGGGTTTGTGTTTGTAGATAAAACGAATATCGTAATCACTGTCCGGCGAGGCAAATCCCCAGGCTCGACTTCCTGATTCTACGGCAAAAAGTATTTCTACGTCGTTTTGTAGTGCTATTTCGTTTAACTTTTTTAGTATTTTTTCTTTCATGGTGGTTTTCAAATATAAATAAACAGGGGACTTTTGAACCAAGTACAAACATGTGTTTTTATGGGGAGAGTTTTTTTTCTTTTGTGATACGATTGGGGTTACTGGGTGTTTTTTAATCGCGCAAAGCCGCAAAGTTTTCAAGCTCCTTTGTTAACCTGTGTACCTTTGAACCTCTGAACCTTTGAACCTAAAAAAAAAAAAAAGGTGTGCATGGACTCGAACCTGCAACCGCTTGCTTGATGGGCAAGAGCTCTTCCAATTGAGCTAACACCTTTTTTGTATTTGCCGAAAAGGTACTAAGCCGCAAAGTTTTTTTATTTTGACTTTTCAACCTCTGAACCTTTGAGCCTCTGAACCTCTGAACCTTTGAATGAACCTCCAAAAAAAAAGGTGTGCTGGGACTCGAACCTGCATCCTCTCCCTGTGCGTGGGAACGCTCTTCCAATTGAGCTAACACCTTAGCAGGATAGTTGGGACTCGAACCCAAAACTTATTCCAAGCCGCAATTGTTTGTCCAGTTAAACTACTATCCTGTTTTTACCATGGAGAAACTTTGTAATTTTTCAACAAGACCCCAAATATACTTTTTCCTTTGATTCCCTGCACTATCGGATCGAAAATTCTGCTGGCGCCATCTACAGAATCCAAAGGCGGAATATAGCCTTCTTCGAATTGTCTTTTTCGCAGGCTTTCTTTGGCCCCGGTCGAAATCCAGCCAACATCGACGCTGGTCATAAAAATCGAATCTACCGCAAATTCTTTGGCAGAAGTGAGCGTCATCATGTTCAGTGCTGCCTTGGTCATATTGGTATGCGGGTGAAAAATGGTTTTGTTGCTATAACTAAAAATCCCCTCGGACGATGTGACATTTACAATAAAACGTTCTTTAAAAACTGAATTTAAAAACAATGGTTTTAATTCTTTTATTAAAAAATACGGCGCAATCTGGTTGATCAAATTGACCTCAACCAATTCGTACATACTGATTTCTTCGAGAGTCGAATTCCAGCTTGTTTTTTCGCGGTCGTCAACGGGTTGTCCAAAACGGGTCAGCGCAATTTCGGTTTTTTCTTCTACACCATATTCCAGTGCTTTGATCTCTTTTGTAACCGGGGTTTGATTCTCAATTAACATCGCATTTGATTTAAATGTTATCCCCAATTGATTTTCTTTTTTAAGTAACGGCACATAATATTCATCTGGATATTTTATGGTTTGTGCGGCGTTGTTGATCAAAATATCCAGGCTCCCGAATTTCGATTTATAAAATGACACAAACTCTTTTATTGCATTTAGGTTTCTCAGGTCTAAACCGTAAACAATCAGGTTTTCTTTCCATTGCTCAAAATCATCTTCCTGACGGAATTGTTCTAACGCCAAAGCCGGAAAACGGGTTGTAAGCACTACAGTGGCATTGTTGCGCAACAATCGTAAAGCCGTTGCAAAACCTACTTTTACACGACCGCCGGTTAAAATCACGTTTCGGCCTTTTAAATCAATATGCTGAAAACGTTTTTCATAGTTTTCTTCGGCACAGACCGGACAAAGCCGGGTATAAAAACTATGCGCCAGTTTGTACGACTGATTACAGCAATAACAGTTTTTAGGCAGGTTTAATGGCGTAAACTGCTGTTTGTCCTGATTTTCTTTTTCCGAAAACAAGGTTTCTCCGTTTAGGGCTTTTGTTACCAGTTCGGCATTCAGGCTTGTTTGAAGATCTTCCTGTTTTTTGGAAGTATAACTGCTGCTTCGGATATTTTTTTTGGCGTTTTTGTGAATCTTCGTAATCAAACCCGCAAACAAATTGTTATCGGGATTTTCGAACGGATCTTCTTTCAGGGTTTTTAAAACCTTTATACACGTTTTCCATTCTTCATCACTAAAAGCATACTTACTGTTTTCTTCCATTTTATTCGTCTAAAAAATCTTCTAAAAATCCTATGAACCGTTTTCCATCAGCAGACCAGCGCATTCCTTGTCCGTTTTCGAGCCTTACTTCGTAGACCAGATCGTGTTTGTAATGGAAAAATATATTCCACCATGTTTTATTGTCCAGGAAATAATGTGCCAGTTTTTCTGCCAGTATGCGTTTCTCGTTACGGTTTCCTTTTATCGCTCCAAGCACACTCTGATGGTCTTTTGTTCTGCCAACATGCTTTTCCCACGCTCTTTCGACAATCGAAATTTTGTTGTTAAAAGGTTGAAAACAGCTTTCTAACAGTATTGCTTTTTCAGGAGGAATTCCTGTTTCGTCACGTCTGCTTGCCGAAGTTAACCTTTGTCCGAGAATTAGCAAAATAATTTCGAAAGGGGTTTCTTCCAGAGCTTTAATGAGATTTGGTTTCAATTGCTCTGAATTGCTTTCAAAAGCATTCAAAACCGCTTCAAAGTAAAACATACAGTCCCAAATCGAAACTCTAATTTCATCTTTAAAATAAGGCTTTCTTACTATTTCAGGTTTTTGATTGTGAAAGAAAATCAGGTTTTCTGAAAAAAGATACAGGTTATCATTTGTCAAAAACAAGGCATATTTTGTTTTCCATTCTTTATTCAGATTGGGAATTATTGACTTTAATACATTAAACAACAGAATTGGATTCATTTTTTTACCGGTGAAATGTCCCAATGGGAGATATTTCCTGAATTATACATTTTTTCAATCAAAGAATAAACTACCAGTCTGTTTTAGAGCAGATGATAGTTTCCTTTATGTTTAATTGTGCCAAAACATAGTGCATTAAATTAAAATTGGCTTTACTATAATCTAAAATCCAGGCATCAGAAGTTATGGCAATTAAATCACTTTCGGCCATTACCTTATCCGGATTATTGACAAGTTCGACTTTCCAGTCATAATGGTTTTCTAATGCCATTTCTTCGATCATTTGTTTCAGTCTGCCACTATTCGAAACCGGTTTATCAAATAACCAATAGGCCGTTTTAATTTTTTCTTTTATAAAAAAATCACCTACAATTTCAATAGCCTGAGCCGTTTGCTTTACTTTTTTGTACGTTCCGTAAACGCTTGACAAATCTCTGATAAAACCGTCTAATCCTCTAAAAACATAAGCATTTGACAAGATACTTTCTAACAAAATCAGCACATTAAAACCGTCGATAATAATTTCTTTTCCCGCCAGATTGTGGCTTTCAGTTTCTTTTGATTTTCGGTTCTCAATCTGACTTTGCGAAGCACTCATACCCCGAACGGCTTGCTGCTGACGGGAATTTAACCGATACCGGTTTCCAACTAGAACCAATGTGGCTTTTTCGCCATAACCTCTGCTCAGAAAATAATGCATATCGGCAACTGCTTCTTTTAGTTTTTCCTGCATTTTTGAAGCACCGAATAAAACATCGTCGCTGGCTTCTTTTCCTCTGTTTTTAAGATTTGTCATTTTGTTTGAAATATAAAAGATCTTATTTTTTCTCTCCTAACCGTTTTTGAAACCTGTTAGGTCTTCTTTTAAGCAAGAATATACAAAAGCTGCTTTCTGATACCTAACAGGTTTTGGAAACCTGTTAGAATAACGACTTTAGATTCCGAAAAAGTGCTTTGCGTTTCTTGTTGTTTCTTCTGCAACACTAATTCCCGAAATTCCTTTAAACTGCGCCACAGTTGCTGCAACAAAAGGCAGAAAGGCAGGTTCGCAACGGCGTTCGTGGTATTTTTTCAGGAGATTACTGGGTGTGTTTTTCGGGAGCATGAATGGCGCATCGGTTTCGATCATCATTCGGTCGACCGGAACGTATTGAATCACTTCTTTTAAATGCTCAAAACGTTTATTGTCGGATATTGCTCCGGTAAAACCCAGGTAGAATCCGTTATCGAGATAGGTTTTGGCTTCGGGCAGACTTCCTGTAAAACAATGCACGACTGCTTTTGGTAATTGTGGCAAATAGTCTTTTGTAATTTCCATAAACTTATTAAAAGCCGCCCTTTCGTGCAAAAACAAAGGTTTCTGAACTTCAATTGCCAATTCTAATTGCGCTTTGTAACATTCTTCCTGCTTGTTTCTGGGCGAAAAGTCACGATCAAAATCGAGTCCGCACTCGCCTACTGAAACGACTTGTTTCTGTTTTAGTAAATTTCTCAGTTTTGAAATACTCTGCGCATCAAAACTCTTCGCATCATGCGGATGAATTCCGGCTGTGGCATATAATACTCCCGGATAATCTTTTGCCATTTCAGCCGAAGCTTCGCTGTTTCGCACGCTTGTTCCGGTAAGGATCATTTGCGATACATCAGCATCTAAAGCATTTTGTACAACATCGTCTATGTCGTTGTGGAATTGTTTATTGGTTAAATTAATTCCTATATCTATGTATGTTTTCATTTTTTTTTAAGTTACAAAGGCTCAAAGAGGCAAAGGTTCAGAGGTTTTTCTCTTTGGGCCTGTATGTTTTTTTGTTTTAATTTGATTTTGATTTTAGAAAAAAGAAGCAAGAGACAAGACTTCAATTCTTTCTTCCTGGCTCTTCACTCTATTCTGTTGCTTCTTGTCTCTTGCTTCTTGCATCTTGCTTCTTGTCTCTATCCTCTTTTCTCTATCCTCTTTTCTCCATTCTCTTTTCTCTATCCTCTATCCTCTATCCTCTATAAATTACCTCATTTTTAAATTCTGCCTGCATTACTTTTCCGTAAATGATTTTTGTCCATCCATTTTCGAAGCCGTGGTTGTTGGCGATTAGGAAACCTTTGTTGGTGTCGGTTTTTATGATTTTATGGGCATCGATATACCTGCCTTTTACTTTGCAGAATACGATATCGCCTATTTGGTACTTATCACTTTTTTCAAAGGTTAAGAGGCTTCCACTTTTTAAAATGGGCCGCATGGAGTCTCCAAATGCTTTCATCTTTCCATTACCGACTGTTTCTAATTCTGTTTTCAGTCGTTCGTATTTATTCATTTTTTTTTTAAGTTTCAAAGGTTCAGAGGGACAGAGGTTCAGAGGTTTTTTCTCTTGAGTCTTTATTTTTTTTAAGTTGCAAAGGTTCAGAGGGACAGAGGTTCATAGGTTTTCTCTCTTGAGTCTAGTCTATGTTTATTTTTTAAAGTTGCAAAGATTCAGAGGGACAGAGGTTCATAGGTTTTTTTACTTTGAGTCTATATTTTTTTTTAAGACGGATCGCGACAAGTATCAGGAATAAAGATTTAAGCTCAATATTTGAACCTTTACCCCTTTGAACCTTTGCCCCTTTGAACCTCTGAACCTCTCAACCTCAACCTTCCTCCTAAAAATTCCCATAATATACCTGGAAGCAAGGTAATTTTAAGTCATTTCTCCAGGTATCTACTACCTGGTTTCTATCGTCCAGAACAAATTCTATAAAATATTTATCTTTTATAGCTTCGTTGTAGATTTCGGTTTTGATGATTGAATCTTTTCGGCTGTCTTTGGTTTTTCGCATGATGAGTTCATCGTATTCGATTTCGTGTTGTTTAAGAAAACGCAAGGTTGGTTCTTTGTATCGGTCTTCTCTTCCTGAAACCAACAATATCTGATACCCCAGTTTTTTGTAATTTCTCAAAACATTCGCCACCGGATTGTTTATTTCGTCTTCGTCACATTTGCTGGCATCAAAAGGATTTCTTCCGTTCATCAAAGCCAGTGTTCCGTCAAGGTCGCAAATTATGGCTTTAGGCAAATCAGGGTTTTGTTCGCAATATTCCAGATTTTTATTCACTTTCTTTACCGGTTTAAACTCAAACTTTTCTTTTGTTTTTTGCAATTGATGGTACATGTTTTCGATCACCTTTTTAGGCACTTTTCGATCTCTTTTTTCATTTCTGATTAAAAGTTCCTCCAGCGGTAAATCAAATACTTTGAATTCAATATTGGCCAATTCCGAAAAATTATCTATTGGTTGTTTGATGTAATCATACTTTACGTTACACGTATCCAGAATCACATTCCATCCATTTGAAAGCAGGGTTTTGATTTGTCCGTTAACAAGTTTAGAAATCATACTTTCTGATGACGGATCCATAACTTCCTGAAATTGCGAAAACCTGATTTCATCACGGCTTATTCTCATCGTTTTAGGTTCAGTTCTCACTTTCCACTCTGCGAAAGTGCTTTTCCCTGATGCCGGACAGCCTGTAAGTATCGTTAATGTTGGTATCTTTTTCATTTTGTTATAATCTTGGATCTAATGTTTTTTCTATTTCTTCGTTATTGATTCTTTTTAAAAGCAACAAACGCATGAGGTAATTTTCTTCTTCTAAATCTTTGTACGGAATCTGAAGCATTTTCTGATTGATTTCCCAACCGTTTATCGATTGTTCCAACTTTTGTTTTATACTTCTTTTTTCTAAATAATGCTCAAAATCCTGATGAAAATTCACTCCGTAAATCATCGTGAGATAATTGTTGTTTCTGACCTTAAAACAAGGAGGTACATTTTTAATGTAATTCTGAACAGGTTTAATCATAATGCCTTCTTCGTTCTCGCCCGTTAGTTTTTCGAAAAACGAATAAATGGTTTTTAACTTTTCTTCTTTATCAGAACTGCTTATTTCCAGCTGTAAAAAAGCGTCATCATTTACCAATTCATACGTCAGATTACTGTTTGGCAATACCTCATCGCCGGAACTGTTTACCACCTTTAAAATTGTAAAAGGTTTAAAATGCAATTCCCCTTCGTTTCCAAATGTATTAATTTGATTTTGAAACACTTTTAAGGATGCTTCCTGTTTCGTTACATCCGGGATTTTTGCAGCCGCCAAAGCTTCGTACTGACGTACAATGTGTGGTTTGTGTTTGCTGCCAAATTCCTTTTTACTAAGCTTGTTTTTATCTGAAAGGTATGTTGTAAAGGCTTCAGCTTGTTTTAAGCTTTTGAGCTTTTCAGGTAATCCCGAAGTTTGCAAATATTCATTATGCGTTTTTAAGGCATCGTAATATCCTGTAAATTCTTTTTCAATTAATCCGGCACCCAAAACTTTCCAAGGCAATAATTCTGAAGCGATCAGAAGGGTTTCAAAATCCGGAAAAGCGATTCGCATTTTAGCATGTAACTCTTTCAGGCTGCTGATTGCTTTTTCTACATCGATATGGTCCATTTTGAATCCGTTTCGGGAAACAAAATACGTTTCTTCGAGATTTCTTTTGAGGTAAATCGTGCAATAAGAACCCATGTATTTTTTTTGAACCACGAATTCAGTTACGCCTTTATCAAGATAATAATTTATGGCTTCTTCGATGCTTTCGATTTCATTTCTTCTCTTGCTTTTTGGCGCTGGCGAAATGGTTGGCGAAAAATCGTTGATCTTATTTTTACAAAACCATTCTATTCTGTTTCTTACTCTATAGTCTAACATCTTTTACTTTTTTTGAATGATTACGGCACTTGTTGGGTACACTCCTTTTACACAGTCTCCTACTCCATAATACGATTTTGGATTTGAAAATATCGAATCGATCAGTTCTGCAAACGCTGCATTCGAAAGTTCAAAATCGTGATCGTCATGCCTGAATTCTTCTGTAAGCTCATAATTTACGTTAAAATCTTTGTCCGGCGTTGTTACATACAATTGTGTGAAATTAGTATGGTCACGAATCCAGATCAGTATTGCTTTTGCTGCTTCTAAAGAATTGTGCTCAATTACTTCACTCAAAATAATCTGACCTTCAAAACCTTTAATTTCCTCCAGGCTTTCAATCCATCGTAAATTATCCGTATTTTCTATTGCTGTAATTTTATCGGCAATAGGTTTGAAATCAACCTCATCATAAGCGAGATATTCCTCTGTGAACCCTTTTTTAAGCAACAACTTGTAATATTGCAATTCGCCACAGCCAAAATCTAAAACCGGTTCATCAAAATTGATTTTACTGCAAATAAATTCTTTTCTGGATTGATGCGTATCGGTAAAAACAAATTGAATTTCGTTATCAAAATAAGCTTCTAACTGAGGTTTGAACTTTTCAAACTGTACCGGAGAACGCATAATCCTTTTTATAAAAAGATAAAACACAAAATACGGAATGCCCAAAATATTGGTTAACATCGTGATATGCTTTTGAATAAAATAATCGTCTATAAAAGTGTAAACCGCATATTTGTTTGTAAAATGGGTAAACAATGCCACGAGCGAAAACTTTTGCACCGCTTCTCTAACCGTTGCTCCTTCGATTTTTAATTCGTAATTATTGCCTACTTTCTTTTGGAGTGAAATTCCGTCAATGTATTTGGACAAAAGATAACGTTCGTTTTTATACCAGTTTGAATCCATAAAAAAAGTTGGGATTTCTATGGTACATTTTTCAGTATCAACTTCGCCATAAGTTTTTTCCAGCCAGGAAATCACGGTTTCATTCAAACTTTTATTTTCTTTATACAAATGATTAAAGAATTCCGTTGCAATGTTCAAAGCCAATAACGGACTGCAATAACTTTGAAAATCGATTTGGTTTCCTTCTTCGGGTAAATAACTGTTTTTGCCATCCAAAAAAACACAATGGTATTCATTATCCGAAATCACATTTCCAACTACAATTCCATTTTTTAATTCTTTCAGATACAAGCCCTGATCTGTATTTGGATTTTTATAAAGAACATCTAAAAAGTGTTTATTTTCTGATTTAAGTTTTATAATCATGGTGTTTATTTTTGTTTGACAAATATAGTTTTGCCACTGCGCAATTATTTTGCGCAGTTAAATTAAAGTTTTATTGTTCCGTATTACTAAACGGTTTTTCAAATTCCGGACGAATTATTTTCCAGATAATCTCCCGGTAATCTTTGCCGTTCAGCATTGCAAATAAGACTCCTGAATATTTAAATGTAAGGAAATACAAAGCAGTTTCTTTACGTGATTCCATAATTTTAAAATCCTTTTTGCATTGTGCTTCGATTGCTGAAAATTTACCTTCCAAATCACTTTTGGTTTCTTTGACCCAATCGAAAAATTCATCCGGAACACGTTCCAGGATTTCTTCCATAGATTGGTTTGCTTTTAAATATTCCCAGATACTCAGATTCGAAACCTGAGTAATGATCCGGTGCAGGCGAAGGTATTCCTCAAATTTAACTTTTACCCGAAAATTATTCGCATACTTAATAATGAAACCTTCTTTGTTTGTCATATTCATTTCTTTTAAAGTCAGGATATCCTTGATTCCGTTGTATTTTTCAACCAGAGGAAAACCAATCTCTTCCAGCGGAAATTCTGCTCCCGATTGTGTATCGATAACCGCCAGTAAGACCAATTCTTCTGCTTTTCCATAATCTAAAACAATCCGGTTTTCAGGATAAATGATTTCAAAAAGATAGGTTTTGGTTTTATCCAGACGTGACCATGATTTTTTGTATTTTCCGTGCAGCATTTCATTCGCTTTATCGGATTGCCCGCTTGAAAAGGAACCTCTGCTTGCCATAAAAGGAACTTCATCTATCCAGTACAAAATCCCCAACGAACCATCCATTTTATCATATACTTCAAAAGCGGCATCCGGAAGGATTTGATTTTCTATTTCGCCTAAATTAAAAAACTTAGGAAAAGGTCTCGCTATTACATTCTCGTTTTCATCCAAAATCAAACCTCTGCATGCCAATGTAACCTCATTCCAGATTCGTTCAAACTGAGCATTTTGAGTGTAGTTGTAAATGTATAAATCATGTTTAGGGTGTTTGTTTACCCTTACATAATTTTTCGAAATCATTTCTTTTAAAAGTGTTGTATTCATGAGTTCTAATCTTTAAACAAAGATTCAAAACATACTGCGCAACTATTCTGCGCAGTTAAAATCATTTTCGTCTTCATATTTATATTCCGACGTGTTTTTCATGATTAAACTTCTGTATTTCAACAATTCAACAAATAACAAAAGCCATTTTTGTAAATCTTGAACAGTAGCATCTTTTTCTCTAAAAAGGTATTTTCGCAAATCCGGAAAACAGGCTGCAATTTCATTTTTAGTATACAGTTCTTTTCCTTCGCAAAGTGCTATAGTCTGCCCTAACTGAAAAGCAACTGATTTTAGAATATCGCAACTACTTTTATCTTTTCCAAAAGAAGTTATGCAGCTTACCTTTATAGTTTCTAGTGCCTGAATTTTTTCATCTAAAACTCCTTTTAAAGCTTTTTTTACTAAAACCCGATACGCTGTTTTGCTCATAAAAGACAAAATCATCCGGGTGCTTCTCAAGAATTTTAAATCAATATCCCGCACCAGAAGCTTCGTAATTTGGTTCTGTTGTTTTTGTTCATGAAAGTTATAAGTATGGAATAATGCATTATTTAATTCATCTGTTGTTCCTTTATACACTGCTGTTAAATGACCATTCTGGCAAACCGCAAGATTGGGATTGATTTCTTTTTCAGGAAAACATGAAGCGACAGACTTGCTGAATTCTTTTGATAAAGCCAGCTTTTCTGCTATCGTTTGGGGCATTTCTTCAACAAAAAAAACCAAATCGGCATCGAGCGAGTTTTCAGAACCAAATATCTGATAAGTGGGCATATTCATGATTTAAAACTTTTCATTTAGCATATCAATACATTCATCGTTACAGGTCAAAAAACCATTAACCGATTTAAATTCCCCGAAATGATGAAGCAGCTTCAGCCAATATTTAATATATTCTTGTACTCTTATTTTATCCTTTACTGTAATTGATTTTCTATAGATAAATACCTCCAGATCAGGATAATGATAAACAAATTTCTTCTTGGTGTATATTTCAGTATCATTTTCAATTAAGGCGATATTTTGTCCAACGTAAAAAGCAATAATTTTCCAGATATCTGCATCTCTGGTATTTTTTTGATCGAATGTAGTAAGCGCGGTAAAATCTATTTTATCAAGTGCTTCCAATTTCAGCTTAAAGTCGTGGATCCCTTTTATAATCGGACGAATCCGGGTTCGGTATGTTGTTCGTGTCAACATGGTCAAAACGGTGCGAACTGCTTTGTAAATGGCCAGGGTTTTATTTCTTGTGTACTTTTCGGTTATGCAGCATATATGATTTTGCTCATGCAGGTTATAAGTTTCGAGTACTGCATTGTTGAGCGAATCAATCCATGACTTCGTAAAAATGGTATCGGTAATTCTCCCGTTTTCGATAACAGCCAATGTTGCATTCCAATTGAGATTGTACTCTTTCAAAAGAAAAAACACTTTATTTTTTCGCTCTTCCTGTGTTTCGGGCATATCTTCTTTTGGAACTACAACTATCACATCACTATCCGTGGAATCGTCAGAACCATATCTATAATACGGATAAGGAAAAGCATTTTTCATTTTTGATTATTTTAATTGGATACTGTAAAGGTTTCATACCAGTACGCAATGATTTTGCGTAGTTTTCTAAATTCTTAAAAGTTCATTTTTTAAGTACTCTCTTAAATTATTTCCAAACAGAATAATATCTGCACCCCACACTGAAATAACCGGTGAAAGATATTTATCTTCAAAAACTACAAGAGCCCGATGATTGTACATTGGAATATAACCTACTATTTTTGAAACATCAAAACCAGCCCCGGAAAGAACGGATTCTGCTTCAAATTTATTTTCGTTAATTTCGTTGATAAGCCATCTTGATTTTTCGTAATCTTCAGGATATTGATGAAAAAAGTTTTCATGAGCATATTCAATATCTGATTTGTCTTCCGGATTTATTGAAATCAAATTAGTCTCTATATTCGAAAAAATCAGAAGCATTTCCCGATAATCCCAGGGAAAATCAAATCCGAACCGTAGTTGTAACTGATCAATTTCTTTTTGGCTAATACCTTTTATAAATTTAGCATCCGGTAAAATCTGAAATCCGTAAACATCATCCCTAAGTTCTATTCTTTTAAAATTTTTTTCGGCTTTGTATTTTATTTCTTTGATTGTCATGGTTATTTTATAAAGGTAAAAAACCACGAAATCAGTTAAGAATTCGTGGTTTCATTTTTAATCTATTAATAATTGTGTTACTGCTGCCGGGTTCATGGCCCATTGCGCGGTATAAACCTCATCAGCCATTTGATCTTCAGTAAGTATTAAACCCTGAGCTTCCGCTTTAAGTTGTAACAAACTACCAATATTCAATTTGCTGTTTAGTTTTGCCAGTAATGCCTGAACTCCTTTAAAATCCAAACCTTGCACGACCTGGCCTCCAAAAGTCATCTCTAACCAAACGATTTCTCTTTTGGCTACATCCAACACTCCAAAAACCAAACCTTTGGCAACATTCTGCGTCACACGAACCTGATGATCGACACACGACGGATCGTAAGCCACTCCGGTTTTCTCCGAAATTTTCATCTGGTGTTTGCTGTTCATCCAACCTACGACAAGATTTGGCGTAATACTTCCGTTGCTGTATGCATTACAAGTAAAAGTCACAAATTTTGTACCGGCTTTCGCCAATTCGTCGATGTCGATGTTGATATATTCAGCTGTTCCAATTTTATTTGGGATACTTCTGATATCACCACTATGTTTACAGCCTGTTGTGACCAATCGGCTGAAAGAACACATATCTGATTTCTCTTCATACGCAATATGACAGCTTAAATCCATATCCAGATGTTGTGCAGGCAAACCTGTACCCCATTGCAGGAACAATCGCACTTCGTTGCCTTCAACCGGGAAACGTGTTCCCATTAAAGCAACCGGCAAATCCTGAACAGTATCGCTTCTGTCCCCTATAGCAACCGGAATGTTAAACAGCTGCGGATCGATATACATTGTTTTGTTTGTATTAGAAACTGCTGCAAATCGCTTTTTCATGGCCAAAATACACAATTCTTCGATTTGATTTTTCATCGCCTCTAATTGCGCCTCGTCGTACAAATTCAATAAAGCATTTGCTGGAATTCGTTTGTTGGTCCCGCCCAAAGGTTTCACACTTCTTTGTATGTTTTTATCGAAATAATTTTGAGCATACATATTTAAGGTAAAAATTAATCTTGCCGGAACTTTATCAATAATTTCTTCAAAATGCGCTACAGTTTCGTCTGCACCAAACCAAAGCATATTCGAGAATAACGAACGTGCAAACAATCCCGGACGTTGTTTCAACAATGCAAATGTTTTATCGGCATCAAACTTTAATCTTGAACTGTTTACTTTACTTTGCCAAACCTCATACACCTGATTGTAAAATACATCCAATAAAAAAGCCAATTTTTCAAAGCCTTTTCTTTTGCTGTATTCTGCCAAACGCAACGCTCGTATAAAACGAACCCACATTCCTCTTTTTGGGTGCATGATTTCGCACATGGTCTCCACATCCATATCCAGGTTATTCAGCCAGGAAGCGACCATTAAACATTCTTTTCGGGAATATTTAAGTTTCAGATCTTTTTGGGATGCCACTTTTGCCTGTGCACTTGTATCCAAAAAATTGTAAAAATGTGCTGCATTTTTTGATGCGCGTTTTACAATGGTTTTTGGCTCGATAATTTGTAAAAACCCTGTATTCTTAAACCATAAATAACGTAGAATATCAGTTGGTGTTTTTAAAAACTGAGAAGCCTCATCTTCTTTACCGTTTTCAATCAAAAGATCGATTACCAGCATTAACGTTTCCTTCATGGCAACATCTGTTGTTGGCAAAGGCAAATATTTCATCGCCGTTTTTAAACTCTCTGCCTGCGTAGCATCCAATGCGGTTTTGGATTGCAATAATGATGTATAGAAATCTTCCAATTCCTTTTCTGTCCATAAATCCAATACTTTCAATTTGCTTCCCTGTCCGTAATTTTCGATTTTACCAAATTCAAACGGAGTTCCGCAGAATGGGCAGCCATTGTATCGTTCTAAAGGAAAAGTATTGTCCGGAATAATATGTCCGCATTGTAAAGTAGTTCCGCTTTTTGTTTGAAAAAAGTTGGCGAAAAAAGTCGCAACGTGATCTATGGCAGATTCTCCTGTTGGGATATTCCACTCTTTTACTAAAGGCGTCCAGTTCTTATCGGTTCCTAAAACTTCTCTTAGTACTTCTAAAACTTCTATTTTATATTTCGGGTTTACATTATTTAAAGCATGTAATAACGATTCAGAAAACGTAAATCCGAGTTTTGAAACATTAGCCATTAAAACCGCTGTTGTTCCTGATATATTTTTGATATCATTCGCAATCATTGCTGATGGAATGAAAATGGCGTTTTGACGTAAACTGATTTTTAATAATTCTTGTGTTTTCATTTTTTTAATTTTTAAAATTTAGATAATGGTGCTTCTGGTTCTACCTAAAAGATTTGAAGTAAGAAACACTTGACCTTAAATTTGACGATAATGGATTAACTAATTCAAAGTGACAGTTTGGTGGGTTTCCCCGGAAGTAAGTTAATCTTGACCCTCATTTTTATTAATGATGATTTTAAAACTATGTTCAGATTCGAACCGAAATGAGCCGTGGTCTGAAGTAAGTTTTAATTGATCATTAATTGTGAAGCAGATGGGATTCGAACCCACGACCCAGACATTAGAAGTGTACGAAGTAAGTTTTGATTGACCTGTTAGGATAATTTCAAAACTACCTGCTCTAACCGCTGAGCTACTGCTTCATTATAAATTGTGTTAACTGGTAATGGTGTAAGTGTGTACGTTGGAAAGTTTTCGAAGTAACTTAAACTTGACCTGTTGAACTCAATTTTTTATTTCAATGAACTTGTTTTATTTCCTGAACAAAGATTTCAATACCACTACGCAATTATTCTGCGCAGTAAAAAAATCTTTTATTTTTCGTGACCCTGATGAGATTCGAACTCATATTCCCTTTCGGGCATTGCGGCTCTAAATACGCTTCCCTACTTTCCCTGACGATTTCGGTGCTTCTGTAAATTCTACCCATTAGTCCGCTCGGGTCTAACCGGAATATCCGCAAACTCTACAGCTCGTATTTTTCTGTAGGCTTTTCCTTTTAAGCTACAAGGCCTTTCGTTTTGACATTACAAAGATTTCAAAACGACTACGCAATTATTTTGCGCAGTAAAAAAAGAATTTTATATTTGAGTAAAAAACACCATGAATCTTAAGCAGAAATATACTCCATTACTTCTGAATATTGGTTTTGATGAAAAGGAGATTCAGCACAATTGGCAGAATTTACAAAGCGCCTATTCCGGTAAATCAAGACATTACCACAACCTGACACATCTAAAAGATATGATTGGGAGTTTTGAAATCTATTCTGATAAACTTCAAAACACTGATGAAATATTATTTTCTATTTTTTACCACGATTACATTTATAAGAGCAGCAAAAAGGACAATGAACTTAAAAGTGCCGAATATGCTTTGTCTATTTTGCCTGAAAATATACAACTCGATAAACAATTGGTTTTTGATGCGATTTGTGCCACTCAACAACATCACTATAATGCCAATGAAGATATCAATTGGTTAATTGATTTTGATTTGAAAATTCTCGCCCGCGATTGGGATGAATATCAAATTTACTTTGAACAGATTCGAAAAGAATACAGTATTTATCCTGATTTTCTCTACAAACCCGGAAGAGCGAAAGCCTTAAAACATTTTCTGGAGAATAAATTTATTTTTCAGACCGGGGAATTCAGGGGTTTATATGAAGATAAAGCGAGATTGAATATTCAGAAAGAGATAAAGTTATTAAGCTAAAAAATTGAATCGCCCAATCCCGATAGCTAACGGGAGCAAAGGCGTAAAGTTTATTTTTCTCGCAGATGGAGCAGATTTTTTATTGGTCACATAATTAACGTTTACAATAACTATTAAAAACAAAATTTTCTTATTAATGTGAATGCGTGAGGGATTGTAGTGGAAATCCTTTTGTTTTTTTCTTTAAAAAACAAAAGATTGAAACGGAAAGCCCGACCCGGAGGGGCACGCCCAAATAACACCTATTATGTCACAAAACAAAAACGCCTTAATACGGTACAAAACCATTGACAAATGCCTGCAGAATAAATACAGGCAATGGACCCTGGAAGATTTAATAGAATGCTGTTCTGAAGCTTTGTTTGAATACGAGGGACGCGCAAACCCCATTAGCAAACGAACGATTCAGATGGATATTCAGCTGATGCGCAGTGAAAAACTGGGCTATAACGCTCCAATTGTCGTTTACGATAAAAAGTATTATAAATATGAAGACGACGAATTTACGATAACCGATATTCCGCTAACGGAAACGGATATGAATGTTTTGACCGAAACCGTTTCGATGTTAAAGCAATTTAAGGATTTCTCACTGTTTAATGATGTTTCGGATATTTTACAGCGACTGGAAGATAAAATCTACTCGGAGAAATCGAATACAAATCCTGTAATCTACCTAGATAAAAATGATAACTTAAAAGGTTTACACTATTTAGATGAAATTTATCAGGCAATTATAAAAAAAGTAGTCCTGGTGATTACCTATAAATCATTTAAATCGAGAGAAGAAACCAAGTTTCATTTTCATCCCTTTATTTTGAAGGAATTCAATAATCGCTGGTTCTTAATCGGGAAAAAGAAAGGTTCTCAACCTATTACCAATTTGGCACTAGACAGAATTATTGCCATAGACTATGATTTTAATTTGCCTTATCTGGAAGAAAATTTTGATGCCGATCTATTTTATCAGAATGTAATTGGGGTTACCGTCAATACAGGTTTGCATCCCAGAAAAATTGAACTTTGGATTGATGCCGAAAATGCTCCGTATGTACTTACAAAACCATTACATAACAGCCAGCGGCTAATTCAGCAAAATGAAGACGGAAGTGTAATCGTTCACTTGTTTATTTCTCCTAATTATGAAATGGAAAGGCTTTTATTGGGTTTTGGCTGTGGAATTGAGGTTTTGAAACCGGAAAACCTGCGAAACCGAATGAAAAAAACACTTCAGAAGGCTTTGAATAAATACAATGATTAAACTTTATTTCGCATTAATATCATCTTTTTTTACAAAATTCAGAATTAAAAGCTGATTTAAAACCATAAAACGATTTTTATGACATAAAATTTGTTAAAATACCAAAAAAGAATAGTATATTTCAACTTAAAACCAACCATAAACCACTCTAAATCAGAGGTATTTTTTTACTAACCAAAAATTTATTAAAAAATTATATGCGTGCATAGTATTTTTTGATTATATTTGAAATCGATATAGTTAACTATGAAAGACAAAACAATAGATTATATTTTGAGAGCCACATGGCAGGCTGTTTCCAGAATGTACAACGAAGAAGCTGCAAAATACGACGGCACAATGGCAACAGGATTTGCTCTTTTAAGTATGGACAAAGAAGATGGTACGCCATCTACGGCTTTAGGACCAAGAATGGGTATGGAAGCCACCAGCTTGACCAGGACATTAAAATCTATGGAAGAAAAAGGTTTAATTGTTCGCAAAAAAAACCCCAGTGACGGTAGAGGCGTTTTAATTTACCTGACCGAATTTGGAAAAGAAAAAAGAGAATTATCTAAAAATACAGTACTGAAATTTAATGAAAGTGTCAGAAAACATGTTACTGACGAAAAATTAAAGCATTTTATTGAAGTTTCGGAAATTATCAATGAACTGATTCAGGACAAAAACATATTTAATCAAACAGAAAAAACCGAAAATGAATAACCTTACCTTATAAGCAAACTTCAAATTCAAATAAAAAACAATATTAATTATGAAATCGCCCATTAATTTTTTTCCAAATAATAAAAAGGCGATAACATATTTGACCAATAGAAAATAAAATTAACAAATATGAAACGCACAATTAAAAAAGTTGCTGTAATTGGATCCGGAATTATGGGTTCAGGTATAGCTTGTCATTTTGCCAATATTGGTGTTGAAGTTTTATTGCTTGACATCGTACCCCGCGAGTTGACAGAAGCTGAAACTAAAAAAGGATTAACGCTTGAAAGTAAAGCTGTTCGCAACCGAGTGGTAAACGAGCACTTGGCGAATTCATTAAAATCGAAACCATCCCCTATTTACAGTCAAAAATTCGCAAGCAGAATCACGACTGGAAATACGACTGATGATATAGCAAAAATCGCTACTGTAGACTGGATTATTGAGGTTGTTGTAGAACGCCTTGATATTAAAAAATTAGTTTTTGAGCAAATCGAAAAATTCCGTAAACCGGGAACTTTGGTGACTTCAAACACTTCCGGTATTCCGATTCATTTTATGAGCGAAGGAAGAAGTGAAGATTTTCAACAACACTTCTGCGGAACTCACTTTTTTAACCCTGCGCGTTACTTAAAATTATTTGAAATTATTCCTGGTCCAAAAACTTCTACTGAAGTATTAGACTTCTTAAACGAATACGGCTCTAAATTTTTAGGAAAAACATCTGTTGTTGCTAAGGATACTCCGGCGTTTATTGGAAACAGAATTGGTATTTACGGGATTCAGAGTTTGTTCCATTTAGTTAAAGAAATGGGATTAACGATTGAAGAAGTGGATAAATTGACCGGCCCGGTAATTGGCCGTCCAAAATCAGCTACTTTCCGTACCGTTGACGTTGTTGGTTTGGATACTTTGGTACACGTTGCCAACGGTATTTATGAAAACTGCCCGACAGACGAACAACACGAATTGTTTAAACTTCCTGATTTCATCACCAAAATGATGGAAAACAATTGGTTAGGAAGCAAAACAGGTCAGGGTTTCTACAAAAAAGTAGACAAAGATATTCTTACGCTTGACTTAGATACATTAGAATATCGTGCTGCTAAAAAAGCAAATTTTGCGACACTTGAACTTACCAAAACTATTGATAAACCTATCAACCGTTTTAAAGTTCTGGTAAAAGGAAAAGACAAAGCAGGAGAATTCTACCGTAAGAGTTTCGCCGGAATGTTTGCTTATGTATCCAACAGAATTCCAGAGATCTCAGACGAATTATATAAAATTGATGATGCGATGAAAGCCGGTTTTGGATGGGAAAATGGTCCATTCGAAATTTGGGATGCCATAGGTGTTGCCAACGGAATCGAAATCATGAAAGCAGAAGGTTTAGAGCCTGCTGCGTGGGTGAATGAAATGTTGGCTTCCGGAAGCGAAAGTTTCTACTCTGTAAAAGAAGGAGCAACATATTTCTACAATATCCCAACAAAATCTCAAACTAAAGTTCCGGGACAAGATTCATTTATCATCCTGAACAACATTCGCGAAAGCAAAAAAGTCTGGAGCAATAGCGGTGCAATTATCCAGGATTTAGGAGATGGAATTTTAAACTTAGAATTCCAATCCAAAATGAATACCATTGGTGGCGATGTACTTCAAGCCATCAATAAAGCAATCGACTTATCTGAAAAAGAATATCAAGGTTTAGTTATTGGAAACCAGGCAGCGAATTTCTCTGTTGGGGCTAATATCGGAATGATTTTCATGATGGCGGTTGAGCAGGAATACGACGAATTGAACATGGCGATCAAAATGTTCCAGGACACGATGATGCGCGTTCGTTATTCTTCAATTCCGGTTGTTGTAGCGCCTCACGGAATGACTTTTGGTGGTGGATGCGAAATGAGCTTACATGCTGACAAAGTGGTTGCTGCCGCTGAAACCTATATGGGATTAGTTGAGTTTGGTGTTGGTGTGCTTCCTGGTGGTGGCGGATCTAAAGAAATGGCTTTGAGAGCTTCTGATTTATTCCGTAAAAACGATGTGGAATTAAACGTTCTTCAGGAGTATTTCTTAACAATCGCTATGGCCAAAGTATCAACTTCAGGTTACGAAGCTTTTGACACAGGACTTTTACAACATGGAAAAGATGTTATTGTAGTCAACAAAGATCGTCAGATTGCCGAAGCTAAAAAACATGCTTTGTTAATGGCAGAAGCTGGTTATACACAACCGATCAGAAGAACTGACGTGAAAGTATTAGGAAAACAAGCTCTTGGAATGTTCTTAGTAGGAACTGATCAAATGGAAGCCGGAAAATACATTTCTGAACACGATAAAAAAATCGCAAACAAACTGGCTTATGTAATGGCCGGAGGTGATTTATCTGAGGCGACTTTAGTATCTGAACAATATTTATTAGATATCGAACGTGAAGCTTTCCTGAGTTTATGTACAGAGAGAAAGACTTTGGAGAGAATCCAATATATGTTAACTAAAGGTAAACCACTTCGTAATTAGAAAATAAGATGAAAGAAGCAAGAAGCAAGATTTCAAAATTAAGTTTGTCTTGTTTCTTGCCTCTTGCCTCTTTTTCCTAGAATCTTAAAAAACAAAAACAAATGAAAACAGCATATATAGTAAAAGCTTACCGTACCGCGGTAGGAAAAGCACCAAAAGGGGTTTTTAGATTTAAAAGACCTGATGAATTAGCTGCGGAAACCATTCAGTTTATGATGGATGAACTGCCTGATTTTGACAAAAAACGTATCGATGACGTGATGGTAGGAAATGCCATGCCGGAAGCAGAACAAGGACTAAACGTTGGGCGTTTAATCTCTTTAATGGGATTAAAAGTAGAAGACGTTCCTGGTGTAACCGTAAACCGTTATTGCGCATCCGGACTTGAAACTATCGGAATGGCAACTGCTAAAATCCAATCCGGAATGGCAGATTGTATTATTGCCGGTGGTGCAGAAAGTATGAGTTTTATTCCGATGGGAGGTTACAAACCAACTCCGGATTATAAAGTGGCCGCTGCAGGTCACGAAGATTACTATTGGGGAATGGGTTTAACTGCTGAAGCGGTTGCCAATCAATATAAAATTTCAAGAGAAGATCAGGATGAGTTTGCTTACAACTCACACATGAAAGCCCTGAAAGCACAAGCGGAAGGAAAATTCGACAAACAAATCGTTCCGATTACTGTTGATCAGACTTTCATCAATGAAAATGGTAAAAAAGAAACTAAATCATACGTGGTAAAACAAGACGAAGGCCCTAGAGCCGGAACTTCTGTTGCTGCCTTGGCAGGCTTAAAACCTGTTTTTGCTGCTGACGGAAGCGTTACTGCCGGAAACTCATCTCAAATGAGTGATGGCGCTGCTTTTGTTTTGATCATGAGCGAGGATATGGTAAAAGAATTAAACCTTGAGCCAATTGCAAGACTGGTAAACTTTGCTTCTTCTGGTGTTGAGCCAAGAATCATGGGTATTGGTCCGGTAAAAGCAATTCCGAAAGCCTTGAAACAAGCTGGTTTAGAATTGAAAGATATCGACCTGGTTGAATTAAACGAGGCTTTTGCTTCTCAGTCTTTGGCTGTAATTCGCGAACTGGGCTTAAATCCTGATATCGTAAACGTAAACGGTGGAGCAATTGCTTTAGGACACCCTCTGGGATGTACAGGAGCTAAACTTTCTGTTCAGTTATTCGACGAAATGAAACGCAGAGGTAGTAAATACGGAATTGTTTCTATGTGCGTGGGAACTGGTCAGGGTTCTGCGGGAATTTACGAGGTGTTATAGCCTTTTTAAGAGGAAAGAAGCAAGAAGCAAGACTTAATTTTGGAATGGAAACAGATTCTGGAAACAAGACTTTTAAAGTAGTAAAAAACTTACTTTTTAATTTTTCTTTCTTATCTTGCCTCAAAAAACATGAGACACAATTTTAAGAATTTGAAAATTTGGATTTTAGCTATGGAAATTACAAATGACATCTATAAACTAACCGCCACTTTTCCAAAATCAGAAATTTATAGTTTGGTAAATCAAATGAATCGATGTTCTGTTTCAATGCCTTCAAATATTGCTGAGGGCTCAAACAGAGGAAATAAACACTTTCAACATTATCTAAATATTAGTTTAGGTTCGTCATTTGAATTACAAACACAATTGTTAATAGCTTGTCAAAATGACTATGTAACAAAAGAAAAAACAGAAAAATTAGAAAACAAAATAATTGAATTTCAAAAGATGACCACAGGCTTCATAAGCAAGTTAAATTAAATCTTGCTTCTTGCTTCTTTCATCTTTTACCTAAAAAAAATAAAAATGGCAGATACAATCGAAAAAAACGTAACCCGTGGTGGTCAGTTTTTAGTTAAAGAAACAAAATGCGAAGATGTCTTTACACCAGAAGATTTTTCGGAGGAGCAGTTAATGATGCGTGACTCTGTGAAAGAGTTCGTTGACAAAGAATTATGGGCACATAAAGATCGTTTTGAGAAAAAAGATTATGCGTATACAGAATCCTCTATGCGTAAAGCGGGTGAACTGGGACTTCTGGGAGTTGCGGTTCCTGAAGAATACGGCGGATTAGGAATGGGATTCGTATCTACCATGTTGGTTTGCGATTACATTTCCGGAGCTACCGGATCTTTCTCTACTGCTTTTGGTGCTCATACCGGAATTGGAACTATGCCAATTACACTTTATGGATCTGAAGAACAAAAGAAAAAATACGTTCCTAAATTGGCTTCAGGAGAATGGTTTGGAGCTTATTGCTTAACTGAACCAGGTGCAGGATCTGATGCGAACTCAGGAAAAACAAAAGCTGTTTTATCTAAAGATGGAACTCATTATAAAATTACTGGTCAAAAAATGTGGATTTCGAATGCAGGTTTCTGTAGCGTTTTCATCGTTTTTGCCCGTATCGGAGATGACAAAAATATTACAGGTTTCATCGTAGAAAACGATCCGTCAAACGGAATTTCTATGAATGAAGAAGAGCATAAATTAGGAATCCGTGCTTCGTCTACACGTCAGGTTTTCTTCAACGATACAAAAGTTCCTGTTGAAAATATGTTGTCTGAAAGAGGAAACGGTTTCAAAATTGCAATGAATGCTTTGAACGTTGGTCGTATTAAATTGGCTGCGGCTTGTTTAGATGCACAACGTAGAGTGACTACAAATGCAGTAAAATATGCTAACGAAAGAATTCAGTTTAATACTGCAATTTCATCTTTTGGAGCTATCCGTTCTAAATTGGCAGAAATGGCAACTAATGCCTACGCTGGAGAAAGTGCTTCTTACCGTGCTGCAAAAGATATCGAAGACAGAATTGCTGCTCGTGAAGCGGAAGGAACTACGCATCAGGAAGCTGAATTGAAAGGTGTTGAAGAATATGCTATCGAATGTTCTATCCTGAAAGTGGCAGTTTCTGAAGACGTACAATCTTGTGCTGACGAAGGAATTCAGATTTTTGGCGGAATGGGATTCTCTGAGGATACTCCAATGGAAAGTGCCTGGAGAGATGCCCGTATTGCTCGTATCTATGAAGGAACAAACGAAATTAACAGAATGCTTTCTGTTGGTATGTTGATCAAAAAGGCTATGAAAGGCCATGTTGATTTATTAGGACCAGCTATGAAAGTTCAGGAAGAATTAATGGGAATTCCATCTTTTGACACGCCTGATTTCTCTGAATTATTTGCTGAAGAAAAAGGAATTATCGCTAACCTGAAAAAAGTTTTCTTAATGGTCGCCGGAAGTGCTGTTCAAAAATACGGACCGGATTTAGATTCTCACCAACAGTTATTAATGGCTGCTTCTGATATCTTAATCGAAATCTACATGGCTGAAAGTACAATTCTTAGAACTGAAAAATTAGCCAAAAATCAAGGTGAAGCTAAAGTACAAGAGCAAATTGCTATGGCAAAATTATACTTATACAAAGCAGTAGATATTGTAAACTCAAGAGGAAAAGAAGGAATTATTTCTTTTGCTGAAGGTGACGAACAACGTATGATGTTAATGGGATTAAAACGTTTTACGAAATATACAAACAATCCAAATGTTGTAGCTTTAAGGGAGGTTATTACATCAAAATTAGTTGCAGAAAACGAATACTGCTTCTAATATAAAAATAGTTTTTAGCTTTTAATTTGTTTAAACCCGCACTCCTCCGAAACAGTGCGGGTTTATTTTTTGTTTTATTTTAACCTTATAAGTGATATCCGTTTATTTAAACAGGAATATTGATTAAAACACTTTACTTATATTTTTTTATATGACTTATCTGATTTAAAAAATATCATTTCACAAATCTTTATTAAAATTAGGTTTATGTTACAGGATCAATAGCAAAATTTAGATTCTAATGTTTTATATTTAGCATTCTAAAACTTCAAAAAACATAAAATGAAACAAATTAACCTGATTGCTTTGCTTTTGCTGTGCAGTTTTACTACGAATATTATGGCGCAAAAAAACAAAAAAATGGATATTATTGCCTATTACACAGGTGATTCCAAATTAATTGACCAGTACGAAATAAATAAACTCAATCAAATTATTTTTAGTTTCTGTCATTTAAAAGATGGAAAATTAAGTGTTGATTCTACCAAAGATTCTATAACAATTAAACATTTGGTTGCTTTAAAAGCGTCAAATCCGCAACTTAAAATAGTCCTTTCGCTTGGTGGCTGGGGAGGTTGTGCACCTTGCTCTGCAGCATTTTCAACAGCCGAAGGAAGACTTACCTTTGCTAAATCAGTAAAAGAAGTGAGCGATTATTTTAAAGTGGATGGTTTAGATTTAGATTGGGAATATCCGGCAATTGAGGGACTGCCTGGACATTTATTTCAAGCTGCTGACAAACCTAATTTTACAGAATTAATCAAAATTTTACGTGCTACCTTAGGAAAAAAATACGAGTTAAGTTTTGCTGCGGGAGGTTTTCAAAAATATCTGGACGAATCTATCGATTGGAAAGCTGTAGCGCCACTGGTAAATCGTATCAACATTATGAGTTACGATTTAGTAAACGGATACTCTAAAGTTACCGGACATCATACACCTTTATACAGTACCAATGCAAAAGAGGAATCTACAGACAGAGCCGTTACCTATTTATTAAAACAAGGGGTTCCCGCTGAAAAATTAATTATTGGAGGTGCATTTTATTCCAGAACATGGCAAAATGTCGAAAATATAAACAATGGCCTTTATCAGGCTGGAGAGCACATTCAGGGTGCTGATTTTAAAAACTTTGCTACAACTTACACCGAAGCAAACGGCTGGAAATATTTTTGGGATGATAAGGCAAAAGCTCCTTATTGGTATAATACAGCATCAAAAACTTTTGCAACATCAGACGATCTTACATCTATAAAGGCCAAAACCGAATATGTAAAGTCTAAAAAATTAGGAGGCATTATGTTTTGGGAACTAACCTTAGATAATCCTCACGACGGGATGGTTAATGCAATTTATGAAGTTAAAACTTCTAAATAAAGATACATTTTAAGTCATAAAAAACGGCAACTGTTATAGTTGCCGTTTTTCATTATATAAAGAAAGTTATTGCACTTTTGTCTTGTCCAGTTCTCCTATAAAAGGAATAGACTCCAAAATTTCGGCTCTGATTATAGTTTGTAAATACACTTCTAACTGAATAAATTTAGCAGCATTTATGGCCCCAACAGCCTTTTTAGCATGTCCGTAAGTTTTAGAGTATAGTTTCTCATAAGCTAAATGATTTTTTAAGGTTCCTTTTGCCAGTTCATCTGCTTTTGCATCTGTAAGGGTAGCGTAATTGGCAGCATAATCATTAATTAATTGAAACTTGGTCTGACCAAGAGCTTTACGCTCTGTTTCGTAAGTGTCGTAAACTTTGGTAAAAGCAACAGATTGTGTATCTGATAAATTCATGTATTGCTTTACAAGATCACTTTTCGATTTACCATAAACACTTTGCAACACATCTACATCTTCCTTAAACGAAGATTGGGCATAAGATGCGAATGACGCAACTGCCATAACAAGAATAAGAATTAATTTTTTCATAGTCTAAATTTTAAATTTGTTTCTAAAAATTTACGCGTCATCAAATATACTTATTTTTCTTACATTACATAATCTTACTTTTGAATATCTTCAGTCACGGGGGCTCTGATTCTTCCATCATAATAAATAGATGCCCTGTTATTGCTGTTAATAGAAAGCGTTGCTCCTCCATCGAAGAAAATTGAAAAAATAAGACTATAAACATCCTCTTTACCTCTAACTGAAGCCCTTACAACATAGTTTTTCTTCTTTTTCTCTACCTTAATATTCTCAGGGACTCCTTCAAATTTAATTCCGCCATCGCCGCCATACGGAACACTAAATGCCCGTCCAAAAAATGGCAAATCACAAGTCGTTTTTTCCGTATTGAATTTTAAAAAATAGGTATTGTAGTCTAAAATAATAAACCTTCCTCCTTGCGGATTGGCTTTTTGTGCTTCAAAATCAAACTTTTTAGAATCAATAAGAGCTTCTATTTCTTTTTGTTTCTCTAAATCTCTTTCTGTTTTCAGTTCTTTTTTTGTTTTTTCCTGTGCAAAAACCGGAAAACTTAAAAAAAAGCATAACACTAATAAAATGGATAGTTTCGTTTTCATAAAAAGATATTCAATAGCGTTAAAAAGTATTTTTTTATTTTTTAGTAAATCGCATCATAGCAATATCTCCGGAGATAAAATGTAAGGTTTTGCCATCATCTGTAATATCATACGAAGTTATTTTGGGTAAAGTACCCATAAAAACCTGCTCACCCCGGCTATTATCCATACACATCATTTTAGTTACGGCCATAGGTTGGGTAAAATCAATTTTGTGTTCGTTCACGCTAAGTTTTCCTGTAAAAGAATTGCAACTGTTGTTTCCTGAAACACGGTTTTCTTTCAGTTCAAAATTTATTGTAGGCTTTTTATCCGGATACAAACCATCAAAGGCAATTCCCGGACCGTTTATATAATTAAGTTCCCAGGTACCTTCAAGGGTAGGATCTGAATTGGCTTTTTGAGTTTTAGAAGCAGTACAAGAAGTAAAAAGTATACCCAGAAAAATGAAAGTTAAAATTTTCTTTATCATATTTTTAAAGATTAAATTAAAAAATAACGAACGCAGGTTCTCAAAATTCTCTTCGGGATTATACGAATTTACGCAATAATTCTTTGATGTTTGCTTAAAATGGGATTAAATTACCATAGATAGTTTTAGATTTTTTTAACTTTTGGCGGCAATCAATGTCGGAATTTTATGTTAAATTTACTTAATCTTTAATTCAAAAGTCACATATATGAAAAAAATAATCGTCTCATTCGCTATAATTACAGCTTTAATTATTGGTTGTAAGACCAATACAAAATCAAGTGATGCCAAAACCCTGACCGTAAATTTAGAGCCAAAAAGCAATAGTACAGTTGCGGGAACAGCTACTTTTACAGAAAAAAATGGTACAGTAACTTTTGTTGCCAAAGTGTCTGGTTTACAACCCGGAGTTCACGCCATCCACATTCACGAAAAAGCAGATTGTACTGCTGCTGATGGAAGTTCTGCAGGCGGACACTGGAATCCAACTTTTAAAAAGCACGGAAAATGGGGTGTTGCCGAATATCACAAAGGTGATATAGGAAACTTTACTGCCGATGCAAAAGGAAACGGAACAATCACATTAACTACTGATGAATGGTGTATTGGTTGTGGTGACGCTACCAAAGATGTATTAGGAAAAGGGTTAATTGTACATCAGGGAACAGATGATTTCACCACTCAGCCTACAGGAAATGCCGGCGGTAGAGTTGCCTGCGCAGGAATAATCAAATAATAAAAAGCAATAACCACTATTTTTCACAAAAATCTAGTGGTTATTTTATTTTTAATCCCTTCTAAAACAAGAAAAAGATATAGCTTTGCAGCTATAAATTTAATATAATGATTAACCCATCAGCACACGGCTGGATAGATAAGTTTTTTAGCGAGCAAAAGTTTTCAGAAGCCATTCCTTTTGAAACTGCTGATTCGTTTTACTATAAAGTTAGGGAAACCGGATTTATCTATGGGCATATCATCGCTATTGATTCTCAAATTCCTGTTCCTATAAAAGGCTGGTTTAAGACTGAAATCTCTAAGGTTGCTTTATTAAACACTTTATATCATGTTTTTTGTCTGGAAAAAAGAAGCTCTGAGCCCAATAACTTTATTGCCGAAGTTTTAAAATTTTACAACGAAATGAATCCTGAAGGATTTAATTTGTTCAAAATATTACTTCCAAAAGATACTCCTTCCCTTTCTTTAGAAAACATTATAGATCAGCGCGTTCAGACGAATGACAGTATCATCAGTAAAAACTTTTCGCATTTAGTTACCAATGCCCTTTTGTTTATTGATGTCCTGGCTTTTAGACAATATCTGGAAAAAGGGACAATTCCTGAAAAATATCTTAAGCGTATTGAAGAAACCGTTCTTGGTATAGTTGCTTTGGCACTAAAAACAAAAACCGTAAAATCGCAGCACGACGATTTATTAATTAAACTTTTTGAGGCTTCTATCCGATATTCAAAATTTTCTAAAGTAACGGTTGATACTTTAGAGACTTTACAACTGGATTATTTTAGTAATAAGCTGGAGCAGTATTATTTAATCGATATGGCCGGAATGGCATTGTGGAGCGATGGTGTTGTAGAAAATGAAGAAGCTTACTTTTTATATTCATTAGGATCAATGATGGGCGTTTCTGATGATTTTGTAACGAAAAGTGTCGACACAACCCATACTTTTATTACCACGCATAAAAAGAAAATCCCTTATTTTAATTACTCCAATCCTGTAAAGCATTTTTATGATCAAATGACACATAGTGTCGTAAAATTGATTGTAAGAAACAAAAACAGACTGGTTAAGGAAATTATTCAGAGTAAAGAATTAATGGTTCTGCTCGCTTATTCGACTACCAGAGATCTCGATGCCAAGGAAAAGAAGAAAGTAAAAAAACAACTTTTGGATATTTGCAAAACGATTCCTTCACTGACTATATTTTTGCTCCCGGGCGGAAGCTTATTATTGCCAATTTTAATCAAGTTTATCCCCACTTTATTGCCTTCTGCTTTTAACGAAAATCTGGATGAAAACGAATAAAAAAAATCGCCCTTTTGAGGCGATTTTTTAATTTTTATAGATTGCTTAGCTGATAAACCTCATCTAATTCCTCATTTGAACTGATCGTTACATTCAAATCGGTTACAAAACCGGAATTTAATCCGTAAACCCATCCGTGAAGCATCAGGTCCTGACCGTTTTTCCAGGCTCCCTGTACGATTGAAGTTTTTGCCAGGTTGTAAACTTGTTCTTTAGCATTAACCTCAACAAAAGCATTAAAACGCTCCGTTTCATCCTCAATTGAATTCAAATATTTATCGTGTAAACGATATTCATCTTTAATGTGACGGATCCAGTTGTCAATAATTCCAAAAGACTGATTCCCCATGGCAGCTTTTACACCTCCACAACCATAATGCCCGCAAACAATAACGTGTTTTACTTTTAGAACATTAACGGCATAATCCAGTACGCTTAACATATTCATATCAGAATGCACTACCATATTGGCAATATTACGGTGTACAAAAACTTCACCCGGTTTAGCCCCTATGATTTCATTTGCAGGAACACGGCTGTCAGAACATCCAATCCATAATAAAGGCGGAGTTTGTCCTTTAGCTAAATCTGCGAAATAATTTGGGTCTAACGCTAATGATTTTTCAACCCACTGTTTGTTATTTTCTAATATTTGTTTATAAAACTCTTTCATTTTTTTGTTTTTTGAATCGTATTTCTATCTGTTTAAGAGCATCAAAAATAACTGTCCTGTAAAGTTATTTAATTTTTAATACTTCTCAACCTTAAAGAATACCTTAATTTATTTAATCTGTAAAATTTTCTTTTGTTACTTCTTTTTTAACCAGTGCTCTTTTGGCAACATCATAATAATGTTCGATCGAAACGTGATTGTCTCTGTCAGGAGTATTTTCCAGTTCATACGCTTTTTTAAAGCCTTTTAGTTTTACTTTGATATTATCATCAATTGCACGGGTTTCTTTAAACTCGCGAATCAAATCTAAAACATCATGTGCAATATACTCAGTATCATGAGCATTGATAATTACTTTAGAATTCTCAGGAATATCATTCAGCGTTTGCTTAATCGCCGCTTTGTTCAGGAATGAAACTTCCTGGGCTAAGTCGATATGAATAACATCACCATCTTCATACTCTTCTTTTTTGAACACATAAGCTCTTTTTAAGTTTCCTCTTAAAACAAAAATGATACTGATGATGATTCCTAAAGCAACCCCTTTAAGTAAATCTGTAGCCACTACAAATACCAAAGTTGCGATAAAAGGTACGAATTGGTATTTTCCTTTCTCCCAGAAATGTTTAAAAGTTGCAGGCTTAGCCAATTTATATCCCACTAAAATTAAAACAGTTGCTAATGTTGCCAACGGAATTTTATTTAAAATCGTTGGAATTGCCAAAACACTTATCAGCAATAACACACCGTGAATAATAGCCGACATTTTTGATTTTGCCCCTGCATTATTATTAGCAGACGACCTCACTACAACAGATGTCATGGGTAGACCACCTAAAAGCGAACTCACAATATTACCAATACCCTGCGCCCTAAGCTCAACATTGGTGTTGGTATAACGCTTTTGAACATCCATTCTGTCAGCAGCTTCAATACAAAGTAATGTTTCAATAGAAGCTACAATGGCAATTGTAATAGCAACTACCCAAACTTGCGGATTTGTAACAGCAGCAAAATTTGGCGTAATTAGAATTGATTTAAATTCATCAAAAGATTTTGGAACTGGCAAAGAAACCAAATGTTCTTTCGCAATTGCCAATGAGCTTCCTGTAGAAACAAAAAATTCATTTAAAACTACTCCTGCAATTACTGCAATAAGCGCTCCCGGAACTAATTTTAATCGCTTTAAAAAAGGAACTTTCTCCCAGGAAATTAATATGATAAGCGAAATAACCGATATCACAACTGCCCCTAAATTAATATGATTTAACACATTGAATAAAAATGAAAATGAATTGCTTCCGTCATTTTGAACAAAAGCCTGATCACCTTCAAAATCTGCATCATAACCAAAAGCGTGAGGCAATTGTTTTAAGATGATGATGATCCCGATACCCGCCAGCATCCCTTCAATGACATTGGTTGGAAAATAATTGGATATACTTCCGGCTTTTAAAAACCCTAATGCTAATTGAATTAATCCAGCAATAAAAACAGACATTAAAAACACATCGAAAGCACCAAGATCCGTAATAGCGGTTAAAATAATAGCTGTTAACCCAGCTGCCGGTCCTGATACACTAATATGCGACTGGCTTAAATAACCAACAACGATACCACCAATAACACCTGCGATAATACCAGAAAATAATGGCGCTCCGGAAGCCATTGCAATACCTAAACACAACGGAAGAGCCACCAAAAAGACCACTAAACCTGATGCAAAATCAGATTTTAGGTTGGCAAAAAGATTGATTTTTTTTGTCATAATACAATACTAAAAAAATTATTCATTAAAGATTTACCACATTTAATCAAAAATGCAGTTCGTTCAAAATAATCGGAAGTATTATACCAGGTTAGGAGGGGGAGCAAAAATGCTCGGAGAAATATTGTCCAGTTTTACAATATTTTCAGACACGATGGTCTTTTTTTCAATATAAACCGGCATTAAAACTTCATGCTGAAGTATTGCCGGATAAACGGCAGCCTTAAGTTCTTTATGAGAATGCTCTTCTTCAGAAAAACTGAAAAACATAGATGTATCATTACTTTTCTTTAGCACCGTAACAATAGCAGGCGTTGCCAGAAAAGCAATAAATATGAATAATAATATGCGAGCGATTAATTTCATTGCAGCAAAAATAGTGTTAAACAAATAAAATCAAAGCCTGAGAGCAAAAATTTTATACAAATTTAACAAACATAAAAAAGCAGAATGAAGGCGAACCAACATTCTGCTTATATCTCATTAAAAGACAATTAATTACAGCTCTTCTTCTAGCCAGGCATTCATCATCCAAATGGTTTTTTCCTGCTCGGCAATGAAGTCACTCATCATAGAATTAGTCCCTTCATCTCCAATTTCATCTGATTGTTTCAATATTTCTCTTTCGATTTTTAATAAATCAGACAAAGAGCTTACAATTAAATGGACTGCTTTTTCATCGTTAGAAATATTTTTACCAACGGTTAACTTATTGTTTTTTATATAATCTTCAAAAGTATGAAGCGGAGTTCCTCCAATAGTCAAAACCCTTTCGGCAATCATATCAATCTTTAATTGAGCATCTGTATATAATTCTTCAAATTTTACGTGTAAATCAAAAAAACGTTTTCCACGGATGTTCCAGTGGATGCCTCTTAAATTTTGATAATAAACCTGAAAACTCGATAATAAAACATTTAATTCTTTTACTAATAATTCTGATTCTTTAACGGGTAATCCTAAAATATTTGTTTTCATAGTTATTATTTTTACACTAATTTACTACAAATTTAAAAGAAGTTCTCCTAAATTTAGATAAATAAAAATTATATTTTCTTATTTTTGCATCAAAAATTACTATCAAAATGACGATAACTCAATTACAATATGTGTTAGCTGTTGCGGAACATAAAAATTTTACTCTGGCTGCCGAAAAATGTTTTGTAACACAGCCTACTTTAAGTATGCAGATTCAGAAAATTGAAGAAGAACTGAATATTTTGATTTTCGACCGAAGCAAAAAACCTATTCAGCTTACGGATATTGGTCAGAAAATTGTCAATCAGGCTAAAAATATCGTAAACGAAGCCGACAGAATTAAAGATATTGTAGAACAACAAAAAGGTTTTATAGGAGGAGAATTTCGTTTAGGAATTATCCCAACGATTATGCCTACGCTTTTGCCAATGTTTTTAAACAACTTCATCAAGAAATATCCAAAGGTCAAACTTTTAATTGAAGAGTTAAATACAGACGAAATTATTCTAAAATTAAAAAATGGTCATCTTGATGCTGCGATTGCCGCAACTCCGCTTGAAGATGAAAAAATAAAAGAGATTGTTCTCTACTTTGAACCATTCGTGGCTTATATCCCGGAACATCATGCCAGTTTTCAAAAAGACGAAATCGAAGTTGCCGATTTAAACATCAACGAAATTTTGCTTTTACAGGACGGACATTGTTTTAGAGACGGAATTTTAAATTTATGCAAAAATGGTACTGACATCGATCAGAATAATTTTCAGATTCAAAGTGGAAGTTTTGAAACCCTGATAAAATTAGCCGATGAAGGTTTGGGCACAACGTTACTTCCGTACTTGCACACCTTAGACTTAAAAGAATCCGATAAACTGAAACTACGAAATTTTAAGGAACCAAAACCTGCCCGTGAGGTAAGTTTAATTTACCCGAAGAGCGAATTAAAAATGCAAATCATTGACGCCCTCAGATCTACAATCGCCGGAGTTGTCAAAGGAGCAATTGTTTTTCAGAATGTTCAAATCATTAGTCCGCTACAAAAAAAATAGTCCTAAAAAAAGGAGCCAAATTGGCTCCTTTTTTTTATACTTTGATTAGTAGTAAACTTTGTTTTAGTTCTGGTTTTTCAATAATAAAATTCATCAACCATTCCTGCAATTGTTCCATTTCGTATGGTAACAGTGTTTTGATAGCTTTTTCTAATTCTTTACAGAAAAGTATCGGATCGAAACTTACTCTTTCAAGTATTGATTTCGTGTAATCAAACATCATTTTTGACATAATAAAATAAGATTTTTGGGGGTTATCTATATTTTTAAACTCGCACAAATTTAATCAAATATCATTCATACGCGTTCATTTTAACTTATTTTTTTAAAAACTTTAGCAACGAATACGTTTTCTTAATAAACATACATCAATATAGAACCATTCTAAACAGTTCATTTAAACCTTTTTAAAGGCCCTAAACATTTCTCGTTTTCCGGGAGGCCCTGCCAATTTTTCAACTGTAAATCCAACTTCGATCATACTTCTTTTAACAACTCCCCGTGCAGCATATGTAACCAGCACACCATCCGGCTTTAAACTATTGTACATTTTACGGAAAATTTCAGTACTCCACAACTCCGGTTGTACCCTATATCCGAAGGCATCAAAGTAAATCAAATCAAAAATTTCAAAATCGTCGATTTCATCAAAAAATTGTTTCCTTTTGGTTAACGAAAACGCATTGCAAATTTCATTTTTTTTATCCCATTCACATTTATGCATTTTCTCAAAAATGTTCTCAAATTCCAATGCTTCAAGTTCCGTAACATAATTCATTGCTAAAACTTCTTTTGCTTCAACCGGATAAGCTTCTACCCCAACATAATCGATCTTTTGATTTTTTTGCTTGGATTCTAAAAAAGTAATAAAAGCATTTAAACCGGTTCCAAAACCTATTTCCAGAATACTTACCGGATTATTCCCAAATAATGAAAGTCCGTTTTTTATAAAAACATGTTTTGCTTCCTGAATTGCACCGTGCTTGGAATGGTAACATTCGTCCCATTCCTGCAAATGAATTGTCGTTGAGCCATCTAGCGTTTTAATTATTTCTCTTTTCACTTTTTTGAAATTTACGTTCTGATTTTACTGGCTATCAGTGTATTTTAAGAGTCAAAAATAGTCAAAACAAATGCGTAAAGCCTTAAAAAACGGGTGTTTTTTCATAAATTCTTTATAAAATTGTCTTAATTTTTAAAGTTTATTATAAGATAAATAAATCTCAGTTAAAGGGCGCAAATAATGCAGTTTTACTAAGTAAATTATATATTTTTACTTAATTTTGCATTCAGTAAATTCTATTTCACACCAAATCATTGCTTTAGAATTCTTCTTCGGCAATGAAAATTACATCAAAACTTTACATAATTATGAGTACAACTCAAACAAACAAAATTGAAATCAGAAAAGCAACTTCGTCAAAAATAAGCGGAGTAGACTTTCAAAACTTAAGCTTTGGTGCTGTTTTTACAGACCATTTATTCGAATGTGATTTTAAAAACGGAGAGTGGCAAAATCCTGTCATTAAACCTTATGCTCCTATTTTAATGGATCCTTCTTCAAAAGTCTTTCATTACGGACAAGCTATTTTTGAAGGAATGAAAGCTTACAAAGATGACAATAATGATGTTTGGTTGTTCAGACCTGACGAAAACTTTAAACGTTTTAATAATTCTGCCGTTCGTATGGCAATGCCGGAAGTTCCGGAAGCTATTTTTATGGATGGTTTAAATGAATTATTAAAAATTGACCAGGAATGGATCCAGAGAGGAAACGGAAGCAGTATGTACATTCGCCCTTTTATGATTGCTACGGGTGCTGGTGTTGTTGCAAATCCTTCTGACGAATATAAATTCATGATTTTACTTTCTCCTGCGCAATCGTATTATGCAGGTGAAGTAAAAGTTATTATTGCAGAACATTACAGTAGAGCTGCAAATGGTGGAATTGGAGCTGCAAAAGCTGCAGGAAACTATGCTGCACAGTTTTACCCAACAAATCTGGCAAATAAAGACGGCTTTCAACAAGTGATCTGGACAGATGATGCCACGCATACAAAACTGGAAGAAGCGGGAACAATGAACGTTTTCTTTAGAATCAACGATACTTTACTGACTGCCCCTACAAGCGAAAGAATTTTAGATGGTATTACCAGAAAAAGTTTGATTGCGATGGCAGAAAAAGAAGGGCTTAAAGTAGAAGTTCGCCCGGTTATTGTTTCAGAATTAGTAGAAGCTGCGAAAAACGGATCTCTAAAAGAAATCTTCGGGGCAGGAACTGCTGCAGTTATCAGTGTTATCAAAGGTTTCTCTTATCAGGATGTTTATTATGAAATGGCTCCGGTGGAGAATTCATACGCTGCTCTTTTAAAAGAAAAACTAACCAATCTTCAAAACAAACTTTCTGAAGATACTTTTGGCTGGACTGTAAAAGTGCAATAACTAAAAGACAGATATTAGATATAAAAAACCCAACAGCTTAATAGTTGTTGGGTTTTCTATTTTATATTTGTTTTTTAATTACAAAAAATGATGGAAAATCTGGTTTTAAAAAACATAGCCAAACATATTTCGCTTGATGAAAACGAAACCTCTTATTTTCTTTCGATTTTAAAAGAAAAAAAATACGCCAAAAAAAACATCATTTTAAAAGAAGGGGAAATTTGCCGAACCATAAACTTTGTGCAGTCCGGAACTTTAAGAGCATTTTACCGGGATCCGCAAGGAAAAGAATCTACTATTATGTTTGCCATTTCAGACTGGTGGATTACAGATATGGCCTGTTTCATCAATCAACAACCTGCAATGCTCAATATTGAAACCATCGAAGAAAGTTCTATATTTCATTTACATAAACAAGATCTGGATGATCTATATCTTAAAATCCCGAAATTCGAGCGCTTTTTCAGGATTATTATGCAAAACGCTTACATAAGAGAACAGTTAAGAGTCATTCAGAATCTTTCACTCTCAGCAGAACAGCGCTATTACATTTTTTTAGAGAAGTATCCGCAAGTCGCCAAACAAGTTACCCAAAAACAAATAGCCTCGTACTTAGGAATCACACCGGAGTTCTTAAGCATGATACGAGCTCATAAAAATAAATAAGCGTTTTCTTAAACTACATTATTTTTTTACTGTAATATCTTCACGTGCTTTGTAAAAAAGAAACAGACATGCTTATACTTATTGCAGGACCTTATCGTGGCGGGACAAATGATGACCCCAAATTAATCCAACAAAATTTAGAAAAATTAGAAGCTGTAGCGCTTCCTTTATTCAGAATGGGACATCTGCCTGTAATTGGGGAATGGCTCGCTTTACCACTACTTCATTTAGCAGGATCGAAACATATTGGCGATAGTGCCTGGGACGAAATTCAATACCCTGTCGCCCATCGTCTTCTTGAAAAATGTGATGCCGTCCTTCGTCTCGAAGGCGAATCAAAAGGAGCTGACAATGATGTTCGCATTGCAACGGAAAGAGGACTGAAAATCTACTATCGTTTAGAAGATATTCCAGATGCAGAATAATGCAAAACAAAAACACCTAATAGGTTTTACGATCTATTAGGTGTTTTGCAATTTATTCTTGAAATTATAGCATAAAATATTTAACACATAAAGACATCGATTTAAATGTATTCAAAAACGATGTCTCTATGTGCTTAGCAATTTATTTATAAAAGTTTAGAAAAATCAGGTTTAAAATAATTAGGACCTTTCATTACTTTTCCGTCTTCTCTGTAAATTGGTTGTCCGTCTTCGCCTAATTTACTCATATTACTACGTTGGATTTCATCAAAAACAGCTTCAATTTTATCCTGTAAACCATGCTCGATAATGGTTCCGCATAAAATATACATCATATCACCAAGAGCATCTGCAATCTCTACTAAATCATTATTCTGAACTGCTTCCAGATATTCTTCGTTTTCTTCCTTCATTAAATTGTAACGAAGTATTTTTTTAGTTTCACCCAAATCAGCAATTGGCGTCTGACTATGACCTATTTTAAAAGCAGTATGAAATTCAGTAACCGCATCAAGTTGTTTCTTCATGATATTATTTGATTAAATGAAAAGCCAAATTAGCAACAATTCGTGTACAATTCTCTAAATTTGCCAAAAATAATTTCAACTATGTTTAGTCAAGGACAATTAATATTCGCTCTCTGTTTTTTTATTGCATTTGTAATCGTAATGATATTTGCTTATCGAAAAGATCTTGCATTGCACAAAATTTTCTATAAAGACAATTACAAAGTACTAATTGTATTCCTGCTTTTTATTGCTATCTTATTTGTGATCAAATTTTTCTTTAAAAGATAATTCCGGAATTTTATTTCTATATTTAGAAATAAAATATTTTTCTGAAGTTTATAATTTAACTTCTTCAAAAACGTTTTATACTGAAGCTTTTTTGATCCAAATATTTTTTAAAGCCTACTTTTATTCCTGCGTTGTTAGTGGGGCTAGTAATAAAATTTATAACTTTACGACATTAAACATCCTACTACAATGAAGATTCTAAAATATTTATTCCTTTTATTATTATTAAGCTTAGTTGCTCTTACTGTTTTTGTTGCTACTCAAAAAGGAATTTTCTCTATTGAAAGAAGCAAAGTGATTAATTCACCTAAAGCGACAGTATACAACTATGTAAATGATTTTAGAAATTATGAAGATTTTGAATCCTGGTCTGTCGAAGATCCGTCCATAAAAATGACATTCCCAAACAAAACCATTGGCAACGGTGCTTCATTTTATTGGGCCGGAGCCAAAGGAAACGGAAATGCTATTACATTAAAAACGAAAGATGGAGAAAGTATTCATCAAAAAATAAAATATAACGGAACAGAAGCGGATGTAAACTGGACGTTTAAAGACACTCTTGCAGGAAAAACAAAAGTAACCTGGAAAGCATCCGGAACCATGAGTTTTTTGTTTAAAGTCTATACTGCTTTAAACGGCGGATCGGATAAAGTTATTGGAACTATCTACGAAAAAAGCCTTGCTAATATTGACAAAAATTTAGATTACGAAACTAAAACTTATGCCGTTCAGGTAAATGGCCTGGTCAAGAAAACTGAAACTCCTTACATTAAACAAACCTTTACAAGCGAAATTTCGAAAATAGCTAAAAATGCAAAAATTGTAATTCCAAAACTTATTGAGTTTAGCAAAAATAATGGATTAGACACCAATGGAAAACCTTTTATAATTTATCACACTTACGACACCACAACCGGATTAGCCAAAATTTCGATCTGTTTGCCTGCCAATAAAGAAATCATGACCACTTCAGGAAGTGATATTTCGGGCGGAACCCTAAACGGTTTCGAAGCAGTTAAAACAACTTTAAAAGGAGACTACACCCATATCAATGAAGCCATTGCCAAAACAACAGCTTTTATAAACAAAGAAAAAATTACCCCGGATTTAAGCTGGTCTCACCTGGAGATTTTAGCAATTAACAAATTAGACGTTAAAAGTCCTTCGAAGTTAATGACAGAAATTTATTTCCCGACAAAACCCAAAGTAATTCCGGTTGCAAAAGAGCCTGTTTATAAACCAGCAGCCGAAACTGATGCATCGCAGCCTGCAGAAGCTCCAAAAACAACACCAAAACCAACCCCAAAACCAGCACCTAAGCCAACCCAAAAAACTACAGAGGAAGAGCAATCAGAATTCTAAAACAAGAACTGATTAAACCTTTTACATAAAATTCATTCTAACAAGATAAATAGGGAAATTTGACAGAGGAGAAGGAATTTATACAACAGTTATTAAATCCTCAAACGCAAAATACGGCGTTTCAAAAACTCTTGTCCGACTATCAAAAACCCTTATATTCTCATATTCGAAACATTGTTCTGAACCATGATGATGCTGATGATGTATTGCAAAATACTTTCATCAAGGTCTTTCAGTATTTAAAAAATTTTAAAGGAGAAAGTAAACTTTTTTCCTGGATGTACAGAATTGCAACTAATGAAGCTTTGACTTTTCTTAATCAAAAAGCAAAATTAAACGGAATATCATCTGAGGCCTTACAAAATAAAACGATCGATAATTTAAAAGCCGATACTTATTTTGACGGTGATGAAATCCAGATAAAATTACAAAGAGCAATCGTGACATTACCGGAAAAACAACAATTAGTCTTTAAAATGAAATACTTTCAGGAATTAAAATATGAAGAAATTGCTGAGATTCTGGGAACTTCAGTTGGTGCTTTAAAAGCATCTTATCATCATGCGGTAAAAAAAATTGAAATATATGTTACATCAAATTAAACCTTTTGTTATAAAATATATCTTATAGACATTATGAAAGCATTTAAACTAGAAAACGAGCCAAAAATAACAACCGGATTTAAAACTCCGGAACACTATTTTGATGATTTTTCGACAAAAGTTCTACAACAGATAAACGAAAAAAAAGAAGTAAAGGTCATTCCGATTTACAAACGTAAAAAAGTATTATCTATCGTTGCCGCTGCAGTAGTTGTTCTTGCCTTTACGATTCCAATAGTAAGCAATTATAACGCTGCTTCTAAAGATTTTGATGAAGACACTCTGGAAACCTATTTATCTTATCAGTCGAATTTAAATCAAGACGATCTGATCCAGAATTTAGATACGAAAGACATTCAGCAGCTAAGCAAAAATGTTGCCATCGAAAATGAAACCCTTGAGGACATTTTAGCAAGCAATCCAAATATTGAACACTTAATTTCAGAATAAAATAACTTAAAAGATGAAAATCAAAAACATACTTCCGATAATTTTGTTTCTGGTGAGTTTTTCATTTTATGCACAAGGTGGCAAAAATGATGAAAAACGCGAAAAAATAAAAGCTTACAAAGTTTCATTTTTAACCACTGAGCTTGAACTGACACCTACAGAAGCTGAAAAATTCTGGCCAGTTTACAATGCTTATGACGACAAACAATTCGAATTAAGACATTTGAAAATGAAAACGTATATGCACAAACTGGATGATGACAACATCAGTTCCATGTCAGAAAAAGATGCTACTGCACTTCTTTCTCAAATGGAAAGTACAGATAAAGAATTATACCTTTTACGTGATAAGTATATGACCAATTTAAAGAAGATACTTTCACCAAAAAAAATACTGAAACTTAAAAAATCAGAAGACGATTTTAGTCGTAAATTATTGCAGCAATATCGCGATAAAGCAGGAAAAGACTAAAATAAATTTACAGAACAACAGCGGCAGGAACCCTATATAATAATACTTACTTTATTATTTAGGGTTCTTGTTATTTAAAGCGAATTCGGATTACTTTATTATGACCAGCAGCTATAGCGGTATTTCTGTTAACAAAACGAATTGTAAAAAGTTTTGAATCCGTTGATAATTGTGTCCAGTTTTCACCACCATTTTGAGAATACTGAATCCCTTCAGAACCCACACAAATAATTTCTCTGCCATTTCCTCCCGGAACATACTGAACACATGACGCGTATCCAAATCCCATATCCTGGCCTATTAATTTCCAGGTGTTTCCTCCATCTGTGGTAAAAGCTTTATTATCTGATTTTTTGTTTGGCAGTTCATAATTACCACCCGCAATAAACCCGTGTTTATTATCGTAAAAATCCGCTGTAAAAATACCCGTCATTGTATTCCCCTGAACAATAGGAGTTTCAACCACTTTCCATGTTTTTCCTTTATCAGGAGAATAAAAAACACGTGCTTTTTTTCCTCCGGACACTAACCAGGTATCATTTCCTTTAATAACAATATTGGTATTACTGGCTGCAAAAGCAGCTTCGCCTGTGGAGTTTGTAGGCAGTTTATCAGATAATAATTTTGTCCAGTTTTCTCCCCCGTCTCGTGTAACGATTATAGAAAAAGTATCTTCAGTAGGATCACCAATTGCAATTCCTTCCTTATCATTCCAAAATTGCATGCTGTCATAAAAAACCTTCTCATTTACTTCTTTGTAAACTAATTTAACTTTTTGTGTTTTTTTAGAAACAGAATACAAAAGTGCAGGATTTCCTACGCTTAAAAGAAATACATTTTGAGAATTCTGAGCAATGCTTCTAAATTCTAATTTTAAGGTATCGCGATAAATATGATCTTCAAATTTTTCTTTTTTATCTAAATCATAATAGCCAAAGCGAGAATTATCAGCCCCGTACCAAATTTTATTTTTATCAATTGAGATCGCTCTAATACTAATTTTATCCTGAAATAAAGTATCGATTTGTATTGATGTAAAACCACTAAAAAATGCCTTTTTATCATTATAATTCAACGTTTTAAAAGACATAAATAAAATAAAAACACCCAAAAACAAAACTACTTTTCTCATATAAATTAAAATTTGTTTGATGCTAAAATACAATTATTTACAACATCTCAAATAAGTTTTATTTTTTTTGAGAAGTAATAATTTTTAGGGCTCTATTTTATATAATCAATATCAAAATTAGCAACCCGAAACCTAAATACCTGAAAACGTAAATCTTACATAACACAAAACTACAAATATAATTTGTGGCACAGTAATTGGATATCTCACAACATTAATCTTTAATATGATTTTATCATGAAAACTAAATTACTTCTAATAGCGTTTGCAGCCGTAGTTTTTGGTTCTTGTTCTGTACAAAGTCAAACTACCGTTTACGCAAAAAACTCTGACATAAGCGACAACTTAGATCTTAGAGCGGTTGCCTCTATGTTTGGAGAATCTTCTAACTTACAGGATTTTGAAAGACGTCTAAACGATCCTAAATATCAAATATCAAATCTTGACTTAAATGGTGATGACGAGGTGGATTACCTGCGCGTAATTGAGTCTGTTGAAAACAGAACCCACGTTGTAATTATTCAGGCGGTTCTGGATCGTGATGTTTATCAGGACGTTGCCACAATTGATATTGAAAGAGACAATTACAACAAAGTAAGTGTACAAGTAGTGGGTAACAGCTATTTATATGGTGCCAACTATATTTACGAGCCTGTTTATAGTGTAGTTCCGGTAATTTATTCTTCATTCTGGGTAACGAATTACAGACCTTACTATTCTACCTGGGGATGGAATTACTACCCTACTTATTACACAGCCTGGAATCCATATCCTGTTTACAGATACAGAAACAATATCAATGTTTGCATCAATGTAAACAATCATTATAACTATGTAAGTACAAGAAGAAGTTACAGAGCTCCGGTTTTATACGAATCAAGACGTACTTACGGTTATGAAAGCAGACGTCCTGACTACAGTTTTGCTCAGAGACACTCTAATGTAAGCAACAGATATGATTTAGACCAAAGACGTATTGCCAGCAGAGATGCAGGAAGAACTTCAAATACTTACAATATAAACAGACAAAATTCAGGAAGAGTTTCTACAAATGAAAATAGAACTCCCGATAGAAATTATTCTGAAAACAGAACTAATCCAAATAGGGATTATAATACAAATCGTACAACAGCTACAAGCAGAGACAATTCGGCTACAGTAAATAATCCGGTACGAGTAGATAATACTCCCAGAACAGAAAACAGAAGAGATTACGGTCAAAATAATGCCAATGTTTCAAGAGGAAATTCGCAAGGTAACATGAATACCAACAGAAATTCTGCAAATCAAAGAACAGAAGCACCCCGAAATTACTCTGAAAACAGAGGGGGTTCAGAAAGCAGAGCAAACACTTCGAGATCACAAAACACACAACGTTCTGAATCGCCCCGAGCAAGTCAGGAATCAAGAAGCAGCCAGCCACAAAGAGAAAGCAGCTCTGGTTCAAGAGGCAATGGAGGCAGAAGAGGCTAATATTAAAATCATAACTATCAATAAAAATTTAAAGCACAATTTAACGATTGTGCTTTTTTTTATCTTTTTAATTATAATTGACGCTAATTTGTTTTAAAACAGTAAATTTGCAACCGTCTTTTATAAAAACATACATGAGCGCATCGCATAAAAACTTACATAGTAAGTTGTCTATAGGGGGTTTATTGATAACATTGGGAATTATTTATGGAGATATAGGAACTTCTCCGTTATATGTAATGAAAGCCATTCTTGGTGAGTATGCCATAAATTCTGATATTGTTTTAGGTGGGATTTCCTGTGTTTTTTGGACTTTGACTTTACAAACTACCATCAAATATGTTCTTATTACCTTAAGTGCTGATAATCATGGCGAAGGCGGTATTTTTGCCTTATATGCCCTGGTTAAAAAAACTAAAATTCAATGGCTCATTGTACCTGCTATTATTGGAGGAAGTGCTTTGTTAGCCGATGGGATTATAACACCTCCCATTTCAATTTCATCTGCAGTAGAAGGGATCAGGGCGTTTTATCCTACTATGGAAACCGAGACCATTGTTTATATTGTTATTGGAATTCTATTCGTTTTATTTACCATACAACAATTTGGAACCAAGCTAGTTGGGAAATTTTTCGCTCCCATGATGCTAATCTGGTTTGCCATGTTGGGAACTTTAGGGGCTATTCAGATAATGACCCATCCCGAAGTTATAAAAGCGGTAAATCCATATTACGCGTATCATTTATTATCTATTCATCCTGACGGATTCTTTGTATTGGGGTTTGTATTTTTGTGTACTACAGGTGCCGAAGCGTTATACTCTGACATGGGACACTGTGGTAGAAAAAACATTAGGATCAGCTGGATTTTTGTAAAAACAACCTTAGTATTAAACTACTTTGGTCAGGCTGCTTACTTAATTCATCACGAAGGAAGTACACTACAACAATTAGGCGGAGAAAACGGAAATCCTTTTTACCTCATCATGCCACACTGGTTTCTTCCTTTCGGAATTGTAGTAGCAACTTTAGCAGCCGTAATTGCGTCTCAAGCCCTTATTAGTGGGTCTTTTACTTTGATAAATGAGGCAATGCGATTGAATTTCTGGCCAAAAGTAAAAATCAAATATCCTACAGAAGTAAAAGGACAATTATACATTCCATCTATAAACTGGTTGTTGTTTTTTGGTTGTGTTGGTATCGTTTTACATTTTGAAAAATCAGGAAATATGGAGCATGCCTATGGTCTTGCCATTATTTTATGTATGATCATGACTACTATTTTACTTAATTATTATTTGATAATGAAAAGAGTAAAACTGTATTTGATGGTTCCACTTATAACCACTTATTTGTTAATCGAATTTAGTTTCTTAATTGCAAATATTACCAAATTTGCCGAAGGTGGTTATGTAACGTTAATTATTGCGGCTTTACTGATCTCCATAATGACAATTTGGTACCTGGCTAAGAAAATCAATAAAAGCTATACTAAAATCATCAAAATTGACGATTATAAGAAAGTGCTCATGGAATTGAGTGAAGACTTATCGATTCCTAAATACGCAACACACTTGGTTTATATGACCAATGCAAATCGCGTTGATGAATTAGAAGAAAAAGTAATTTACTCTATCTTGCAAAAACGTCCAAAAAGAGCTGACATCTATTGGTTTGTACACGTTAACATTCTTACTGAACCTTATAAAACACAATATAAAGTTACCGAGATTGCGAAAGACGATATTTACAGAATCGATTTTAATTTAGGATTCAGAGAACCTACCAAAATCAATTTAATGTTTAGAGAAGTAATTCGTGACATGGTAAAACGTGGTGAAGTTGATATTACGAGCCGTTACGAATCATTGAACAAAAACAATATTATTGGTGATTTCAAATTCGTATTGTCTGAAAAATTCCTATCTAATGATAATGATTTAAGATGGCACGAAAATATTATCATGAATTCTTATTTCTTCATCAAGAAACTAAGTTTATCCGAAGAAAGAGCATTTGGTTTAGACAGCAGCTCGGTAAAAATTGAAAAATTCCCAATGGTGCTTCATGCTCCGGAAAACATCGGACTGACCCGAATCACGAAATAAATCATTTCTACAATACATCTCAAAACACTCTTTTAAATTTTATTAGAGTGTTTTTTTTTCTTTTAAAAGAAGTTAAAATAACAATCCTAATTAAAAATTTAACTTTCAATCAATTAATAGTACCTTTGCAACTCAAATAATAAAAATGAGATTACACAGAAATTTAGTTTATACTACCATCGATTCCTTAAATGCCATTTTCAATGAAGGAGAATATGCAGACAAAGTGGTAGCTAGAGCCTTAAAAAAAGACAAACGTTGGGGAAGTTCTGACAGGAAGTTTGTTGCTGAAACGATATACGAAATTGTTCGTTGGAAACGATTATATGCAGAAATTGCCGAAGTAAAAGAGCCTTTCGACAGAGATAATTTATGGAGAATGTTTGCCGTTTGGGCTGTTTTAAGAGGATATCCAATTCCGGACTGGAGACAATTGGAAGGAACTCCTGAAAGAAAAATAAAAGGACGTTTTGATGAACTTTCTAAAATTAGAGCCTTAAAAGAATCTATTCCGGACTGGATGGATGAATTGGGTGTAAAAGAATTAGGCGAAAAAGTCTGGTCTACAGAAATTGCAGCCCAAAACCAGCCTGCTAAAGTTATTTTAAGAACTAATACACTTAAAGGAACCAAGGAAAGCCTGAGAAACACTTTGATGGATTTAAATATCGAAACAGAATATTTAAAAGATCAGCCGGAAGCTTTGGTGCTAAAAGAAAGAGCCAATGTGTTTTTAACAGACGCTTTTAAACAAGGCCTTTTTGAAGTGCAGGACGCAAATTCACAATTGGTTGCTGGTTTCCTAGATGTAAAACCAGGAATGCGTGTAGTAGATACTTGCGCCGGTGCCGGAGGAAAAACTTTGCACATTGCCTCTTTAATGGAAAACAAAGGACAATTGATTGCAATGGATTTGTATGAAAGCAAACTAAAACAATTAAAATTAAGAGCAAAAAGAAATGGTGCTTTTAATATTGAATATCGTATTATTGACACCACAAAAGTGATCAAAAAACTGCACGAAAAAGCAGATCGTGTTTTAATTGATGCACCTTGTAGCGGTTTAGGGGTTTTAAAAAGAAATCCTGATGCAAAATGGAAATTAAAACCGGAATTTATTGATAACATCCGTAAAGTTCAGGCAGAAGTTTTAGAAAGTTATTCTAAAATTGTAAAACCAGGCGGAAAATTAGTGTATGCTACATGTTCCGTTTTACCATCAGAAAATCAGGAACAAGTAGAGAAGTTCCTGAAAACTGAAATCGGAAAGCAATTTACTTTTATAAAAGATCGTAAGATCCTGGCTTCAGAGTCAGGTTTTGATGGATTTTATATGGCGTTATTAGAACGTAAAGAATCGATTTAAATTCCAAATTTTTTAAAATTCCAAATTCCAATTTTACCTTTGGAATTTGGAATTTTTATTTTTCGGCTTTTCCTAAACTAAGCTCGGCTTACGCAATAATTTTCCGTTTTCGTTTTCTTTGAATTTCGGAACAAAAACAATTTCCTTTGGTTTTTCGTATTTTCCTAAAACATCAAAAAAATCAGGAGCAAATTCCCGCTTTTCTCCTTCGATAACTAAAATCAGTTTTTCTCCTAAAACAGTGTCCGGAACCCCGGTTACAAAAAACCGGTTACTGATTTTATCAATCAATTTTGCTTCTATTTGTTCCGGAATAAGCTTTACCCCTCCACTATTAATCACATTATCAATTCTTCCCAGAAAAATAAACTGGTTATCATTTATCAATTCGACCAAATCGTTCGTTACAATTGGTTCATCAGACACAGAAGCCAAATTAATAACCAAACAATCCCGATCATCTTTTGAAATTTTTACATTCGGCAAAATCGAAAAAGCCTTCTCTCCCACTCTTTTTGCAGCGATATGAGTAATGGTTTCCGTCATACCATACGTTTCGTAAATTTCAGTTTTTAAGGGCAAAAGTTTTTCTTCGAGAGCACTGTCTATTTTAGCTCCCCCGATAATTAGTTTTTTGATATTTATAAGCTTTTCGATAGAGTTCTGAACCTGTACAGGAACCATAGCTACAAAATCATATTGCGTTTTATTATACAAAAGCGGTGCTGTACTTGGCGATACGACATCAATATCCAAGCCTAAAATCAGGCTTCGGACAAGCATCATTTTACCTGCTATAAATTGCGTTGGCAAACACAATAAAGCCCTGTTGCCCGGTTCTAAACCAAAGAAATCTCCAGTTGCTAATGCAGACTGAATCATGGCTTGCTTTTCTAACCGAACTACTTTAGGAAGTCCCGTCGTACCGGAAGTTGTCATTTCGATATATTCCTTATCATCGAACCAATCCAGTAAAAACTCTCCGATTGCCCTTTCGTAAACATCTCCTTCCTTGATATAGCTATATCCTACCTGACATAAATCTTTTCCGCTTAAATGATAACCATTTAACTTAAAATAATTATGGACATTTTTATGTGTTAATTTTGACATGAATTTATTAATTTGAAGATTCTACAACATTTATTTTACCTGCTAATTTTTCTTTCCAATTACTCCAGTTGTATTTTTTACTAAAGATAAAAAGCAAAATAGGATAAATTACGACTATAGGCAAAATGACATCAAAACCGGCAGATGGTTCTGACATATCTTTAAAAACAGAATGCGTTTGAAAAACAGACCAATCTGAAGTGACCAGTAAAGCACCTATCAGGTTATTTGCGGCATGAAAACCCAGAGCCAGTTCCATGCCTTCATCCATCAGCGTTATAATCCCTAAAAACAGACCGGTTCCTATATAATACACCATGATGATATACCCCATTTTTGCTACTTCCGGATTAAAAACATGCATCGAGCCAAATATAAGTGAGGTCATCATTAAAGGAAACCACCTGTTTTGGGCCAAATTAGCAAATCCCTGCATCAAATATCCTCTAAAAACATATTCTTCGGTACTGGTTTGTACAGGTATCAGTATCGATCCCACAAAAACCAAAATCAAAAAAGGAACTAATTTAAAATTCCACACAAAATTTTCAGGAGATTTTAAATACACTACCCAAAAACTTAAAACAGAAAATAAAGACCATAAAAAAAATGAAAACAAAATACGGCTCCAATCTATTTTCTTTCTGGATGTCGTAACGGATAAGATGGTTTGATGATGCAGATACTTCACCACAAAATAAATTCCGGCAAAGGCAAATGCAAACGAAATCATGACCAAAAACAAAGTAAGATTTGGTTCAAATATCTTCATTATAGCAGCATTATCTGTTGGAAAAGCTTCTTTAGCACTATAACTTTTATAGAGCACTGCAACTGAAAAAGGAATTTGACCAATAAAAGAAGCGATGATAATCAGTACTGATCCTAAAAGATACAACCAGAATTTATTCTGAGGTTTGATTCCTTGTTCTAAAAACATACATAATAATTTTAAAATGAGAATTTGTTTTAATAAGTAAAGCTTATTTTTGGTCTTGCTAAAATACCTAATTTTCAGCTCAATTATCTTACAACTTTTTAAATATAATCAGAATGATACAAATTTATCATAATCCGCGTTGTGGAAAATCAAGAACCTGTCTGGCATTTATAGAACAATCGAAACAGGAATATGAGATTATTCAATACCTAACAGCAACCCCAAGTTTTGATGAACTAAAAGTTTTGCTTGAAAAGCTAAACCTGCAGCCTATTCAATTAGTGCGAATTAAGGAAAAAATATGGATTGACAATTTCAAAGGAAAAACATTGAATAACGAACAAATTATTCAGGCTATGGCAGATCATCCTATTTTGATTGAGCGTCCCATTGTCGTAAAAAACGGACAGGCAATTATTGGGCGTGATATCGATTTGGTTGCCTCTTTTTTAGACTGATTATAAAGTATCAAATTAACATTATTTTGTGAGTAACCTCTTTAAACCAAAAGCTAAATTTGCCGTCTAAAGAGCAATTGAAACCAAAATAAACAATGAAAAAAATCAAATTTGCTGTATTACTTGTACTTTTATTTACGGGTTTTTACAACTATGCACAACAAGGACCACCGGCCCAAAATAAAGTAAAAGTTACAGGGAAAGTTTTCGAAAAAATAAGCAAACAACCTCTTGAATATGCCACTATTTCAATTACTGCCCCAAATGACACTAAAGTCATTGCAGGCGGGATCACTAATCCAAAAGGTGAATTTGACGTAGCCGTTGCTCCGGGAACTTATGACATTAAAGTTGAATTTATTTCGTTTAAACCAACTGAAATCAAAGGAAGAAAAATTCAGGGCGATACTAATTTAGGAGTTGTAAACCTATCTGAAGATGCTGCACAATTAAATGAAGTTGTGATTCGTGCCGAAAAATCGACCGTAGAAATAAAACTGGACAAAAAAGTATACAATGTTGGGCAGGATATGATGGTAAAAGGCGGAACAGTAAGTGACGTTTTAGACAATGTACCTTCTGTTTCTGTTGATACCGAAGGAAATGTAAGTTTAAGAGGAAGTGATAACATCAGAATCTTAATCGACGGAAGACCTTCAAATGCTATAAATGTTGCTGAAGCCTTACGCCAGCTTCCTGCCGATGCTATTGATAAAGTAGAAGTAATTACAAACCCCTCTGCACGTTATGACGCCGAAGGAGGTTCAGGAATCATCAACATCATTCTTAAAAAAGGAAAAAATCAGGGTTTAAACGGAACTTTCATTGCCTCTACAGGACTTCCTGAAACGTATGGTTTAAGCGCAAACCTGAACTATAAAACAGAGAAATTCAACTATTTCACCACTGCAGGATACAACCACAGAACAAGTGAAGGAGCCGGTTTAACCAATTCTCAGTATTTTAATGCTGATGGTACGACTAAAAATTTCCTTGACGAAGACCGTGACACAAAAAGGACTTCAGACGGATTTAACGGAAGAGCCGGTATAGAGTGGACTGTTGCCCCCAATACTTTTTGGACTAACGCAATTAACTATCAAAAAAGTACAGGTGACACCAGGGATTTAATTAACTACAATAATTTTGATGCTGCCCACGCTTACACAGGTTCTACTTATCGTTTAAACAACGGAGATACCGGAAGCGAAAATGTGGAGTATACCTCAAATTTAATCAAGAATTTCAACGATAAAGGTCACAAATTAACTGCTGATTTATCGGTTTCAAGAAATACAGACGACAGCAACAGCCTTATTACAGGTTCTGACAGTTTTAACAATACACTAAACAATCAGGTTCAGAAACAAGTACAAGTACAGGCTGATTATGTTTTACCATTAGGCAAAGGAAGTCAGTTTGAAGCCGGGTACAAAGGAAGTTTTGGTGATTTAAACAACAGATATTACGTCCTTGATGACCAAGGCGCAACAATCCCCAGTTTATCCAATACTCTGGAATACAAAGAAAACATTAATGCGTTATACACGCAATACGGCTTTAAAGTAAATAAGTTCTCTTATTTATTTGGCTTACGTTGGGAAGACACCAACATTCAGGTAAACTTATTAGACACAAAAGATTTCAATACTAAAAAGTACAACAACTTATTTCCAAGTGCATTTATTAGTTATGAAATTTCAGATCAGAGTAATTTTACAGCAAGTTATAGCAAGCGTTTATCAAGACCAAGAGGGCGTTTCATGAATCCGGCGGTAAATTACTCCAGCAACATTAACATCTTTCAGGGAAACCCTGACTTAGACCCCTCTTTAACAGATAAATACGATATCGGATACATCAAACGTTGGGATAAAGTAACCTTTAATACCTCAGCTTATTTTGAAGATACTAAAGATGTCTTCAGCTTTGTGAGATCTCCTACAGGTGATAATGTAAACGGTATTCCTGTTATTTTAAGCCGACCTATTAACTTAGGAAAAGAACAAAAATTTGGTTTTGAATTTACCATAAATTATACCCCTTTCAAATGGTGGAAAGTAAACAGTAACTTCAATCTTTACAATGTAAAAACAACCGGAGAAAACAGTTATACAGATGCAAATGGTGATTTAGTAGTACAAAACCTTGACAATCAAGCAAATTCATGGTTTGCAAGAATCAACTCAAAAGTTACTTTACCATACAAAATCGACTGGCAATTAACCGCCATGTATAATGGAGAACAAAAAACGGCACAAGGTAAGAACTTAGGTCAGTTTGGTATGAATACTGCTTTAAGCAAAGATGTTTTAAAAGACAAAGCTACCATTGCATTCAATATTAGTGACGTTTTCAATTCCAGAATCATGAAGTCGTATACTTATCTTGAAAACCAAACATCATACGGCGAAATGCAATTTCGTAAACGTCAATTCAATTTATCATTTACTTACCGTTTCAACAAAGCAAAAGGTGAAAGAGACAAGAATGCAGCACCTAAAAATGATGGCGGAGGCGATGGCGGAGGAGAGTTTCCCGGATAACATAGGTTAAAATCCAAATTAAAAAAATCCGAATCCCAATTTTATAAATGTCATTTATCAGTACATTTATAAAATTGGGATTTGGATTTTTTTGCAATAAAAAAAAGGACTCGTTTTCACGGGTCCTTTTTTATCGAAATCAATTAATTAATATTTAACTGATTGTTCTTGTCTTTTCTTTGCTCTTTTCTCTTTGAACAATTCCCAGCTAGCTCCCGTAACCCAGTAAGATACGAAACCAACTAAGAAAAACATCAACCAAAACCCTATAGTTAGTATGGTCAAGAAAAGTAAAAAACCTAAGTACTGTGAAAATTCAAACATGTTTTCCGGAATTTTTGAATGTAAGGACAAATGTAAGTTTTATATTTTTCGTTAGCAATAAAATCGAAATCAATTTTCATGAAATAACTTTTATACGTATATTTATACTCATTTTAAATAAGCTGTTTTTCTTTGCCGTTGCCCCATTTAAACAGAAGAAGTTCAAATACAAGAACATAAGTATTTTCAGGAGTTATTTCCTGCTGTACACTGTATCTTTTATGGTGGAGCCCACCACAAAAAGATGCCGTTTCCATCAGGGATGGGGAAACCGTTTTCAAAAGAAGTTTAGTTTAAATGCATTTTTATAAACAACCTATTTTACAAACAAAATGAAATACCGTATAGAAAAAGACACCATGGGCGAAGTTCAGGTCCCGGCCGATAAATATTGGGGTGCCCAAACAGAACGTTCAAGAAACAACTTCAAAATCGGAGCTTCGGCTTCTATGCCACAGGAAATCATTGAAGGTTTTGCCTATCTAAAAAAAGCTGCAGCCTATGCAAATTATGATTTAGGCGTTTTACCAATAGAAAAAAGAGATGCAATCGCAGCTGTTTGCGATGAAATATTAGAAGGAAAATTAGACGATCAATTTCCGCTCGTTATCTGGCAAACAGGTTCCGGAACACAAAGCAACATGAACGTCAATGAAGTTATTGCTAATCGCGCACAAGTTTTGAAAGGATTCGAAATTGGTGAAGGGGAACAATTTATAAAAGCAAATGATGATGTTAATAAATCTCAATCATCAAATGATACCTTTCCCACCGGAATGCATATTGCAGCTTACAAAATGGTCCTCGAAACTACCATTCCGGGAGTTGAAAAACTTCATGCAACTTTGGTAAAAAAAGCAGCTGAATTTGCAACCGTTGTAAAAATTGGACGTACACATCTTATGGATGCAACCCCTTTAACATTAGGACAGGAAATTTCAGGATACGCTGCTCAATTATCTTTTGGATTAAAAGCATTAAAAAACACCCTGGCTCATTTATCTGAAATCGCTTTAGGCGGAACAGCAGTGGGGACCGGATTGAACACTCCAAAAGGATACGACGTAAAAGTTGCCGAATATATTGCCAAATTTACCAACCATCCCTTTGTTACTGCCGAAAATAAATTTGAAGCACTGGCAGCACATGATGCTATTGTTGAAACGCATGGTGCATTAAAACAATTGGCTGTTTCTTTAAACAAAATAGCAAACGATATCAGAATGCTGGCATCGGGTCCTCGTTCCGGAATTGGGGAAATTCATATTCCTGAGAACGAACCGGGGTCGTCTATCATGCCGGGGAAAGTAAATCCAACGCAATGTGAAGCATTAACAATGGTTTGTGCACAGGTTATAGGAAACGACATGGCCATTGCTGTGGGCGGAATGCAGGGACATTATGAACTGAACGTTTTTAAACCGGTTATGGCAGCCAATTTTCTACAATCGGCCCGTTTAATTGGTGATGCCTGTGTTTCATTCGACGAGCACTGTGCCCAGGGAATTGAACCAAACTACAAACGTATCAAAGAATTAGTAGACAATTCATTGATGCTAGTAACAGCTTTAAATACTAAAATTGGCTATTATAAAGCAGCCGAAATCGCTCAAACCGCTCACAAAAACGGAACAACCCTAAAAGAAGAAGCCGTTCGTTTAGGATATGTAACTCCGGAAGATTTTGATGCCTGGGTAAAACCGGAGGAAATGGTGTAAACGGGTTTCAGGTTTCAGGTTTCAGGTTTCAGGTTTCAGGTTTCAGGTTTCAGGTTTCAGGTTTCAGGTTTCAGGTTTCAGGTTTCAGGTTTCAGGTTTCAGGTTTCAGGTTTCAGGTTTCAGGTTTCAGGTTTCAAAATCGGAATCTAAGATTCCGATTTTGAAACCTGAAACAAGTTCTAAACCCAATCGATAAAAATAAACACCTAAAAAACAGCACTTTAAAATTTAATGTCGTTTCCCATTATAACAAAACCAGGTGAATCATCATTTGTAGTAATTTTCTTATTATATTGATTATCAACAGTATACCTTTAAAAAATAGCTTATTCTGTTACTTTAAAAACGTTTAGTGACACAAAAAAAACAAGTCTCCATATACATTTGTCTATTTAAATAAAGTGTCAAATTTTAGAACAATTAGCTTAAAAGAAGATTACAAATACTAACCTTAATAATTATGAAAAGTTTAAAAAATGTACCACAAATCATTTTAAATGCAAAAAATATCGGGCATCCAATTGACTTTAAATGGACCAGAAAAAAAATGAATTTAATCTTAGATCCTTTAGAAGGAAATGAAGAATTAGAAACTATATTGTCAGGCATTAACCATAAAGCTTCTGTGGGGCTTACAGCAGCATTACTCGAATGGATTTACTGGCGATTTACAGGATATACCACAAGTGTAAACGATACAGAAAAACGTATTGAAGCACTTTGGTGTTCTATCGAAAATCCGGAGCAAACAGATCCTTTAGTGTTTGATCTCGATTTTGAAATTCCGGCTTCTGGCCATATAAACGGACCACTATGGGTTGCGCTGATGAATGTGAGAATGATCGACATACGATATCGCAAAGGATCGTTCTATTTGCAAAATGAACTTGTGGGACTGGTATTGCTGGCACGCCATATTACCCCAAAGAAAAGCATCTTTGATAAATGGTTCAGCAACGTCACTACAGAATTAAGCCGTCTATACCCTTGTACATACAATTATACAAATCTGGACGAAACAGATGAAGCTATCTACGATTCATCAAATGAAGCTATAATCTGTCGTGATTTTTTCTTTGATTCTGAATTTCAATATACAATTGAAGCATCAAAAACTGCGATACATCGTTTTATTGAAAATTTAGACCATAAAGCAAATCCATTTTTACATCTGACACAAAAAGCATCTTAAAGACATGATAAATGTACAAGTTGTAAAATGTAAATACCGTCAACGAACTTTTTTTATTACGTAATGAAAGAAGAAGACTTCGTTATAAGGAAAAAAGTTAAATTTTTATTATGGTTGAGTGTCCCTTCTGTGGGCTCTCAACCAAATAAGAAGCCGAAAATAAAGAAGTTAAACGGATACAGTCAGCAATCAAAAATGAAGATAAAAATTATGAAAAATTAATTGAATCTGAACCACTTGATAAAAACAAAAGCTTCATTCGGGGATGAAACTTATATTGAAGGCAAATCATTTTTTGTGATTGTCCAAGAAGGTATTTTAATCTGAATAAATTTCAAACTAATAAACTTCACAGTTTAATTGATTACACAACTATGAAGTTCATTTTTTTTTAGAATAGTAAAACTTTCAATGATTTAAAATAAAAAAATGGCAAAAAAAAGAAAACATCAGGTAAAAATTGGAGACGTATATGCTGTACCATTAGACACTTTAAACCTTCGATATGGTTATGTACGAATGTATCGTGATCCTAATATCGCTATTTTGGCAGTTACGTCAAGGAACCAAATTTTATCATTAGAAGAAATTAAAAAGTATCCAATTGTACTTGATGCATTCGCTTTGAGGACTTCAATTGAAAAAGGATTATGGCCATTAATTGGAAATATTCCCTTTGAAAATGAAGAAGAAGAATGGCCTGGCCCTCGCAAACAAGTTTCAAAAATACGACCCGATGTTAGAATGGTTGTCTACAAGGGACATTTTATATCTGAAGAAAAATTTGGTGAATATGACAATTTACCTGAATATAAAAAATTAACTGATGAGCATCTTATCGAAGAAATTAACCTAAACCCAACGCTATATCATCATATCGAAAAATAAAAAAAATAAAAAATGACCAAGAAAAGAAAACATCAGGTAAAAATTGGAGACGTATATGCCGTACCATTAGACACTTTAAACCAGCGATATGGTTATGTAAGAATGTATCACGATCCGGATATAGCTATTTTGGCAGTTACGTCAAGGAACCAAATTTTATCATTAGAAGAAATTAAAAAGTATCCAATTGTACTTGATGCATTCGCTTTGAGGACTTCAATTGAAAAAGGATTATGGCCATTAATTGGAA